>NZ_AP024745.1:442500-747500 GCF_019704555.1 Actinoplanes sp. L3-i22
GAACCTCATTGTACTAACCACGCAAAGCCGGCGAGGACTTCGGTCTGAACTGGTGGAGTCTGGGACCTTAATGGGTAGTAGTTTAGCGATGGGGTGACGCAGGAAGGTAGATGATCCCGGCCGGTGGTTGTGCCGGGGTAAGCGTGTAGGCCGTACCGTAGGCAAATCCGCGGTGCAATAGGCTGAGACGTGATGCCGAGCCGTTCTGGTGAAGTCATTGATCCTATGCTGCCGAGAAAAGCCTCTAGCGATGTTTCGAGCGGCCCGTACCCTAAACCGACACAGGTGGTCAGGTAGAGAATACCGAGGCGACGGGTGAACTGTGGTTAAGGAACTCGGCAAATTGCCCCCGTAACTTAGGGAGAAGGGGGGCCGGACGCGTGAAGCCCCTTGCGGGTGGAGCGTGGTATGGCCGCAGAGAGCAGGGGGAAGCGACTGTTTACTAAAAACACAGGTCCATGCCAAGTCGTAAGACGATGTATATGGACTGACGCCTGCCCGGTGCTGGAACGTTAAGGGGACCTGTTAGCTCTTCGGGGCGAGGCGGAGAACTTAAGCGCCAGTAAACGGCGGTGGTAACTATAACCATCCTAAGGTAGCGAAATTCCTTGTCGGGTAAGTTCCGACCTGCACGAATGGCGTAACGACTTCCCCACTGTCTCAACCACAGGCCCGGCGAAATTGCAGTACGAGTAAAGATGCTCGTTACGCGCGGCAGGACGGAAAGACCCCGGGACCTTTACTATAGCTTGACATTGGTATCTGAATTCGATTGTGTAGGATAGGTGGGAGACTGTGAAGCTCGGACGCCAGTTCGGGTGGAGTCATTGTTGAAATACCACTCTGTTGGGTTTGGGTATCTAACTTGCGGCCCTGATCGGGTCGAGGGACAGTGTCTGGTGGGTAGTTTAACTGGGGCGGTTGCCTCCTAAAGGGTAACGGAGGCGCCCAAAGGTTCCCTCAGCCTGGTTGGCAATCAGGTGTTGAGTGTAAGTGCACAAGGGAGCTTGACTGTGAGACTGACGGGTCGAGCAGGGACGAAAGTCGGGACTAGTGATCCGGCACTTGCGTGTGGAAGCGGTGTCGCTCAACGGATAAAAGGTACCCCGGGGATAACAGGCTGATCTTCCCCAAGAGTCCATATCGACGGGATGGTTTGGCACCTCGATGTCGGCTCGTCGCATCCTGGGGCTGTAGCAGGTCCCAAGGGTTGGGCTGTTCGCCCATTAAAGCGGTACGCGAGCTGGGTTTAGAACGTCGTGAGACAGTTCGGTCCCTATCCGCCGTGCGCGTTGGATACTTGAGAAGGGCTGTCCCTAGTACGAGAGGACCGGGACGGACGAACCTCTGGTGTGCCAGTTGTTCCGCCAGGAGCATGGCTGGTTGGCTACGTTCGGAAGGGATAACCGCTGAAAGCATCTAAGCGGGAAGCCTGCTTCGAGATGAGGTATCCCACCACCTTGAGTGGGTAAGGCTCCCAGCTAGACTACTGGGTTGATAGGCCGGAGATGTAAGCACGGTAACGTGTTGAGTTGACCGGTACTAATAGGCCGAGGGCTTAACCACCCTAAACATTTTACTTGCGTCCACTGTGTGATTCACAGCAAACGAACAACCACCCTGATTCGTAAGAGTCGGGTTGCTGGTTTGTTCTACCGCTGACCGTTGTTACGGTGGTCATAGCGGAGGGGAAACGCCCGGTCACATTCCGAACCCGGTAGCTAAGCCCTCCAGCGCCGATGGTACTGCACTCGGGAGGGTGTGGGAGAGTAGGACGCCGCCGGACTCAACTTACAGATTAGGCCCACCCCATTCGGGGTGGGCCTTTTCTTATTTGCCGGATATTTTGCCCGAAATCCGGGGCCAATCGAGTGACGGTGGCCCCCGGAGGCCGGCAACAGGTGTGACCGTCGCGGGTGGGATCGGTATGCTGGCGGGTAGGCCGTGACTGGCGCGTTCGGATGGTTGACCATCGGGGAGCGGCCTCGTCGAGATGACGACCTGCCGTGCGCCTGGGCCTCTTCGCTTACGTGATAGGGAGGTCCTTGTGTCTGAACTGAACGCTGAATCCACCGCTTTCCGCTCCGCCCTCGAGGTGGTCCGGTCCGTCGAGCCGCGCATCGCCGACGCGATCGCGAAGGAGCTCACCGACCAGCGCGAGTCGCTGAAGCTGATCGCCAGTGAGAACTACGCCTCGCCGGCCGTCCTGCTGGCGATGGGCAACTGGCTCTCCGACAAGTACGCCGAGGGCACGATCGGGCGCCGCTTCTACGCCGGCTGCCAGAACGTGGACACCGTCGAGTCGGTCGCCGTCGAGCACGCCAAGGCGCTGTTCGACGCTCCGTATGCGTATGTCCAGCCGCACTCCGGCATCGACGCGAACCTGGTCGCCTACTGGGCGATCCTGGCCGACCGCGTCGAGGTGCCGTACCTGAAGAAGTTCGAGAAGCGGCAGATCAACGACCTGACCGACGCCGAGTGGGCCGAGCTGCGGCAGGCGTTCGGCAACCAGCGGCTGCTCGGCATGTCGCTGGACGCCGGTGGGCACCTGACCCACGGGTTCCGTCCGAACATCTCCGGCAAGATGTTCGACCAGCGCTCCTACGGCGTCGACCCGGCGACCGGGCAGATCGACTACAAGGCGCTGCTGGAGTCGGCCAAGGAGTTCAAGCCGGCTGTGCTTGTCGGCGGCTACTCGGCGTACCCCCGCAAGGTGAATTTTGCCAAGATGCGGGAGATCGCCGACGAGGTGGGCGCGACCTTCATGGTCGACATGGCGCACTTCGCCGGGCTGGTCGCCGGTGGCGTGTTCACCGGGGACTACAACCCGATCCCGCACGCGCACATCGTCACCACCACCACCCACAAGAGCCTGCGGGGCCCGCGCGGTGGCGCCGTGTTCTGCCAGCCGGAGCTGTCGTCGCAGGTGGACCGTGGCTGCCCGATGGTCCTCGGCGGCCCGCTGCCGCACGTGATGGCCGCCAAGGCGATCGCGTTCGCGGAGGCCCGCCGGCCGGAGTTCGCGACGTACGCCCAGCAGATCGTCACCAACAGCCAGGCGCTCGCCGAGGGCCTGGCCAAGCGGGGCGTGCAGTTGGTCTCCGGTGGCACCGACAACCACCTGGTGCTGCTCGACGTGCACCCGTTCGGGCTGACCGGCCGCCAGGCCGAGCAGGCCCTGCTGGACAGCGGCATCGTCACGAACCGCAACGCGATCCCGTCCGACCCGAACGGTGCCTGGTACACGTCCGGCATCCGGATCGGCACCCCGGCCCTGACCTCGCGCGGCCTCGGCGTCGCGGAGATGGACCAGATCGCCGAGCTGATCCACACCGTCCTCGTGAACACCACCCCCGACGCTACGTCGAAGGCCAAGTTCACGCTGGACCCGGCCCTGTCCGAGGGCGTCGCCAAGCAGGCCACCGACCTGCTCGCGCCGTTCCCGCTCTACCCGTCGGTCAGCCTCGGCTGATCTCCGCCCGCGCCACTCGCCGAACCCGCCGTGACCCGGCCGGTCCGGGTGGGCCGACTCCGGTGCGCTCCGCGCCGGGATCGACTCACCGGATCCGGCCCACGGCGGGTTCGCGCGTTTCCCGGACCAGCGGCGGGATCAGGCTGTGCCCGCCGCTGCCGCTGCCGCCGACGACCGGCCGGCCCGGCGGTTGCGGATCCACTGGATGCCGGCGGTGCTCAGGCCGCCGGCCGTCCACAGGTAGACGACGACGAAGCAGGCGAATTTCAGCGCGGCGGCGGTCGAGTACAGCAGCGCGACCGTCGGGGAGATCGCGGCCGGGTCGGGCAGCATGACGAACGAGAACAGGTTCTCCAGGACGTCGAAGAGCGGGGCGGCGACCCCGAACCAGACCATTCGGCGGCCGATGCGGCGGCCGCGGCTGCCGGCCGGGAAGGCGCGGGCCACGGCGACCAGCAGCGCGGTGAAGAACAGCATGGTCGCGGCGATGAAGGCGAAGTCGACGAACTGGGTCTGCCAGTAGACGCCCAGCGTGCCGTGGCGCCGCATCTCCGCATACCACCCGGAGAGCTTGCCGGCGCTGAACGACAGCTGGCCGACGTAGTAGGGCACCGGGTAGCCGGAGCGGGCGTAGAAACCGTCCAGCACGGTCTGGGTGATGCGCTGGGCGGCGAAGCCGAGGGCGACGACGGAGATCAGGGCGGCGGGGCGAACCTTTTCATATTCCATGGAATAGATCCTGTACGCCGAGGCGGCTCGCGGTCAAGTATTCCGTGGAATATTATTGGCCGATGGAACGTCCGGAGACTCAGGGACGGGCTCTGCGCGAGCTCGCCATCGTCCATCAGCTGAGCAGCACCCGCCTGAACCGGGCGCTGCGCCCGCTCGGCATCACCCTCACGCACACCGCGGTGCTGTCGCATCTGGCGCAGGCGCCGCAGGGGTGCTCGGTCGGCGAGATCGCGGCGGCGATGGAGGTCAACCAGCCGGCCGTCTCCAAGACCCTGCGCACCCTCGTCGACCTGGGCGCGGTCGGGATCGAGGTGGCCGGGGACGACAGCCGGCGCCGGGAGGTCCGGCTGACCGCGCACGGCGGCGAACTGCTGGGCTCGGCCATGCGGGCGATGCACCCGGACGCGACGGTCGCCTTCGCCGGGCTCTCCGACGACCGGCTCGCCGCGCTGGTCGAGTTGCTGGGCGAGGTGCGGGTCAGGCTCGACGACGCACGCTCCCACGAGCGCTGACCCTTCGTACGGAAATAAATGTTTCTGAAGGCTTTTGGGAGTTGTGGCGAGACTCGACGGAACCGGTTCCGGAAGACCTGTTATCGATATTCATGTAACACGTCAGGTCGATTGTTACCGACGCGCTGACCTGCATGAATGGGTTTGGTGACGGCTTACCTGGTGAAACAGTGGCGGTCGCCGGTACCGGTTCCGGAACCTCGCAACATCCTGGACATCGATTGGTAACGACTCTTAGCGTCGTGGCACCGGGTGAGCGCTCTCCCAGTACGTCGTCGTCCCCCTCCTCCCGTCCTACCAGGAGACCCCCATGAGACGCTCCCGTTGGCGGAGCGGCGCGATCGTAGGCCTCACGGCCGCGGTTGTCGCCGGTTATGCCGCCATCACCATGACCGGCGCATCGGCAGCCGAGACGCTGCTGTCGCAGGGCAAGCCCGCGACCGCGTCGTCCACCGAAGCGGCCGGCGCCTACCTCGCCTCGGAAGCCGTCGACGGCAACGCCGGCACCCGCTGGGCGTCCGCCTTCTCGGACCCGCAGTGGCTGCAGGTCGACCTGGGCACCACCCAGTCGATCTCCCGGGTCGAACTGAACTGGGAGACCGCGGCCGGCAAGGCGTTCGAGATCCAGACCTCGAACAACGCCTCCAGCTGGACCTCGATCTACTCGACCACCACCTCCACCGGTGGCAACCAGAACCTGACGGTGAACGGCTCCGGCCGGTACGTCCGGATGTACGGCACCCAGCGCACCACCGGCTACGGCTACTCGCTGTGGGAGTTCAAGGTCTACGGCGGCGGCACCACCACGCCGACCGACCCGACCACCTCCCCGACCGGCCCGACCCTGCCGGGCGGCGGCAGCCTCGGCGCCCAGGTCACCGTCTTCGACCCGAGCCAGTCCTCGGCGTCGATCCAGGCGACCGCCGACGCGATCTTCGCGCAGCAGGAGACGAACCAGTTCGGTACCCAGCGCAACCTGCTGGCGTTCAAGCCGGGCACCTACAACGGCCTGAACATCCAGGTCGGGTTCAACACCTCGGTGATCGGTCTCGGTCAGAACCCGCAGGACGTGCGGATCAACGGCGACATCACCGTGGACGCCGGCTGGTTCCAGGGCAACGCGACCCAGAACTTCTGGCGCTCGGTCGAGAACATCTCGCTGTACCCGGTCTCCGGCGCCGACCGCTGGGCCGTGTCGCAGGCCGCGCCGTTCCGCCGGATGGACGTGCACGGTGACCTGAACCTGGCGCCGAACGGCTACGGCTGGGCGTCCGGTGGCTACATCGCCGACTCGCGGATCAGCGGCGTCGAGGGCCAGTACTCGCAGCAGCAGTGGTTCACCCGGAACAGCCAGATCGGCTCGAACTCCAACGCGGTCTGGAACCAGACCTTCGTCGGTGTCCAGGGCGCTCCGGCGAGCAGCTTCCCGAACCCGCCGTACACCACGATCGCGCAGACCCCGGTGATCCGGGAGAAGCCGTACCTGTACCTCAACGGCGGCAACTACGCGGTGTTCGTGCCCAGCCTGTCGACCAACTCGTCCGGGGTGAGCTGGGCGAACGGCAACACGCCGGGCACCAGCATCCCGCTGAGCCAGTTCTACGTGGCGAAGCCGGGCGACAGCGCGGCGACGATCAACCAGGCGCTGGCGCAGGGCCTCAACCTGATCTTCCAGCCGGGCGTCTACCACGTGAACCAGACGATCAACGTGACCCGGGCGAACACCGTGGTGATGGGTCTCGGCTACGCGACGATCATCCCGGACAACGGCGTCACCCCGGTCCAGGTGGCCGATGTGGACGGCGTGAAGATCGCCGGCCTGCTCTTCGACGCCGGCACCACCAACTCGGCGAACCTGCTGGTCATCGGCCCGAACGGCTCGTCGGCCAACCACGCGGCGAACCCGACCACGATCCAGGACGTGTTCTTCCGGATCGGCGGCTCGATCGCCGGCAAGGCCACCAACAGCCTGCTGGTGAACAGCAACAACGCGATCATCGACCACATCTGGGCGTGGCGCGCCGACCACGGCAACGCCGGGACCTACGGCTGGGCCGTCAACACGGCCGACAGTGGCCTGATCGTGAACGGTCAGAACGTGACCGCGTACGGCCTGTTCGTCGAGCACTACCAGAAGTACGAGGTGGTGTGGAACGGCAACGGCGGCAAGACGTACTTCCTGCAGAACGAGCAGCCGTACGACCCGCCGACGCAGGCCGCCTGGCGCTCCGGGGCCAACGGGTACGCCGCGTACAAGGTGGCCGACTCGGTGACCAGCCACGAGGCCTGGGGACTGGGCAGCTACTGCTACTTCAACGTGAACCCGAGCATCCACTCCAACAGCGGGTTCGAGGTGCCGGTGAACTCCGGCGTCAAGCTGCACAACCTGCTGACCGTCTCGCTCGGTGGCAACGGTGTGATCGACCACGTGGTCAACAACACCGGAGCGGCCGCGCAGGGGACGGCGACCGTGCCGGTCTACCTGAACAGCTTCAACTGACCGAACAGCTTCAACTGATCGCATAACGCATCGGATCGCGGCCCGCCATCGGTGGGCCGCGATCACTTTATGCAACAAGCGGGCAACTCCGTGTTGACACCGATGAATCAAGGGGCGTGTACTCCAAGGCAGCGTTGTCCCTCGATGTGGCGGAGGCAACATGCGCAGGTTGATGGCGGCCACGGGCTGCGTGGCGCTCCTGCTGACCGGCGCGGCCTGTAATCGGGGCACCGGTGAGCCGGTGGTCGGACTGATCACCAAAACGGACACGAACCCGTTCTTCGTGACGATGAAACACGGCGCCCAGAGCGCCGCCGAACAGCAGGGCCTCGACCTCCTGACGTTCGCCGGGAAGGTCGACGGCGACAACGAGGCTCAGGTGCAGGCGATCGAGAACCTCATCTCGTACGGCGCAAAAGGTTTTCTGATCACGCCGAACGACTCGAAGGCGATCGTGCCCTCACTGGACCGGGCGCATAAGGCGAACATGCTGGTGATCGCCCTGGACACGCCGGTCGATCCGCCGGACGCCGCGGACGCCACCTTCGCCACCGACAACTACCAGGCCGGAAAGCTGATCGGCGAGTGGGCCAAGGCGAAGTTCACCAAGGACGGCAAGACCGCGAAGATCGCGATGCTCGACCTCAATCCGAACCAGGTCTCCGTGGACGTCAAGCGGGACCAGGGCTTCCTGGAGGGGTTCGGGATCCCGAACGGCGACCCGAACCGGATCGGCGACGAGAACGACCCGCGGATCTCCGGGCACGACGTCACCGACGGCAACGAGGAGGGCGGCCGTACCGCGATGGAGAACCTGTTGCAGAAGGATCCGTCGATCAACCTGGTCTACACCATCAACGAGCCCGCGGCGGCCGGCGCGTACCAGGCGCTCAAGGCCGCCGGCCGGGACAAGGACGTCACGATCGTCTCGATCGACGGCGGCTGCCCGGGCGTGGACAACGTCGCGAACGGCGTCATCGGGGCCACCTCGATGCAGTTCCCGATCAAGATGGCCGAGCTCGCCGTCGAAGCGATCGCGAAGTACGCCAAGGACGGCACCAAACCGCAGAACACCGCCGGCAAGGACTTCTACGACACCGGCGTCCAGTTGATCACCGACGACCCGCAGGCCGGCGTGGAGGCCAAGGACTCCACGTGGGGCAAGCAGAACTGCTGGGGGTGAACTTTGAGTACGACGACCACCGCCGCCGACTTCGACGTACACCGGCACGACTCGTTCGGCCTGCGCCTGCAGCACGCGCTGCACGGCAATCCGGTCCTCGGGCCGCTGGCCGTACTGATCCTGGCGATCATCGCGTTCTCGATCGTCAACACCCGCTTCTTCGCCGCCGCCAACCTGTCGCTGGTGCTCCTGCAGGTCACCGTGATCGCCACGCTCGCGCTCGGGCAGACGCTGATCATCCTGACCGCCGGCATCGACCTGTCGGCCGGCGCGATCGCGGTCTTCTCCTCGGTCCTGATGGCCCAGTTCTGCTTCAAGGTCGGGATGCCCGCGGTGCTCGCACTGCTGCTCGGGCTGGCCTGCGGGACGGCGATGGGCGCGCTGAACGGATTCCTGGTCACCCGGATCAAGCTGCCCCCGTTCATCGTCACGCTCGGCACGCTGACCATCTTCTTCTCGCTGAACTCGGTGGTCAGCAACAGCGAGACGATCCGCGGCTCGGACATGCCGCACCTGATGACCTGGACCGGGGACACCATCGCGATCGGGAGCTTCCAGCTCAGCTACGGCTCGATCCTGATGCTGCTGCTGTTCGGCTTCTTCTGGTACGCGCTCGGCCGGACCGCCTGGGGCAAGCACGTCTACGCGACCGGGGACGACGCCGAGGCGGCGCGACTGGCCGGGATCCGTACCAGCAGGGTGCTCTTCTCGGTCTATACCGTCGCCGGGCTGCTCTACGCGATCGGCGGCTGGATCCTGATCGGACGACTCGCGTCGGCCAGCCCGAACGTCGGCACCGAGTACAACCTGGACTCGATCACCGCGGTCGTGCTCGGCGGGACCAGCCTCTTCGGCGGCCGGGGCGGGGTGCTCGGCACATTGATCGGCGCGCTGATCGTCGGCGTCTTCCGCAACGGGCTGCAACTGGCCGGGGTCGAGGTGGTCTGGCAGGGCTTCGCCATCGGCCTGCTGGTGTTGATCGCGGTGTCCCTGGACCAGTGGATCAGGAAGGTCAAGGGTTGATGACCGAGCCGGTTCTGCAAGCAAAAGGCCTGACCAAACGGTACGGGCGGGTGGTCGCGATCGACGGCAGCGACCTCGAGCTGCTGCCGGGCGAGATCCTCGCCGTGATCGGCGACAACGGCGCCGGCAAGTCCAGCCTGATCAAGGCGCTGTCCGGGGCGCTGATCCCGGACAGCGGCGAGATGCGGCTCGACGGCGTACCGGTGACGTTCCGCAATCCGATGGAGGCGCGCGCCGCCGGCATCGAGACCGTCTACCAGACCCTGGCGGTCGCGCCCGGCCTGGACATCGCGGACAACCTGTTCCTCGGCCGGGAGCAGCGCCGGCCCGGTGCGCTGGGCTCGGTCTTCCGGCTGCTGGACCGGCGGAAGATGCGCGACGAGGCCGCCCGGCACATGAGCGAGCTGGGCGTGGCCACCCTGCAGAACATCGGGCAGGCCGTCGAGTCGCTCTCCGGCGGTCAGCGGCAGGCGGTCGCGGTGGCCAGGGCGGCCGCCTTCGGCAGCAAGGTGGTGATCCTGGACGAGCCGACCGCGGCGCTCGGCGTGAAGGAGGGCAACCGGGTGCTGCAGCTGATCCGGGACGTCCGGGACCGCGGGCTGCCGGTGATCCTGATCAGTCACAACATGCCGCACGTGTTCGAGGTCGCCGACCGGATCCACATCCAGCGCCTGGGCCGGCGGATCGCGGTGATCACGCCGTCGTCGCACTCGATGTCGGACGCGGTCGCGATCATGACCGGTGCGGCCCCGCCGCCGGACGAGCCGGCGGCGGAACCGGCCTGACCTCAGACGTCGAAACCGCTGCGCCGGCGCCGGGTCAGCAGCAGCAGGCCCGCGCCGAGCAGGACGGTCAGCACGCCGGTCGCGGCGAGCGGGCCGGCGCCGGGGCCGGTGATCGGCAGGCCGGGCTCGTCGGTGTCGTCCCCGCCGGTCGGGGTGGCCGCCGGGCTGCAGGTCGCCGACGGGGTGGTGGTCGGGTTGGCGATCAGGGACGCCTTGTTGTTGCAGGTGTTGATGGTGTCGGCGAACTCCTTGGCGATCGTGACGGTGCCCTTGGCGTTCGGCGTGACCGTCACGATGCGCAGGGTGAAGTCGAAGAAGGTCGCCTTGGTGGCCACCAGGTAGAAGGGCACCTCGCAGCGCCACCTGGTCGCCTTCACCAGGACCGTCTCGCCCACCGGAGCGCAGTTCACCGGCGGCACCTGGCCGGCGAACTCGGTGCCCGGCGGGAGCGTGACGTCGGCCTCGGCCACCGACGCGATGTCGCTGAAGCGGGAGGCCGGGCCCCGGTTGTGGATCCCGACCCGGACCACCTTCTGGTCACCGGCCCGGCCGGTCAGGGTGGCGCCGACCGCGGCCAGGTCGGACTTGTTGGTGCCGGTCACCTTGACCTGCACGTCCTGGCTCGCGACGCCGACCTGCGGGACGGCCGCGGCCCGCGCGGTCGACAGCGTCTTCAGCACGAGGGCCGGGCCCTTGCCGAGCGCGCCGCCGCCACCGCCGGTGTCGGTGGCGTTCTGGTCGAATGCGGCGACGGTCCACCAGCGGAACTGCGCCTCCTGATGGCCGGGCGCCGGGGTGTCCTTGCGGAGTTTCAGGGGCAGCGTCACGCCGACCGTCTGCCCGGGCGCGATGTCGTCGGTGAAGCGGCAGTTCAGCAGGGTGTTCCGGAGGATCCCGCCGGTCGCGTAGCGGCAGTTACGGTTCAGCACGGTCGACTCGAAGGTCCAGTTGGCCTCGGTCGGCGCCAGCACGAGGCCGTGCACCGTGGTCTTCGAGGTGTTGGTGACCTGGAGGGCGGTCTGGAACGCGGCGCCGAACGCGAGGGTGAACGACTTCGCCGGCCCGCCCTTGAGGGTGACCGGCTCGGCCACCTCGATCTTGGCGGTGGCGGCGAGCGGGTCGACGGTCGTGTCGTCGGAGGTGAACCCCGCGTGCAGCGTGCCGGTGGCACCGACCGCGGCGCTCGCGTCGGCCTTCAGCTCGACCTGGAGGGGCACCCGGCCGCCCTGGCCCACCCCGTAACTCGGCTCGGTGCAGGTCACCTTGGTCGGCGCGACGCTGGTGCAGATGTCGTCGCTCTCCACCAGGGTGATCCCGGCCGGGCCGGCCGGCAGCTCGAAGGTCCAGACCGGGTTGCGGAACTGGATGGGTCCGGGGTCGTTCAGTGTCACGTTCACCGGGACCGTGGAACCCGGGGAGATGACCCGGTCCGACAGCCACAGATCGCTGGTCCCGGGGATGGCCTGCGCGGGGGCGGCCAGGCCGAGGGCGGCCACGCCGGCGGCGGCCAGGCCGGCCAGGAGGCGACGAACCGTACGGGAAGTCATCAGCGGGGTTTCCTTCGTGGCGAAACGAGCGTCAGCGAGGGCCGCGTCGGATCATAGGAAACTCACAGATCCTTCGGGGGCCTTCGATGGCGGTTATGCCGCTTTAGGTCCGCGATGCGAAAAGGCCGATCGTGATCCACAGGGTTATCCACAGATCGGGGCGAGTTATCCACAGCTAGTCGAAGGCGGCGATCCGGTGGTGGGAGTCGCCGCCGATCGTGGTGAAGTCGCCGCCCACCGCGATCGCGCCGAGCGCCCGGTTCACCGTGATCGCCCGGACGCCCTGGATCCCGTTGGCCTGCGGCGCCCAGCCGGTCAGGTCGCCGTCGGCGTCGATCGCGGCGAGCTTGACCCGGGAGCGGGAGTCCTCGGTGCAGTCGCCGAACTTGTCGACGTCCGCGCTGGTGCAGGCCCGGTCGAAGTGGCCGCCGACGTAGGCCGTGCCGTTCAGCACGCCGACCGCCTGGACGTCCCCGTCGAAGGTGCGGGACCAGCGCGGCCGGCCGGTGCTGGTCCAGGCCTGGGCGCGGCCACCGAGCCCGCCCAGACCGGCGTAGACCCCGTCGGCGTCGGCCGCCACCGCGTAGACCACCGCGGTCGGCTGCGGCCGGAAAGCCCGGTCCAGGGCTCCGCTGACGGCGTCGACCGCGGTCAGCCGCCGGGTCGAGCTGACGTCGTTCGTACGGTGGAAGCTCCCCGCCAGATACACCCGGCTCCCCGCCGTGGCCAGCGCGAACACCGTCGCGTCCGCGGTCGGCGCCCAGTCCTCGTCGAGCTCGCCGTCGCCGAGCCGGAACGCGGCCAGCCGGGTCCGCGCCACCCCGTCCACCGCGGTGAAGTCGCCACCCAGGTAGAGCCGCCCGTGCGCGACGGCCAGCGCCCGGGGATGGCCGTCGACCTCGTGCGCGAAGTCGCCGACCGCCCCGGACCGGGCGTCGAGCCGGGCCACCGCGTCCCGTTCCCGGCCGGCGATCGTGCCGAAGTCGCCGGCCGCGTAGACCGAGTCGTCGGTGGCGGCCAGCGCGCGAACCGTCCGGTCCGCGGCCGGCGCCCAGTCCAGCAGCCGTCCGGTGCGCGCGTCGAACGCGGCCAGCCGGCTCCGGTCCACCCGGCGCCCGTGCGTGGTCACCGCGGTGAAGTTTCCGCCGACGTAGACCGTGCCGCCCCGGAACGCCATCGCGTAGACCGACCCGTTGAAGGCCGGCAGATCGTCCCGGGCCGCCGAGCCGACCGCGGCGTACGCCGGTGAGCCGGCCAGAATGCTCACGACCGCGACGACACCGGCCGTGAGCGCGAGCCGCAACCGCTGTGAGATGCGCATGCCGGGTCAAACGGCGCGGCGCCCGCGGGGGATGCGGCGAAAGGCTCAGACCGTACCGCCGAGCGTCGATCAGTCCCGCATGCGGTTGCGCCGGTCACCTCGGCGGACAGGCGCCCGGACGAGCCGGCGTCTGTTCGCCACCTATGCTGCCGCCAGCCTGGTGCCGGTGATGGTGCTGGGTGCGGTGATGTGGCAGGGCATCCGCGCCGACGCCGCCGAGCAGGGGCGCCGGCAGGGCCTGGCCCAGGCGCAGGTGATCCTGGAGATGGCGGTCGGTCCCTCGCTGGACGGCGCCGACCTGGACGACGGGCTGACCACCAGCCAGCTGCAGGGCCTGCGGCGGGCCACCGAGCTGGCCGTCTTCCACGGGTCGGTGCTGCGGTTGCGGGTCCGCGGGTTCGCCGGCCAGGTGGTCTTCTCCGACGACGGCTCGACCGGTGGCGGGCTGCCGGTGGCGTCGCCGGACTTCCGCGCGGCGGCCGCCGGGCAGCCCCGGGTCAAGGTGATCGGCGCGCCCGGGCACGAGGTGATCCGGGTGGTGCAGCCGCTGGTGGCGTCCGCCTCCGGGCAGACGCTCGGGGTGCTGGAGCTGTATCTGCCGTACCAGGAGATCGCCGCGCACACGCGCGCCCAGCTCGCCGGGGTGACCTGGCGGGTGGCCGGTGGCCTGGCCGCGCTCTACCTGGTGCTGGCGCTGCTGGCGTGGTGGACCACCCGGTCGCTGAGCCGGTACGCGGCCCGCCAGGAGTACAACGCCACCCACGACATCCTGACCGGGCTGCCGAACCGGGCCGCGTACCGGAACCACGCCGAGGCGGTCCTCGCGGTCGCCGAGCGCGACGGCGGGCACGGCGCCGTGGTCCTGCTCGACCTCAACCGGTTCAAGGAGGTCAACGACACCCTCGGCCACCACGCCGGCGACGAGCTGCTGCGGGTGGTGTCCGCCCGGATGCGGGCCGGCCTGGACGGTGGCGACGTGCTGGCCCGGCTCGGCGGCGATGAGTTCGCCATGCTGCTGCCCGGCCGGGACGAGGCGCAGGCGGTCGCGGTGCTGGAGGGCATCCGCACCCGGGTCGCCGAGGAGCTGGTGCTCGACGGCGTCCCGCTGAACATGGAGGCGAGCTTCGGCATCGCGCTCTACCCCGAGCACGGCATCCACGTGCAGGACCTGAAGCTGCGCGCGGACGCCGCGATGTACCAGGGCAAACGCGGTACCGAGGACATCGTGGTGTTCCACGGCGGGACGGCCGGGCACCCGCATCAGTGGCTGAAGGTCCAGGCCGAGCTGCGGCACGCCCTGGAGCGCGACGAGCTGGTGCTCTGGTACCAGCCCAAGGTCGGGCTGCCGGGCGCCGGGATCAACGGCGTGGAGGCGCTGGTCCGCTGGCAGCACCCGGAACGCGGGCTGCTGCCGCCCGGCGAGTTCCTGCCGGCCGCCGAGCACTCCGGACTGATCGCCCCGCTCACCGAGTGGGTGCTGCGCCGCGCGCTGGCCGACCAGTCCGGCTGGACCGCGACCGGTCAGGACTGGACGCTCTCGGTCAACGTGTCGGCCCGCAACCTGGACGCCCCGGGCTTCACCGGCTACGTCGCGGCGCTGCTCGCCGAGACCGGCGCCCGCCCGGACCGGCTGATCCTGGAGGTCACCGAGACCGCGCTGGCCGGGGACGCGGACAGCGCGGTCCGGACCATCCACGAGCTCGGGGCGCTGGGCGTGGGCATCTCGGTGGACGACTTCGGCACCGGCTACACCAGCCTGTCGCACCTGCGCGGGCTGCCGATCACCGAGATCAAGATCGACCGGGCGTTCGTCGCGGACGTCGACCGGGACCCGCAGAGCCAGGCGATCGTCCGTTCGGTGATCGAGCTGGCGCACGGCCTGGGTGGCCGGGTCACCGCCGAGGGCGTCGAGACGGCCGAGATCCACCGCTGGCTCGTCGCGGCCGGCTGCGACGAGGCCCAGGGCTACCTGTACGGACGTCCGGTGCCCTGGCCGCAGGTCGCGGTCGAGCCGATCGTCGAACCGATCACCGAGAGGACCGCCCGATGAACGTCTTCCGTCGTGCCGTGACCGTCGCCGGGGTGCTGGCCGTGCTCGCGGCCGGTGGATGCGGCGGCTCGGCGGCCGAGTCCACCACGAGCGCCGGCCTGGACATGACCGGCGCGGTGACCGTCGACGAGAGCCTGCGCGCGAAGCTGCCGCAGACCGCCCGGGACAAGGGCTTCGTCCGGCTGGTGACGGACGCCAGCTACGCGCCGATGGAGTACTTCGCCGCCGACGGGCGCACCATCATCGGCTTCGAGCCGGATCTGGCCGCGGCGCTCGGCGCGGTGCTCGGCATCAAGGTCGAGATGGTGTTCGGCGACTTCGCCACCGCGCTGGACGAGGTGCGCAAGGGGACCTACGACGGGGTGTTCTCGTCGATGACCGACACCGCCGAACGGGAGAAGAAGGTCGACTTCGTCAACTACTTCAACACCGGGTCGTCGATCCTGGTGCAGCGCGGCAACCCGGAGCGGATCACCGGCCTGGCCGGCCTGTGCGGGCACCGGGTCGCGGTCGAGGCCGGCACCATCCAGGAGGAGATGCTCGGCCGGGACCAGGCGAAGTGCGGCGCCGACCCGATGATCCTGGACGTCGGCCGGACCGGCGCGGACGCGCTGCTGCGGCTGCGGACCGGGCGGACGGTGGCGCTGCTGCTCGACTACCCGCCGGCGGTGGCGCTGGTCTCCGACTCGCTGACCGACGCGTACTACGAGCTCGCCTCGGATCAGCAGTACGAGCCCGGCCTCTACGGGATCGCGGTGGCGAAGGACAACACCGCGCTGCGGGACGCGCTGCAGGCGGCGCTGGCCCGGCTGATCAGCACCGGGACCTACGGCGAGCTGCTCCAGCGCTGGAAGCTCACGACCGGCGGGGTGACCGAGGCGACGGTCAACGCCGGAGATTGACGGGTATTGCGGCTACACGCTTGTGTAGTAGCCTACACATGTGAGTAGTGACAGCGACCTGACCGCGCGCGCCCGGATCCGCGACGCCGCCATCGGGCTCTTCACCGAGAAGGGCATCGCCGGCGCGACGATCCGGGACATCGCCCAGGCCGCCGGGGTCTCCTCCGGGCTGCTGCGGCACCACTTCGGCTCCAAGGAGGGGCTGCGCGACGCCTGCGACGAGTGGGCCATGGGCCGCGTCGCCGAGCTGCAGATCCGGTTCGCCGAGACCCAGCTGGTCGGCGCCCTCCCGCCGGACACCATGATCCTGCAGCGCTACCTGGTGCGATCGCTGATGGACGGCTCGCCCACCGCGACGAAGATGTTCGTCGAGTCCGTCGACCGCGGCGACTACTGGCTGCAGAAATCCGGCATCGACAGCGCCGACCCGCGGGCGTTCGTCGCCGTGGTCGCCGCCATGAAGATGGGCATGTTCCTCATGCACGAGCAGCTCTCCACCGTGCTCGGCGAGGACGTCGGCGTCATGCCCGGCTGGCTGCGCATGGTCCGTGCCGCCGTGGAGATCTTCCGGCAGCCGCTGCTCACCCCGGAACAAGCCGACCAGGCCATGAAGGCGCTGGATCGGCTGGCATCCCAAGAAGGGGAGCACCCATGACAGAGGCGATCGAGGTCGAAGGACTGATCAAGCGGTTCGGGAAGGTCACCGCCCTGGACGGGCTCGACCTGGCCGTCCGGGCCGGGGAGGTGCACGGATTCCTCGGGCCCAACGGCGCCGGCAAGACCACCACGATCCGCGTCCTGCTCGGCCTGATGCGACACGACGGCGGCACCGCACGCCTGCTCGGCGGCGATCCGTGGGCGGACGCGACAAACCTGCACAAGCGCTTGGCGTACGTGCCGGGCGACGTCACGTTCTGGCCCAACCTCACCGGCGGTGAGGTGATCGACCTGCTCGGCCGGCTGCGGGGCGGGCTGGACCGGACGCGCCGCGACGACCTGATCGAACGGTTCGAGCTGGACCCACGGAAGAAGGGCCGGACGTACTCGAAGGGAAATCGGCAGAAGGTGGCGCTGATCGCCGCCCTGGCCTCCGACGTCGAGCTGCTGATCCTGGACGAGCCGACCTCCGGGCTGGACCCGCTGATGGAGGAGGTCTTCCGCGAGGTGATCCTGCAGGAGAAGCGCCGCGGCGACCGGACCGTGCTGCTGTCCAGCCACATCCTGGCCGAGGTCGAGGCGCTCTGCGACCGGCTGACCATCATCCGCGCCGGCCGCGCGGTCGAGACCGGCACGCTCGACGACCTGCGGCACCTGACCCGGACGACGATCCGCGCCGAGCTGACCGGCCCGGTCAACGGCCTGGCCGGCCTCGCCGGGGTGCACGACCTGACCACCACGGACGGGCGGGTGGCCTTCGACGTCGACGCCGAGGGGCTCGAACCGGCGCTGAAGTCCCTGGTCGCGGCCGGGGTGCGCAGCCTGGTCAGCCAGCCGCCGTCGCTGGAGGAGCTGTTCCTGCGGCACTACGCACGGGACGAGGCCGGCAAATGACCGGCACCGGCCAGCTCGTCCGGCTGATCCTGCGCCGGGACCGGGTGATCCTGCCGCTCTGGGTGTTCCTGCTGGGCCTGCTGCCGCAGGTCTACATCGCCGGCTTCGAGAAGCTGTTCGTCACCGACGCCGAGCGGATCGACTACGCCCGGATCAGCGGCGCCAACGCCGGATTCGCCGGGCTCTACGGCCCGCTGTCCGGGGACAGCCTGGGCGAGCTGGTGGTCTGGCGGGCCGGGTTCGTCCCGGTGATGATCGGGCTGGCCGCGCTGCTCACGGTGATCCGGCACACCCGGGCCGAGGAGGAGGCCGGGCGCAGCGACCTGATCCGGGCCACCGTCGTCGGGCGGTGGGCGCAACCGGCCGCCGCCCTGCTCGTCACCATGACCGGCGGCCTGGTGATGGGCCTGATCGTGGCCGGCTCGATGATCGGCGCGGGCGAGCCGGTCGAGGGCTCGCTGGCGTTCGGCACGCTGTTCACGCTCAGCGCCTGGCTCTTCGCCGGGGTGGCCGCGATCGCCGCCCAACTGACCAGCAGCGCCCGGGGCGCCCGGATGATCGCCGTGCTGGTGCTCGGGGTGTCCTACGTGCTGCGGATGGGCGGGGACATCTCCGCGGTCGGGGACGGGCGGCTGGAGTGGCTGTCCTGGCTGTCGCCGCTCGGCTGGGTGCAGAAGATCGTGCCGTACGGCGATGACAACTGGTGGCCGGCGCTCCTCGCCCTGCTGGTCACGCTGGTCACCGTGCCCGTGGCGTTCGCCCTGCTCAGCCGGCGTGACCTGGGCGCCGGTCTGCTCGCCTCGCGGCTGGGCCCGGCACACGCCGGCACCGGCCTGTCCTCGCCGCTCGGCCTGGCCTGGCGGCTGCACCGGGGGCTGCTGCTCGGCTGGACCGCCGGGTTCGCCGCGCTCGGCGTGGTCTTCGGCGGGGTCGGCACCAGCGTGGTGCAGCTCGCCGCGAGCAGCAGCGGGGTGACCGACGCGTTCAACAAGATCGGCGGCTCCGGGCCGGTCACCGACGCGTACTTCGCCACCACGGCCGGGACGTGTGCGCTGATCGTCGCGATCTACGCGATCCAGGCCGGGCTGCGGATGCGGGACGAAGAGCAGAGCGGGCACGCCGAGCTGATCCTGGGCACCGCGGTGAGCCGCTTCGCCTGGGCCGGCGGTCATCTGCTGTTCGCCCTGATCGGGCCGGCCCTGGCGATGGCGGCCGAGGGGGCGATGGCCGGGGTGACCTTCGGTGCGGACTTCGGCGGGGTGCTCTCCGCGTCGCTGGTGCAGCTGCCGGCCGTCTGGGTGCTCGGCTCGGTGGCGGTGCTGCTGATCGGGGTGCTGCCCCGCTACGCGGCGGCGGCCTGGGGCACGGTGGCGGTGAGCCTGCTGATCCTGATCGTCGGGCCGCTGCTGGAGTTCCCGCAGTGGGCGATGGACGTCTCGCCGTTCACGCACGTGCCGCAGCTGCCGGCGGCGAGCTTCTCCGCCGTACCGGAAATTGTTTTGATCCTGATTGCCGCCGCGATTGCCGGCGTCGGGCTGGCGGCCCTGCGCCGCCGCGACATCCCCGCGTGAACGACGTCCGGCCGACGGCGATGCCGTCGGCCGGACGGTTGCAGGTCAATGTGACTTGCCGCGTTTCGGCAACACGAGTTCCTCGTGGTCCAGTTCGCGGTTGAGCACCCGCAGGTTCTCGTCGTCCAGGCGGCCGGCGTCCCGCCAGCGCAGCAGCTCCTCGCGCTCGGCGTCGATCACCGCCTGCCGGACCATCAGCGCCGCCTCGTACTGCGGGGACGGCGGCACCTCGGTCGAGTCGACCTGTTCCAGCAGGTCGAGCCGGTGCCGGTAGCGGTCGAGGCGGACCTGGAGCTGCTTGCGCATGGTCTCCATGGCCTCGTCCTCGACGTGGTCGTGGTGCTCGCTCTGGATGTCGCCGATCCGGTTCAGCGCGGCCCGCACCGCGGCCGAGCGGGCCTCGTTGCGCAACCGGGCCTTGTCGGTCTGGTTGGCCCGCAGCCCGAGCCACTTGACCAGCGGCGCGAACGTCAGGCCCTGGCCGATCAGGGTCACCAGCACCACCGCGAACGCGCAGAACGCCAGCAGGCCGCGGTTCGGGAAGTTGGAGTCCAGGCTGTAGACCGCGGCGAGCGTGATCACGCCGCGGGTGCCGGCCCAGCTCATCACGACCGATTCCCGGACGCCGAGCGACTTCTCCTTGCGCCGGCCCTTCGGCAGCTCCTCGACCTCGGCCTCGTCCTCGTCGTCCCCGCCGAGGCGGGTGTGCAGGGAACGGGGCAGCAGCTGGGTGAGCCCCAGCCAGAGCGGGCGGAGCAGCAGGACCACGCCGAGCGTGATGCTCACCGCGATCACGATCGTGCTGGTCTGGTACTCCTTCAGCTCCTCGAGCACGTTCTTCATCTGCACGCCGATCAGCAGGAAGACGGTGCCCTCCAGCAGGAAGTCGATCAGTCGCCAGACGGCCGCGGTCTGCAGGCGGCTGGCGCCGGTCGCGTACCGCGGGGTGTCGTGCCCGATGATCAGGCCGGCCACCACGACGGCCAGCACCCCGGAGAGGTGGAAGTGCTCGGCCAGCAGGTACGCGGCCATCGGGGTGACCAGGGAGATCGCGTTGGCGCTCAGCGGGTCGGCGCGCAGCCCCCGGAGGAGCCGGACGAAATACGCGACGGCGATGCCGACGACGACACCGCCGGCCGCCATGATCACGAACTTTCCGGCGGTGTTGGCGAACGTGAACTCCTGCTTGCCGATCGCGACCTGCTGGGCGACCAGCAGGATGGTCAGCGCGGTCGCGTCGTTGAGCAGGCCCTCACCCTGGATCAGGGTGATCAGCCGCGGCGGCAGGCCGGCCTTGCGGCCGACGGCCAGCGCGGCGACCGGATCGGGCGGCGCCACCGCGGCGCCCATGGCGATCCCGGCGGCCAGCGTCACACCGGTCACCGCGAGCGAGAGCCCGAGGCCGACCAGGAACGCGGTGGCGATCACCAGGGCCACCGACAGGCTGATCACGGTACGCAGGTTGCGCCGGATGTCGAGCAGTGACGAGTCCAGCGCCGCGTTGTAGAGCAGCGGCGGAAGGATGAACGTGAGAATCAGATCGGGTTCGATCTCGAAGTTGTCGCCGGGCAGGAACGCGTAGACGATGCCGACGACGGTCAGCAGGACGGCGGCGGGCAGGCCGGTCTTCCCGGTGATCCAGTGGACCAGCACGATGATCGCGATGGCCCCCAGACCGAAAAGAAGGGTCTCCTCGTGGCTCATCCGCCTATTCTTCGCTACTCCCGATCACATCGTTGTGGCAGGTCGATGACGTGATCGGGAGATCACGTCGACTTATTGGCCGAAATGTCCCAGCACCGCCCGGTGTTTCCGGATCACCGTCAGGGTCCGCTGGGCGATCCGGCGCGCGGCGACCTCGTCGCCGTCGTTCAGCTCGGTGCGAACCACCCGGGCGGCCTGGTCGTGCAGCATCGCCTGGCTGGAGACGAAGAACTGGTCGAAGTCGGCGTCCGGCGCCGAGCGGTAGACCATGATGCTCTGCTGGACGGTGCTGTTCGGCTCCTGGTCCAGCTCGATGTCGAGCGAGCGGGCGGCGGCGCGGACGGCCAGGTCGAGCCGGACGCTGTCGGCGGCGAACCGGGCGCCGAGGCGGCGGATCGCCGGGTCGGTGGCCCTGCGGACGGTGATCCGGCCGAGCGCGATCTGGGCGAGGTTGCCCTGGTGGGCGGTGCGCAGGAAGGCGGCGTCCGGGTCGAGGCGGCGGGCGGCCGGGGCCGTGGTGGCGGGTGCGAGCAGGGCTGCGGTCACGGTTACGGCCGCGAGAAGATATCGGCTGAACATATGAAACTCCCCCTATGTCGGAATCAGCAGATTAACCGCTTGAAAACCGACATAGGGGGAGTATTTACGTGTTATGCCTCAGTAGCGGTAGTGCTCCGGCTTGAACGGGCCCTCGACGTCGACGCCCAGGTACTCCGCCTGCTTCTTGGTGAGCTTGGTCAGCTTCACGCCCAGCGCGTCCAGGTGCAGGCGCGCGACCTTCTCGTCCAGGTGCTTCGGCAGGACGAAGACCTGCTTCTCGTACTCACCCGGCTTGGTCCACAGCTCGATCTGGGCCATCACCTGGTTGGTGAACGAGGCCGACATCACGAAGCTCGGGTGGCCGGTGGCGTTGCCCAGGTTCATCAGGCGACCCTCGGAGAGCACGATCACCGAGTGACCGTCCGGGAAGCGCCACTCGTGCACCTGCGGCTTGATCTCGATCTTCTCGATGCCGGCGACCTTGTTCAGGCCGGCCATGTCGATCTCGTCGTCGAAGTGGCCGACGTTGCCGACGATCGCGTTGTGCTTCATCGCCGACAGGTGCTCGACGGTGATGATGTCGGTGCCGCCGGTCGTGGTGACGAAGATGTCGACGTCGCCGACCACGTCCTCGATCCGGGCGACCTGCAGGCCGTCCATCGCCGCCTGCAGCGCGCAGATCGGGTCGACCTCGGTGACCACGACCCGGGCGCCCTGGCCGCGCAGCGTCTCCGCCGCGCCCTTGCCGACGTCACCGTAACCGCAGACCAGGGCCAGCTTGCCGCCCAGCATCACGTCGGTGGCCCGGTTCAGGCCGTCGACCAGGGAGTGGCGGATGCCGTACTTGTTGTCGAACTTGCTCTTGGTGACCGCGTCGTTGACGTTGATCGCCGGGAAGAGCAGCGTGCCCTCCTTGGCCAGCTTGTAGAGCCGGGCCACACCGGTGGTGGTCTCCTCGGTCACGCCGCGGATCTCGGCAGCGATCCTGGTGAACCGCTGCGGGTCCGACGCCAGGCTGGCGCGCAGGGTGTCCAGGATGATCGAGTACTCGTGGTTGTCGTCCTCGGTGGTTGCCGGCACCGCGCCGGCCGCCTCGAACTCGACACCCTTGTGCACTAGCAGGGTGGCGTCACCGCCGTCGTCCAGGATCATGTTCGGACCCTGGCCGTTGCCGAAGTCGAACAGCTGGGTGGTGGCCCACCAGTACTCCTCCAGCGACTCGCCCTTCCAGGCGAAGACCGGGACGCCGGCCGGGGCGTCGACGGTGCCGTTGCGGCCGACGACGGTCGCGGCGGCCGCCTCGTCCTGCGTGGAGAAGATGTTGCAGGACACCCAGCGCACCTGGGCACCGAGCGCGATCAGCGTCTCGATCAGGACCGCGGTCTGCACGGTCATGTGCAGCGAGCCGGCGATCCGGGCGCCGGTCAGCGGCTTCGAGTCGCCGAACTCCTCGCGCAGCGACATCAGGCCCGGCATCTCGTGCTCGGCCAGCCGGAGCTGGTGGCGACCCGCCTCGGCGAGGTTGATGTCGGCGACCGCGAAGTCGAGACCGTTGACGGATCGAAGTTTGTCGCTCATGAAAAGAGGGCTCCTCCCTCTCAGGAGGCGCCCTTACGTCTATGGAACCGCACCGAGCGTGGCGGGCGTCATTGCCCGTTGCAGCGCCTCTCGGTTCGGCGTCACCACTTTATCGTGTCCCAAGCTTGATCACATGCGCCTGAGAGTTCCGTCAGTATCCGAGATGACGTAGGTCCCGTCGCCCAGCGGTTCCAGGTCGTCCTTGTCGACCGTGACGATCCCCAGGTCACCGAGCACCTCGCCGGTCCGGGTGTCGACCCGGAAGTGCCGCCACGTGTGTTCCGGCTCCCCGACGACGATCACCACGATCACCGTCTCGTCGTCCAGGTAGCCGCCGCTCCAGTTGACGTAGGCCCGGTCGCCCAGCCCGAAGCCGGCCGCCGGGATCCGGTGCACGACCTCGCCGGTGGCCAGGTCGTGCAGGGCCATGTCGGCGCGCCGCTCGTGGTCGACGGTGAGGAACTGCCGCCGGTCCGGGGAGGCGTCGATCACCACCCGGTCGTGGATCAGGTAGTCGTGCAGCTCACCGTCCGGCCCGGCGCGCAGGACCACGCCGCCGTCCTGGCCCTCGCCGATCGAGACGAGCACCTGGCCGTCCGGCAGCGGGATCAGCCCGGCGCCCTGCCCGGCCGACTCCACCGGGATCCGGGTGCGCACCGCGCCGGTCGCCGCGTCCAGCGCGATCAGCTCGTCGAGGTCGGCCCGGTCGGCCATCGCGTTCGCCACGTACACCCAGACCAGGGTCTCGTCGGCGGAGAAGGCCGAGTTGTTCATGCCGATGCCGTCGTTCTCGCCCACCGGGCCGAGCTCGAAGCGCCACTGCTCGCGGCCCCCGGCGTCGGTCCGGAGCACCGCGTCGTCGGTCGAGTAGACCACCGAATCCCTGGTCGAGGGCACCACCCAGTCCCAGACGTCCGGCGGCAGGGGAAAGGTCCGGAGTGGCTCGACGGCCTCGTCGAACACCTGGATGCCGGTAGGGGTCCGGCGCGAGATCACGGGCATCCCGGGAGCCTAGCGGCGGCGTGACCGGTCACGGGAAGGGATGAGAAAACATCAAAGACCTTCCATGCAACCTCAAAAACCCATCATTCTGTACGGCGTGAAGCACCCCCACCGCATCCAGGAGATCGCCACGCGAGCCGGCCTGAGCCCGGCCACCGTCGACCGGGTGCTGCACGAACGCGGAGGCGTCCGGGAGAGCACCACCCACCGGGTCCACCGCGCGATCGCCGACCTGGACCACGACCACGCCCCGGCGGACGACCCGCCGCCACGCGACTTCGAGGCCGGCGCGACCGCGGCGTACCTGGTCGAGCAGTGGCTGCACGACCGGGCCGGGGACGTGCTGGTGGTCGGCGGCCCGGAGACGGCGGAGCGGATCGCCGGGTTCCGCTCGGTGCTGGGCCCCGCTCGGCGGCTGCGGACCGTGACCGATCCGGATCAGGTGCGCGCGATGCTGGCCGGCACCCACACGGTCCGGGCGGTCTACGCGCCCCGGGCCGGCGGCAGCGCCGAGGTGGTGGCCGCGTTCGAGGCCGAGGACCGCAACTACGACGTGTTCGTGGCGCACGGCCTGGACCGGGACAACCTGGCCCTGCTGCACGCGCACCGGATCAACGCGGTGCTGCACCAGGATCGCCGCTCTGACCTGCGAACTTCCTGCCGGGCACACGGCGCGCCGTCGATCGCCACAAAAATAATCACGCCGTTCAACGCCCCGGTGTCCTGAAGCGGTGAGGTCGTTCGTCATGGGGGAAAGACCGCGATGAGGGAGAACCGATGAAGTACATGATGTTCGTCTGCACCGACACCGCTCCGGAGACCGAGCTGGAGGCGCCCGACATCTTCAAGTGGGTGGCCGAGAACGACGAGAACGGGCGGCGGGTTGCCGGCAACCAGCTGGTCGGGCCGGAGGCGGCCACCACGGTCCGGGTCCGGGGCGGCGAGCTGCTGCTCTCCGACGGCCCGTTCGCCGAGACCAAAGAGGTGATCGTGGGCTTCGACATCCTGGAGTGCGCCGACCTGGACGAGGCGATCGAGGTGGCCCGCGCCCACCCGATGGCCTGGCACGGGCGGCTGGAGCTGCGGCCGTACCACGGTGAATGAACCGGTTTTCCAGGAGGCCTACGGCCGGATCGTCGCCACGCTGATCCGGCTCACCGGTGACTGGTCCCTCGCCGAGGACTGCGCGATGGACGCGGTCGAGGCGGCGCTGAAGCGGTGGCCGCACGACGGCACACCGGCGAATCCGGGCGGCTGGCTGATGACGGTCGCCCGGAATCGGGCGATCGACCAGCTCCGCCGGGCCGCCACGGCCGATCGGAAGCTCCGGGACCTGGCGCTGCTGCAGGACCCGGAGCCGGCTCCGCAGGGCGACGACCGGCTGCGGCTGATCTTCACGTGCTGCCACCCGGCGCTGGGCATGGAGGCCCGGGTGGCGCTCACCCTCCGTACCGTCGCCGGGGTTTCCACCGCGGAGATCGCGCGCCTCTTCCTGGTCGGGGAGGCGGCCATGACGCGGCGGCTGACCCGGGCGAAGAGCAAGATCGCGCAGGCCGGGATCCCGTACCGGGTGCCGTCCGGCGCGGCGCTCGCCGAGCGTCTGCCGGGCGTGCTCGCGGTGCTGTACCTGCTGTTCACCCGAGGGTACGACGCCGACGACAAGCTGGCGCTGGAGGCGATCCGGCTGACCCGGCTGCTGGCCCGGCTGATGCCCGGGGAGCCCGAGGTCACCGCGCTGCTGGCGCTCTGCCTGCTGCAGCACTCGCGGCGGGCGACCCGGCAGGACCAGGCCGGCGACCTGGTGACGCTGGACCGCCAGGACCGCGCCCGGTGGGATCACGCCGCGATCGCCGAGGCGGTCGGGCTGCTCGGCGGCAGTCCGGTGACCGGGCCGTACGCGATCCAGGCGCACATCGCGGCCTGTCACGCGACCGCCCCGGACTTCGCCGCGACCGACTGGGCCACCGTGGCGGGCTGGTACGACCAGCTCGCCCGGGTGCACCCGTCCCCGGTCGTCGAGGTGAACCGGGCGGTCGCGCACGGCTACGCCCACGGGCCGGCGGCGGGGCTCGCCCTGCTGGCCGGGGTGCGCGACGGGCTCGCCGGGTACGCGCCGGCGCTGGCCGCCGAGGCCGACCTCACCGAACGGGCCGGTGACCCGGCGGCCGCGGCCGAGCTGTTCCGGCGGGCCGCCGAGGTGGCCGGCTCCGAGGCGGAGCGGCGTGCGTTGCTGAAACGCACCGGAGCCACCGGTCAAGACACTCTCCGCGGTGCCGAAGAGGGCGGTACCTAAGACTGAGGAGAGCGACTCACATGGCCGGAAATCGTGGGCTGGGGCAGTGGTGCCGGGACCGAAAGGTCTCCACCAAAGTGCTCGCGGTGGCCGGTGTGGCGATCGCCGGGACGGTGGTGACCGGGGCGCTGAGCGTGACCGGCATCAACGACCTGGAGAGCACCCGGAACGCCGAGATCGGGCGGATGGTCCCGTACGTCACGAACCTGAACTCCGTCGCGCTGGAGCTCAAGGGCGCGGCCAACGACGAGCGGGGCTTCCTGCTCAAGGGCGACGCCAAGTTCAGCACCGAGGCGCTCGCCCACCAGGCGAAGGTCAACTCCGCGCTGGACTCCGCCCGCACGCTCGGCACGGGCGACGACCTGCCGGTGCTCGCCGACATCCAGACGGCCAGCGACACCTGGTTCGAGGCGCTGAAGACGGAGTTCAGCCTCTACGCGTCCGAGCCGGCCAAGGCGACCACGCTCGCCCTGGGCAGCAACCGGGACCTGCGCAAGGTCTACGAGGCCCTGCTCACCGCCGAGATCGACGACGCCAACAAGGACATGCTGGCCGGCGAGGGCTTCGACGCCACCGCGAACCGCACCCGGATCGCGGTGATCGCCGCGCTCGGCCTCGCGCTGCTGCTGGGCGTCTCCGGCGCGCTGTTCGTGGCCCGGCTGATCATCGTGCCGTTGCGCAAGGTGAGCGGGGTGCTGGACCGGGTGGCCGAGGGCGACCTCTCCGGTGACCCGGACGTGCACCAGCGCGACGAGCTCGGGCACATGGCCGACTCGCTGCGCGCCGCGACCAGCTCGCTGCGGAAGACGGTCACCGACCTGACCGCGCACTCGGAGTCGCTGGCTCTGCAGGCCGGTGGGCTCGCCGACACCAGCCGGCAGTCCGCGGCCAGCGCCGAGCACGGCGCGCAGCAGGCCGCGACGGTGGCCGAGTCGGCGGCGACCATGTCGTTCAACATCCAGACCGTGGCGGCCGGCTCCGAGGAGATGGGCGCGTCGATCCGGGAGATCAGCCAGAGCGCCACCCAGGCCGTGCAGGTGGCGAACCGCGCGGTCGACGTCACCGCCGCCACCAGCGCGGTGATGGCCAAGCTGGGCGAGTCGTCCAGTGAGATCTCCGAGGTGGTCAAGACGATCACGGCGATCGCCGAGCAGACGAACCTGCTGGCGCTGAACGCCACCATCGAGGCGGCCCGGGCCGGCGAGATGGGCAAGGGCTTCGCGGTGGTCGCCAGCGAGGTCAAGGAGCTGTCCCAGGAGACCGCGCGGGCCACCGACGACATCGGCCGCCGGGTCGCCGCGATCCAGTCGGACACCGCGGGCGCGGTCGCCGCGATCGAGGAGATCAGCGAGATCATCGGGCGGATCAACGAGTTCCAGACCACCATCGCCTCGGCGGTGGAGGAGCAGACCGTGACCACCAACGAGATGAGCCGCAACGTCAGCGAGGCGGCCGAGGCCGGCGCCCGGGTGGCCGGGACGATCACCGGGGTGGCCGAGTCGGTGCAGCTGACCACGGTCGGCGTGGCCGAGGCCGACCGGGCCGCCAGCCAGCTGGCCGGGATGTCCACCGACCTGCGCGGGATCGTGGAGCGATTCACGTTGTAGGAAAGCAAAGTTTTGCAAAAACACGGCAAATGCTCGGCAAAACGAGACTGGCCCTTGTGGAGCAGATCACAGAACTTCTATGGTCGGCGACATGTTCGCTCCGCCCCGCTGGGCCGCTCTCCTGGCCACGCCGCTGGTCACCCTCGGTGTGGCGATCGGCCCGGCCGCCGCTGCCGCAGCACATCCGTCCTCAGTAGCCATCAAACCCGCGGCCACCCGGGCCGCTCTCGATCCGGCTCTGGTCGCCGGACGCGGCGCCACCGTCGCGTTCGCCGAGCAGGAGGCTGAGCACGCCGTCACCACCGGCGCCGTGCTCAGCCCCGACCGGACCGCATACTCGCTCGCCGCCGAAGCCTCCGGCCGCTCCGCCGTGTCCCTGGACCCGGGGGAGTACGTCGAGTTCACCCTGCCCAAGTCGGCCAACGCGATCACCGTGCGGTACTCGATCCCGGACGCCCCGAACGGCGGCGGGATCACCGCGCCGCTGTCCGTGGGCACCCCGGGCGGCACACGCACGATGACCCTGACCTCGCAGTACTCCTGGCTCTACAACCAGTACCCGTTCAGCAACGACCCGCAGGCCGGGCTGCTGCACCCGGACTGGTGGATCACCGAGTGCGCCTGCGTGCCGGCCGCCACCACTCCGGTCCCGGAGGTGAGCAAGCCGTTCCGGCCGATGCACTTCTACGACGAGCAGCGGCTGGCACTGGGCCGCACCTACCGGGCCGGGGAGAAGATCCGGCTCACCGCGCGCCAGGTCACCACCACGATCGACCTGCTCGACTCGGAGCTGGTCGGCGCGCCGAAGGTCGACCTCGGCGCGGTGAACGTGCTGCTCTTCGGGGCCGACCCGACCGGCCGGAAGGACGCCGCGCCGGCCATCGAGAAGGCCATCGCGTTCGCCAGGAAGATCCACCGCGCGGTCTACCTGCCGCCCGGCACGTTCCAGGTGAACCGGCACATCGTCGTCGACGACGTGACGATCAAGGGCGCCGGCAACTGGTACACCACGGTCCGGGGGCACGAGGTGGCGCTGTCCACGCCGGCGCCGGACGGATCGGTCCACACCGGTGTCGGTTTCTACGGCAAGGACGGCGGCAGCCGGAACGTGCACCTGGCCGACTTCGCCATCGAGGGTGACGTGCGCGAGCGCATCGACACCGACCAGGTGAACGCGATCGGCGGCGCGATGAGCGACTCGACGATCACCGGGCTGCACATCCAGCACACCAAGGTCGGCCTCTGGTACGACGGTCCGATGTCGAACGTCCAGGTCAGCGGCAACATCATCGTCGACCAGATCGCCGACGGGCTGAACTTCCACACCGGGGTCACCGGCTCGCTGGTGCGGGACAACTTCATCCGCAACACCGGTGACGACGGCCTGGCCATGTGGTCGGAGAAGACCGCGGACAGCGGCAACACGTTCGACCGCAACACGGTCCAGACGCCGACGCTGGCGAACGGGATCGCGATCTACGGCGGCACGGACAACACGGTCTCGCGGAACCTGGTCGCCGACCCGATCCGGGAGGGCAGCGGCATCCACGTCGGCTCGCGCTTCGGGGCCGAGCCGTTCGCCGGGCACCTCATGATCACCGACAACACCACGGTCCGGGCCGGGACCTTCGAGCTGAACTGGAAGATCGGTCTCGGCGCGATCTGGTTCTACGCGCTCGACAAGAGCATCGACGCGGACATCCGGGTGACCGGGGACCATTTCCTGGACAACACGTACAACGCGGTCATGCTGGTCTCGGACTGGCCGGTGAAGGACCTGTACTCGATCAACGGGGTGCACTTCCAGGACATCCGGGTCGACGGGGCCGGCACCAGCGTGGTCAGCGCCCGGGCGTCCGGCGGCGCCACGTTCGAGAACGTCGACGCCCGCAACGTCGGGGCGGTCGGGGTCAACAACTGCGGCTCGTTCAACTTCACGCCCAGCGGGTCTGAGTTCACCCTCAGTGATCTCGGTGACAATGGTGGCGGCTGGCTCGGCCCGTTCGTCCCGAACGTGATCACCTGCGACGACCGTCCCGCGGTCGTCGCCCCACCGGCGCCTTCTGCCTGGTGACCTACATCAGCTGAAGAACGGCGGCCGTACCCGACGAGTTCGGGTACGGCCGCTGCGCTTGGTAGCCTTGTCGGCGCATTCGCCTCGGCTGAAGGTTGGGAACTACGTTGAGTCAAACCCTGCTGGTCACCGGCGGCGCCGGATTCGTCGGTACCGCCCTGATCCGGTCCCTGCTGACCGAGTTCCCCGACGCCACGGTCGTCTCGCTGGACAACTACTTCACCGGTTCGGCGGAGAACCACGTGCACGATCCCCGGGTGACCTACCTCGAGGGCTCGACCACCGGGATCGCCAAGACCTGGGCGGACAGCGGCCTCCCGGCCCCCGCGCTGGTCTTCCACCTGGGGGAGTACTCGCGGATCGTGCAGTCCTTCGAGGACCACGACCTGACCTGGGACTTCAACCTGCTCGGCACCAAGGAGGTGGTGAAGTTCACCGCCGCCGCGGGCGCCCGGCTGATCTACGCCGGCTCCAGCTCGAAGTTCGGCAACGACGGCGACGACGAGAACCTCAACCCGTACGCCTGGACCAAGGCGAAGAACATCGAGTACATCAAGAACTACTCGAACTGGTTCGGCCTGGACTACGCGATCGCGTACTTCTACAACGTCTACGGCGCCGGCCAGATCGCCAGCGGCAAGTACGCCACCGTGATCGGCATCTTCGAGCGGCAGTACCTGGCCGGCGAGCCACTGACCGTGGTCTCCCCGGGCACCCAGACCCGCGACTTCACCCACATCGACGACATCGTCCGCGGCCTGATCCTGGTCGCCCGCGGTGGCGCCGGCGACGGCTACCTGCTCGGCACCGGCCGGGAGTGGCCACTGGCCGAGGTCGCGAAGATGTTCGGCGCCGACTTCACGCTGATCCCGGCGCTGCCCGGGGAGCGCGTGCGCGGCAAGGCCGACATGACCAAGGCCGCCGGGCTCGGCTGGACGCCGCAGAAGCAGCTCGACGACTACATCGCCGAGTTCGTCGCCGCAAACCCGAGATAACAGATCAAAATCACGATCAAAGGGCCCGATTTCGTACGTACGAAATCGGGCCCTTGATTTTTCTTGAAAAGATCACCCGGTGGCACGCGGCCTGGTGGTGACCGCGGAGAGCGGCGTCGCGACGTCTTCCAGGGACTTGCCCTCGGCGTCGACGCCCAGGAAGATCTCGACCACCCCGCCGATCGCCATCACCACGGCGCCGATCAGATAGCCGATGAACAGCTTGCCCGGGTCCTCGCCCTCGCCGATCAGCCAGCCGTAGAAGACCGGCCCGATCGCCCCGAAGCACTGCGCGATCGCGAAGAACACCGCGATGGCCTGGGCCCGGATCTCCAGCGGGAAGATCTCGCTCACCGTCAGGTAGGCCGAGCTGGCCCCCGCCGACGCGAAGAAGAAGATGATGCACCAGGCGATGGTCTGGGTGATCGCGTTCAGCACCCCGGCGTTGAACAGCACCGCGCTGATCGCCAGCAGCACCGCGGAGAGCAGGTACGTGCCCGCGATCATCTTGCGCCGGCCGATCACGTCGAAGAGATGGCCGATGGTCAGCGGCCCGATCAGGTTCCCGGCCGCGAACGCGATCAGATAGAGCGGTGCGCTCTTCTCGTCGACCCCGTAGAAGTTCGTCAGCACCAGCGTGTAGGTGAAGAAGATCGCGTTGTACAGGAACGACTGCGTGATCATCAGGGTGGCGCCGAGGACCGACCGCCGGGGCAGCTCCTTGAAGAGCACCCGCAGCAACGACAGGTAGCCGTGCGATCGAGTCGGCCGGATCTCGATCGCCTTGGACTCGTCGACCGGGGCGAGCGTCTGCCCGGACGACTCCACGGCCTGCTCGATCTGCCGGATGTTCGCCTCGGCCTCGGCCTCCCGGCCGTGCATGATCAGCCATCGTGGACTCTCCGGCAGGTGCCGCCGCAGGTTCCAGATGCAGGCGCCGATCACCGGGCCGATCAGGAAGCCGATCCGCCAGCCCACGTTCAGGCTCATGTGGTTGAGCAGCACGAAGGTACCGAGCGTGCCGAGGATCGCGCCGCCCCAGTAGGTGCCGTTCACGCCGATGTCGACCCGGCCGCGGTACTTGGCCGGCATCATCTCGTCGATCGCGGAGTTGATCGCGGCGTATTCGCCGCCGATACCGGCTCCGGCGATGAATCTCGTCAGGTACAGGAAGGTGAGCGCCACGGCACTGTTGCCCCAGGTCAGCGCGGTGAGCGCGTTGCCGGCCAGGTAGACGCCGAGGGTGACGACGAACAGGTTCTTGCGGCCCAGCTTGTCGGAGAGCCGGCCGAAGAACAGCGCGCCGAACACCTCGCCGAGCAGGTAGACGGTCGCGATCGCGCCGACCGCCGTGCTGCTCAGATGCAGGGTCTCCTGCTCCTTGAGCACCGGGCCGATCGCGCTGGCGATGGTGATCTCCAGGCCGTCGAGCACCCATGCGGTGCCCAGCGCCAGGATCATGCGGGTGTGGAACGGCGACCAGCTGAGCCGGTCGATACGCGCGGGGATCAAGCTCCGGATAATTCCCGAATCGGAGGCCGGGGCAGGAGATCCGAGGCTCTGGGCCATGGACGCACCTCCAAAATGCCGTGATGTAACGCACGCTTTACCCAGAGTCGCGTTTAGCATGCACAGGCATGGATCAGATCGGGATCGCGGTGATCGGGCTCGGCTGGATGGGCCGGGTGCACACCCAGGCCTACCTGCGGCTGCCGCAGCACTATCCGGACCTGCCCGTCCCGAAGCTGATCGCGGTCGCCGACGACGTGCCGGACCGGGCGGCCCGGGCCGCCGCGCGGTTCGGGTTCGCCGCCGCGACCACCGACTGGCGGGCGCTGCTCGACGACCCGCGGATCGGCGCGGTCAGCATCACCGCGCCGAACTTCCTGCACCGCGAGATCGGTGCGGCGTTCGCGGCGACCGGCCGGCACCTCTGGATCGAGAAACCGGTCGGGCTGAGCGCCGACGATGCCCGGGCCGTGGCCGGCGACGGCCGGATCGCGGTCGGCTTCAACTACCGGCATGCGCCGGCGGTGCAAAAAGCCAGGGCGATTCTTCGGTACGGCGGGATCGGCGCAATCACGCACGCCCGGTTCGCGTTCCTCAGCGACTACGCGTCCGCCCCCGACGGTGCCCTGACCTGGCGGTTCCAGCGGGCCCGCGGCGGCAACGGGGTGCTCGGCGACCTCGGCTCGCACGCCGTCGACCTGGTCCGGCACCTGCTCGGCGAGATCGACGCGGTGGTCGCCGCAGACACCGCGATCTTCCTCCCGCGCCGGCCGGCCCCGAGCGGCGCGACCACCGGGCACGAGCGCGGCGCCGGGCCGCTGCGCGAGGTGGAGAACGAGGACTGGTTCGCGGCGCTGCTGCGGGTCGGCGACGCCCGGGTGACCGTGGAGGCGAGCCGGGTCGCGACCGGCGAGCAGAACCACTACGGCTTCGAGATCCACGGGACCTCGGGGATGCTGAGCTGGGACTTCCGCCGGATGGGGGAGTTGCTCGTGGACGGTCGCCCGGTCTTCGCCGGCCCGGGTGACGGGGAGTTCGGCGCGTTCCAGCCGGGGCCGGCCAACGCGATGAGCTTCGACGACCTGAAGGTGATCGAGGCGGCGCTGTTCCTCCGCTCGATCGTCGAGGGCGTCCCGCACGGCGCCACCCTGACCGACGCGATCCGCGCCGCCGAGGTACTGAGCGAAATAGCAGGTCGGGCCGGTCCGGGATCGGGAACGGCACGATCCGCGCGCTGAACCCGGCCGGCGCTCGCGGTCCGCGAGCGGGAGGAGCCGAATCGGGTGGCGCACCGGCAGCTCTCCACCCGGGTCGACGCGTCGCTGCTGGCCGGGCATCCGGCGGCGGGGCGGCGGGGCCTAACGTCTTCGCCATGAGTGACAGGTTCGACTTGGCGGCAGCGGTCTGGGTGCGGGCCGGAGACAGCGAGGACGGCTACGTGGAGATCGCGCGGCTGCCCGACGGCGGCGCGGCGATGCGGAGCTCGCGGGACCCGGTGACGACGCTCTTCTTCACCAAGGGGGAGTGGGACGCGTTCACCGGCGGCGTCCAGGACGGCGAGTTCGACGTCTGAGGCCGGCGCGCTGCCCATCCCGCCAGGAAAGGGCAGCGCGCCGGAGAACTCGGAATCCTAGGCCGGGTCGAGGGCCAGGCCGTCGAAGATGAAGTTCGGGCTCAGGAACGTCGTGCCGCTGCTGCCGCTGATCGTCGAGATCGACAGCGTGTTGGTGCCGGTCTTCAGCGCGCTCGCCGGGATCGTGAACGTGTAGGTGGTGTTGATCCCCCGCCACGTACCCCGGGTGACGTTCCGGGAGTCCAGGTTGGCCGGTGCCGGCGAGGCCGAGGACGGCGACGAGTAGCTGCCGATGGTGACCGCGGGACGGCCGCCGGCGAAGCTGGACGTGGTGGCGATGCGCAGCTTGGCGCCGCCGGCCGGCACCGAGGCGAGGGTGAAGCTCAGCGCCATCGGCGAGTTGACCGACTTGAACTCGGCCATCGGGAACTTCGCCGCGCCGGACGCGACGCTGTAGCCGCTCGCCGTCCACGCCGACATCCGGGTGTCCGACGGGTGCTCCGTCTCGATCTTGTCGGCGTTCAGGAAGCCGGCCGGGGTGCCGTCGAACGTGCCGAGCTGGAACAGCGTGCCGGCGGCCGGGACGCTGCCGGTCAGCGCGAGCGCGGTGGTCGCGCCGGCGGCCACGGTGATCGTCTTGGTGCTGCCGACGGCGAGCTCACCGGCGTACAGCGTGGCGGTGTACGTGCCCGGCTTGACGTGCCCGATCACGAACTGGCCGGCCTTCACCTGGCCCCAGTACTGGCCGTTCGGGCCGGCCAGGCCGACGGTCGCGCCCAGGCCGTTGAAGCTGCCGCTCGCGGTGCCGCTCACGCCGCCGCGCTGGGCGTTCGAGAGCAGGTCCGGGATGTACGAGCTGAGGAAGTCCATGCTGTGCAGGGTCGGCGCCGCCCCGTCGGTGAGGGCCAGCGCGTACGGCCCGTGCAGCCCCAGCCGCAGCGCCTCGGTCTGCTGGTGCCCGCTGAACATGTAGTGCGTGATGTTGACCGCGGTCCCGGTGTCGTTGACCTCGATGTCCCGGAAGAACGGGCCGCCCGAGGTCATGTCGTTGTTGCCCGGGATCAGGTACGCCCCGTGCCCGCTTCCGCTCGCCCCGAACGGCTGCTGCGTGATCAGCCGCTGCGAGCTGAAGAACTTCGACGCGGTCTGCCCGCCGGCGAACGCGAACACGTCCGAGCCCTCGACCGTCGTCGTGGTGCCGGCGGTCTTCGCGGCCACCGGGGACGTGGTCAGCAGCGAGCTCTTCAGCCGGGTGATGAACCGGGCCTCACCGGGGTTCAGCGCCTTGGTGATGTTCGTGGCCATGTAGATCGTGTTGTCGTTCTTGCGCGCGAAGTAGTACTGCGTCACGCCGATCGACGAGTTCGTGGCGCTGACCAGGATCGAGCTGCCGCTGTTGAACGTCTGGCCGGTGACCGTCGCCGACGACCAGCCGGACTCGAACTGCCCGGCCGCCTGGCCGGACGCGGTCAGCTCGGTGCCGTTGTGCTTCAGCGACGTCATGTTGCCGTTCGTGGTGTTGACCACGAAGGAGACGCCGGTCCCGGTGTCGAACGTGATGCTGGACGCGGCGTTCGCCCAGGGCTGGCCGCCGAGCAGGCCGATGCCGGCCAGCACCGCGACCGAGGCGATGCCGCCGGCCAGGGCCTTGCGTCGCTTCCGTGAGGTCGGGGGACGGTGCGAGTTGGGGGTCATGCGTAGTGGTGGATCATCCGGCCGGAAAGGTTGCCCCGGCTCTGGATCTTTTTCAGAACACCCAGGTCACGGCGAGCTCGTTGCGCTGGCCGAAGCGCTCCAGGTGCGAGCCGACCACCCCGGTCACGGTCTGCAGGTCGCCGGCGCTCGCCGCGGTCGCGGTCAGTTCGAGAGCCTCGGGGGTGCTGTGCAGGCGGCACTCGCCGACGGTGAGCACGATGACGGTGTCCGCGCCGACCTCCTTGATCTCGCTGCGTCGCCCCAGGTGGGAGGCGAGCTGCTTGGCGTAGCGGGGCGCGTTGTCGGTCGTGACGCTGGCGGTAGCGGTCTCAGTCATAGTGTCGACGATATATCGCCGATACTCAGAACGGTACCGGTGTGGCCCGCACTCTCAGGGGATTCTGAGCAGCGGGGCGGGGTCGCCGGAGCGCCAGGTCGCGGGGAGGGCGGCGAGAAAATCCGCGGCCGCCGCGGTGTGCAGGCTGCCGGCGCGAGCGCCGGGCACGATGCTGGTTCCGCTCACCGGCACCAGGCGTACGCCGTCGGCATAGAGCTGGGTCGCCCCGGTCACCGGCCCGCTCGCCAGTGGTGCCGGCGCCCGCCCGGCCAGGGCCGACAGCAGCGGCTCGAGCAGCGTCAGCGCCGCGACCAGCCCGGCATAGGGATTGCCGGGCAGGCTGACCACCCAGCGGCCGTCCGGCAGCTCGGCCAGCCCCTGTGGATGTCCCGGCCGGCACGCCACCCCGCGCACGTGCCACGTCGCGCCCAACTCGGCCAGGACATCGTGCAGGTGATCGGCGGCCCCGGCGGACGACGAGCCGCTCACCGCGATCACCTCGGCGTCGGCCGACTCCAGCGCGGTGACCAGCGCCTCCGGCCGATCCGGCAGGCGGGTGCTCCCGGCGAGCCGGCCGCCGGCCCGGGCGGTGACCGCGGTGACCAGCCCGGTGAAGCTGTCCCGCACCTGACCCGGGCCGGGCTGTCCGCTGGTGATCACCTCGTCGCCGGTCACGAACAGCGCGACCGCCGGCGGCCGATGGGTGCACAGCTCCTCGACGCCGGCCTGGACGGCCGCGGCCGCCGTGGCCGCGGTGACCGGGCGGCCCGCGTCGACCAGCAGGTCGCCCGGGTTGAGGTCCTCACCGGCCCGGCGGATGTGCGGACCCCGGATCTCGCCGGTCACCCGGTCGCCGGCGCGGGTGCAGTGCTCGTACGGCAGGATCGCCGCCGCGCCGGCCGGCACGACCGCGCCCGTGCCGATCTCCGTCGCGGTGCCGGGCCGCATCGTCGCGGGCTCGCCGGGGCCGGCCAGCAGACGGCCGGTGACCTGCCACGGGCCGGGGCCGCGGACCGCGTACCCGTCCATCGCCGCGGTGTCGAACGCCGGCACCGCGACCGCGGCCCGCAGCGGCGCGGCCAGAATCCGGCCGATCGCGGCGTCCGGTGTGGTTCGCTCGGCGGGGAGCGGGCCGGCCAGGTCGCGGGCGGTGGCCTGGGCCCGCACCCACGGCATTCCGGGGCCGTGCGGCCGGCGCGCCGGTGCGGTCATGGTGGCCTGCTCCATCTCGGTCACGGCGGCATGGTGTCCTGTCGATGATGTGCCACCGGGGCGACGCCGGCCGCGGCGGGCGGTGCGGAGCCGCAGCTGCGATCACGTCTCGTCATGATGGCCTGAATCTGCGCGTGAGTAACGACATGTTGGCTGGCAACTGCGAATGATTAGGGTGAGTGGCATGACGGTGTTCCAGATCGGCGAGGCGGCCGGGTTGCTCGGGGTCAGCCCGGACACGGTGCGCCGCTGGGTCGACGCGGGCCGGCTCGCCGCGTCCCGTGACGAGCACGGGCACCGGGTGATCGACGGGGTGGAGCTGGCCGGTTTCGTCCGTGCCCAGGCCGCCGATCCGGACGATCGCTCGGACAGCTCCTCGGCCCGTAACCGGCTGCGCGGGATCGTGACCGCGGTGGTCAAGGACACCGTCATGGCTCAGGTGGACATTCAGGCCGGTCCGTTCCGGGTGGTGTCGCTGATGAGTCGGGAGGCCGTCGACGAGCTGGACCTGCAGGTCGGCTCGGTGGCGGTGGCTGTGATCAAATCGACCACCGTCGTGGTGGAGCGGGCCACTTTGGGGAGGACCAGTTGAAACTCAAGTTCGCGGCGGCAGGTCTCGCGACCGTGCTGGCGTTCGGCCTGGCCGGTTGCGGTGACGACACGTCGTCCGGCACGCCGGCGGCCGGCGGCAGCAGCTCGAGCGCCGTCACCGGCACGGTGACCGTGTTCGCGGCGGCGTCGCTGACCGAGTCGTTCACCACGCTCGGCAAGCAGTTCGAGGCGGCGCACCAGGGCACCACGGTGAAGTTCAACTTCGCCGGCAGCTCGGCGCTGGCCACCCAGATCAACCAGGGCGCCCCGGCCGACGTGTTCGCCTCGGCGTCGCCGAAGACCATGACCACCGTCACCGAGGCCGGCAACGGCGCCGGCGCGGCCACCACGTTCGTCAAGAACCAGCTGGTGATCGCGGTGGCGAAGGGCAACCCGAAGAAGATCGCCGGGCTCGCCGACCTGACCAAGCCGGGCCTCAAGGTGGCGCTCTGCGCCGACGCCGTGCCCTGCGGCGCCGCGGCCAAGACCGCGCTGGAGGCCTCCGGGGTCAAGCTCACCCCGGTCACCCTGGAGCAGGACGTGAAGGCGGCGCTGTCCAAGGTCAAGCTGGGCGAGGTGGACGCGGCGCTGGTCTACCGCACCGACGCCCAGGTCTCCACCGCCGACGTGGACGCGGTCGAGTTCCCCGAGTCGGCCAAGGCGATCAACGACTACCCGATCGTGGTGCTGAAGAACGCCGCCAACCCGGCCGGCGGTCAGGCGTTCGTCGACTACGTGCTGTCGGCCGACGGCAAGACCGTGCTGACCGCAGCGGGGTTCCAGGCACCGTGACGACGGCCCCGGCGGTGGTGCCGCGACGGTCGGGCACCGCCGCCCGGGTCCCGGTGGCCCTGCTCGTGCCCGCGATCGGCGGGCTGATCTTCCTGGTCCTGCCGCTGGCCGGGCTCCTCTGGCGGACCCCGTGGGCGACATTGCCGCAGCGGCTCGCCGAGCCGGAGGTGCGCGAGGCGCTGAAGCTCTCGCTGCTCACCGCGAGCCTGGCCACCCTGCTCTGCCTGTTCCTCGGCGTTCCGCTGGCCTGGCTGCTGGCCCGGGTCGACTTTCCGGGCCGGCGCCTGGTCCGGGCGCTGATCACCGTGCCGCTGGTGCTGCCCCCGGTGGTCGGCGGCATCGCCCTGCTGCTCGCCCTGGGCCGGCGTGGCCTGCTCGGCAGCTGGCTGGACTCGACGTTCGGGGTGACGCTGCCGTTCACCACCACCGGCGTGGTGATCGCCGAGGCGTTCGTGGCGATGCCGTTCCTGGTGATCTCGGTCGAGGGCGCGCTGCGGGGCGCCGACACCCGGTTCGAGGAGGCCGCCGCCACCCTCGGGGCGACCCGCTGGACCACCTTCACGCACGTGACGTTGCCGCTGGTGGCGCCTGGGATCGCGGCCGGTGGGGTGCTCTGCTGGGCGCGGGCGCTGGGCGAGTTCGGGGCGACGATCACGTTCGCCGGGAACTATCCGGGGATCACGCAGACCATGCCGCTCGCGGTCTACCAGACCATGGAGAGCGGCGACCTGGACGGAGCGGTGGTGCTGAGCCTGCTCCTGCTGGCCGTGTCGGTGACCATCCTGGCCGCCCTCCGCGACCGCTGGCTGACCGCGCCATGACCGCTTCCGATCATCAGCTGGAGCCGCTGCTCGACGCCCGTCTGGTGGTGCGGCGCGGCGACTTCCTGCTGGATGTCGAGCTGTCGATCGGCCGGGGCGAGACGGTCGCCCTGCTCGGGCCGAACGGGGCCGGCAAGACCACCGCCCTGCGCGCGCTGGCCGGGCTCACCCCGCTCTCCGCCGGGCACCTGACCGTGGCCGGGGCGGACCTGTCGACCACCCCGCCCGAGCATCGCCGGGTCGGCGTGGTGTTCCAGGACTACCTGCTGTTCCCGCACCTCAGCGCGCGGGACAACGTGGCGTTCGGGCCGCGCCGGCAGGGCGCCGACCGGCGGGCCGCGCACGCCACCGCGGACCGCTGGCTGGACCGGGTCGGGCTGGCCGACCTCGGCCGCCGCAAGCCGCGGAGCCTCTCCGGCGGCCAGGCGCAGCGGGTCGCGCTGGCCCGGGCACTCGCCGTCGACCCGGTGCTGTTGCTGCTCGACGAGCCACTGGCCGCGCTTGACGCGCGCACCCGGCTGGAGACCCGGGCCGAGCTGCACCGGCACCTGTCCGCGCACCCGGGCGCGACGCTGCTGGTCACGCACGATCCGCTGGACGCGCTGGTGCTCGCCGACCGGTTGATCATCATCGAGGGCGGACGGGTGGTCCAGGAGGGCGACGCGGCGACGATCACCGCCCGGCCGCGGACCGACTATGTCGCCCAGTTGGTCGGCCTCAACCTGTTCCGCGGGCAGGCCGACGGTCACGCCGTACGGCTGGAAAATGGTTTTGTCCTGACCGCGACCGACAGCGTGGCGGGCGACGCGTTCGTCGCCTTCCCCCCGGCGGCCGTCGCGTTGCACCCGCAGCGACCGGACGGCAGCCCGCGCAACACCTGGCCGGCGACCCTGACCGACATCCAGCGGCACGGCGACAACCTGCGGGTCCGGCTGGACGGCCCGATCGTGGTCGCCGCCGACATCACCCCGGCCGCCGCGGCGCACCTCGACCTGGCCCCGGGGCGTGAGCTGTGGGCGGCCGTCAAAGCCAGCGAGACCCGGGCATATCCCGCCACGTGACGCTATGACCGATCCGGTATGACTTCCTGGAGATCAACCACAGCTCATTCATAGAGTTCAATGTTTCGCTGCGCCCATGACACCGACACCTGATCCTGACAACGACGCGTACGTCCGCGAGGTGCACGACAAGGGCCTCACCTTCGACCTGGGCACGATGTCCCGGCGCCGGATGCTCGCCGTGCTCGGCGGCACCGGGGCGATCGCGGTCGCCGGCGGCGCCGTGCTGCTCGGCGGGGACGCCGAGGCCGAGGCGGCGACGATCAGCTGCGCCGAGGAGGTCGAGTCGGAGACGGCCGGCCCGTTCCCCGCCGACGGCTCGAACGGCATCGACGTGCGGACCGTGTCCGGCGTGGTCCGCAGCGACATCCGGCGCTCGTTCGGCGCGTCCACCACCAAGGCCGGCGGGGTGCCGCTCTACTTCAGCCTGCTGGTCCAGGATCTGGACTGCAAGCCGCTGGCCGGCGCCGCGGTCTACGTCTGGCACTGCGACCGGGAGGGGCGCTACTCGCTCTACTCCTCGGGGGTGACCGAGGAGAACTACCTGCGCGGCATCCAGGTCACCGACCGGTTCGGCCGGGTGAGCTTCACCAGCGTCTTCCCGGCCTGCTACACCGGCCGCTGGCCGCACATCCACTTCGAGGTCTACTCGTCGCTGACCGACGCGACCGGGGGCGCCGGGCCGATCCGCAAGACGTCGCAGATCGCGTTCCCGGAGGAGATCGCCGACCGGGTCTACGCCGAGGCGCCCGGTTACGAGCAGAGCGTCACGAACATGGAGCGCATCACGCTCGTCTCCGACATGGTGTTCGGCGACGACCTCGCGGCCCGGGAGATGGCCACGGTGGTGGGCGACCCGCGGTTCGGCTACGTCGCGCTGCTCCAGATCACCGTCGACCCGACCGCGGTCGAGGTGCCCGGTGGTCCCGGTGGCCCGGGCGGCCCCGGTGGTCCCGGCGGCCCGAGCGGTCCCCCGCCCAGCGGCCCGCCGCCGACCGCCTCACCCAGCCCGACCGTGTAGCACCCGGTTCGGCGCAGGACGTCCAGCTCAGGGAAGGGGGAGCCCCGAGCTGGACCCCGCGAGGATCCGCTGACTGAGCGCCGACCAGGTCGCCAGTTCGGCCGGCGTCAGCGCGGCGAACCACTCGGCGACCGCGGCCTCGTCGCCGGTGTCGCGCTCCGCCCAGTAACGGGCGCCGGCCTCGGTCGGGACCAGGCGCCGGCGGCGTTTGTCGGCCGGATCCGGCTCGATCCGCAACATGCCCTTGCGCTCCAGTGCCGCGACCAGCTGCGCCGCGTTCTGATGGGTGGTGCCCATCGCGGCGGCGGCCTCGGTGAGCGCCGGCGTGCCGAGCGCGCGGACCGCGGTGAGCAGCGCGGCCTGCTGCGTGGTCAGGCCGTCGGCACGAAGCCGGTCGTCCATCAGGTAGCGCAGGCGCTGGCCGAGGAGCAGAGCGAGCCGGAACGCCCGGACCGGGGGCGTGAGCTGCGAATCCGGGCCCAGATCGAAGAGGGTCTGTTCAGGCGGGGGCATCGGCAATATATTACACACATGGTTCGCAATATATTGCCGAACTCGGGTGTCTGCCTGCTGCCGCACTGTGCGTACCTGTCGGAGACCTCCCGGATCATCGAGATCCACCGGGCGCTGGGGGATCGCGGGATCGTCCCGCGCGTCGCCACCTACGGCGGCACCTACGAGTCGGCGTTGCAGGCGGCCGGCATCGACTACGACCTGATCGGCCCGCGGATGGACGCGTCCCGCTGCGCGCGGTTCCTGCGGGAGCAGCCCAGCAGCGGCCCGGTGTGGCAGAGCGCGTACAGCGACGACGAGCTCCGGGCCTACGTGCTCGCCGAGGCCGGTTACTTCCGCGCGCACGGCGTGACGACCGCGGTCACCGGCTTCTCGCTGACCACCACGCTCTCCACCCGGGTCGCCGGGATCCGTCTGGTCGGCGAGCACTCGGCGAGCTGGGTCCCGCCGATGTTCGAGCGGGGCCTGCTTCCCGCGCCGTCGAAACCGTTCCTCGGCATCCGGTCGGCCTGGTTGTCCAACCGGATGCCGCCGCGGGTCAGGTTCTACTGTGGTGGATTCAACCGGATCGCGCGTGAGCTGGGCGTTCCCGGGATTCCGAGCACCGCGGCGCTGGTCCTCGGCGACCTCACCCTGGTCACCGAGGTGCCCGAGGTGCTGGGCGTCTCCGGGGCGGAGATCGAGGCGTGGCGACCCGGGCGCGGCTACCGCTCGTCGACCCGGCTGCGGGTGACCGGCCCGCTCTTCGCGCATCTGCCGATCCCGCTGCCGGCCGAGGTCGCCGCGTTCCTGGACGGTCCGGGCCCGATCGTCTACGTCGCGATCACGTCCAGCCCACCGGCCCTGATCCGGGCGGTCGTCCGGGCGCTGCGGCCGCTCCGGGCCCGGATCCTGGTCGCCGGAACCGTCCACGACCTGGCCGATCTGTGCGACGACCGGGTCCTGGTCGCCGGCGTCCTGCCCAGTCATCTGGTGATGCCCCGGGTCGATCTGGCGATCACCGCCGGCGGTCAGGGCAGTGTGCAGACCGCGATGGCCGCCGGTGTCCCCCTGCTCGGCATCCCGTTGCAGCTCGAGCAGGACCTCAACGTCACCCTGCTGGAACGCCGGGGCGCTGCCCGCTGGGTAGCGCCCCGGCAGGCCGGCACACCGCGCCTGACGGAGCTGGCCGGCGACCTGCTGACCGATTCCGCCTATCGGCGCGCGGCGCAGGCGATTCGCCGGCTCTACGACGCGACCGACGGCCCGGCCAACGCGGCAGAGCAAATTCTTGCGGGTACGGCGTGAGCCGCGCGGTCAGCGGAACAGCTGGAGCACGGACGCGCCGCCGCAGGCGAGGACCAGGACCGCGGCCGCGGCGAGGCCGAGGATCATCAGCGGCCGGGCCGGCCTGGTGTGTCGGCTGTCCCGCGGCCCGGGCCGGCTCGGCAACGGGCCCGGCGGGGTGGACACCGGCCGCGCCGACCCGGCGTACCGCGACGGCCCGCCGTTCATGCTCGCCGCGTCCGCGAAGGCCGGCGGCCGTGCCGATCCGGCGAACCGCGGCTGCCCGGCCGGGGTGGCCGGCGACAGGTTGGTGAGCATCCGGGTCGGCGTGTCGCCGTCCGCGCTGCGCAGCCGGCGGCACAGCTGGATGATCTCGTCCGGCGTGGGCCGGGCCGCCGGGTTCGCCGCGGTGCAGGCGCGGATCACCGCGGCCAGCGCCGGATCGACGCCGTCCAGGTCGATCTGCTCCTGGACCAGCCGGACATAGATCGATTGAAAAGAGCCTTCGCCGTACGGCCGTCGCCCGGTCGCCGCGTGCGCCATCGTCACGCCGAGCGCGAACACGTCCGCGGCGGGTGTGAGGTCGTCGCCGTCCACCATCTCCGGCGCGATGTAGCCGGGCGTCCCCATCGACACCCCGGTCAGGGTGAACCCGCTCGCCCCGGCCGAGCGCGCCAGACCGAAGTCGATCAGCTGCGGCCCGGTCGCCGAGAGGATCACGTTCTGCGGCTTGAGGTCGCGGTGACAGATCCCGTGCCGGTGGATGTCGCTCAGGCCCTCGGCCACCGCCGCCATCACCTCGGCGCAGGTGCTCGGCGGCATCGGGCCCTCGGTCCGGACCGCCGCGGACAGGGTCGGGCCGGGGATGTACTCGGTCGCCATCCAGTACGGCGGCGCGTCCAGCTTGCAGTCGATCAGGGCGGCGGTGTACGCGCTGCGCACGGTCCCGACCATGGTCACCTCGCGACGGAACCGGGCCACCGCCTCGCGGTGCTCCAGGTAGTCGGGGCTGATCACCTTGATCGCGGCGGGGCGACCGCCGGGCGAGCGTCCGAGGTAGACGGTGCCCATTCCGCCGCTGCCGAGGGCCGATTCGATCTCGTACCGGCCGACGCGGAGCGGTTCACCGGGCAGGAGTGGCCGCATTGATCCGCAATCCCTTCGGTTGTTGATCAGCAAGAGGCACACACATGCTCGCAGATGAATGGAAACCCGCCGCACCGGGCGAAAGTCGCGTTCCCGACGGTATTTTACGGTCCGACCCGTATCAGCCCCGGTCGCCGCGGCCGTGCATCCCTTTTGTGCCGGCCTGCGGGTTGGCTTCCCGATACCGTGCGCCCGGGGGAGTGGCCGAGATCTCCATCGAACAGCCATCGACCATCAGTATCGGGAGGCGCCCGGCCCGCCGGCGAGCCCGTGGTCCTGGCCGGCGCACCACCGCAGCGAGGTTGGTGCGGATCTCCGGAGCGCTGGAGGCGGTTCAGGGCCGTGCCGGTCCGCGCGACCACCAGCACGACGCGCGAGTAGTCAACGGTCGCCCACGGGTTCCGGGTTCCGAACGAGGGATCACGCGCCGGCGTCGAGGTCGTCCTCGATGTCCGGCGCATCCCGCCGACCTGGACGGTCGCCGGCCGCTCGGGCGCGGCCGGCGACGGCCGGGGTCAGGCCGCGGCGACCAGATCTTCCGGGTACGTCGTGCCCAGCTCCTGGAACACCGCCGCGTTCAGGGTGAACGCCAGCTGCGACTCGGCGACCAGGGTGTCCAGCTCGGCGTCGGGCAGATCGAGCGCGTCCAGCCGGGCGCGGTAGACGGTCTTGTACGCCTTCGGATCGACAATCTGGTCGAACCGGTAGAAAGCCGTCCCCAGCGAGCCGAGGTGGTACGTCGCGGCGACCTTGCGGCCGACCAGCTGACCACCGGACAGATCGCCCAGATAGCGCACATAGTGGTGCGCCACGAAGTGCCCCGGCGAGGTGTAGCAGAACTCGCGCAGCCGCTCCGCGTACCGCCGGGTGGCCTCGACCGGCTCGACGTGCGCTTCCCAGTTCGGGCCGTACAGGTGGGCCAGATCGGACTCCAGCGCGGCGACCCGGGACAGGGCCGGGTCGGCGAAGTCCCCCGCGACCGGGTTGTCGCGCATGGCGAGCGCCGCGGCCTCCAACTCCCGGTAGACGATCAGGTACTGCGCGGTGAGCGCGGCGAACCCGGCGATCGGGACGGTGCCACCCATCAGCCGGGCGATGAAGCTGCGGGTCTCGGCGTCCCGGTGCTCGGACATGGTGGCCTTGCGGATACGTGCGGCGAATCCGGTCATCTGTCGGCTCGTCCTTCCTGGTGGTGGTGGGGAGGAAGCACGACAACGGCGTCGTACTCGATCATGCGGCGGGAGTGCGGACGCTGTCCAGCGCGGTGGCCCGGGCCCGCCGCCGCCTCCGGACCAGCCGGAGGATCAGGTAGAGCAGGGCCGCGCCGAGCACCGCGACCAGGGCCCAGGGCCAGGCCCAGACGCCGGTGCCGCGGGAGACGGTGGGGAGTCGCTGCTCGAACGACGCGGGCACCACGGAGACCTCGGCGGCCAGCCGGACCGTCGGCTGCACGCCGAGGATCTTCTCGGTCACCGTCACCGAGCCGCCGGGCAGCAGCTCGGGGATCACCATGCCACCGGTGCGGGCCAGCTCCCAGCCGAACGGGCCGGTCACCCGGACCGTCCCGGTGCCGCTGAGCCGCAGGTTGCCGGTGTTGTGCACGAGGTACCGGACGGTCATCACGCCGCCGTCGGCGGGGTTCGTGGCCTGGGCGTATTCCAGGCGTACCGAATCGATCTTCAAGGTCGGCGCGACCGCGCCCGCGACCGTGAGGTAGACGCGGGCCGCGACCCGGCGGTCGACCAGGACCTGCTGGCCGCTCGCGGTGGTCTGCGGCTCGGCGATCGAGGCGACCACCCCGCCGGCGTGGTCGCCCGGCGTGGCGTCGGCCGGAACCGAGATCGCGAACGGGACGTCCAGCCGGGTGTTCGCCGGCACGGTGTACTTCGTCGCGCCGAGGGTCGTCCAGGAGCCGATGTCGGTGGGCTTCCGCGCGGCCGGGAGCAGCGCGAACGAGCCGTCGTCGGTGGTGTACGCGTCCGTGCCGTACACCGAGAAGGTGAGCGGCCGGGTGGTCAGGTTGGTGATCCCGACGTAGTCGGTCAGCCGCTCGCCGGGGGCGGCCCGCCGGATCACGTAGTCCCGGCCGTCCGGCCCCTTCGCCGTCGACGGCTGCACCGACCAGCGCACGTCCGAGGCGGCCGGCGCGGCCTGGGCCGGCGCGGGCGAGAGGACGAGCAGAAGTACGGCGGCCAGCGCGCCACGTACGAACATGGTGCTCCTTACGATGGGTGCGGGCCGGCCGGGAATTGTTGCGGAATTCCCGGCCGGTTCCCGCCCGTGGCGAGCCGAGGCTCAGGCGAGCGTCAGGGTGAGCACCGCGCTGTACTCACCGGCGGTGCTGGACTCGGGGATGCCGAGGCTCAGCGCCGCGCCGCACGTGGAACTGCCGAGGCTGCTCCCCGTCTCGGCCTTGCACAGGGTGTGGCTGGCGCCCAGGCCGGTGCCCGGAGCGACCGGACCGCCCGGAGCCACCGCGCTGGTGACGCCCTTCGCGTTCACCAGGCCGCTGTTCGCGACCGCGGCGGTCGGCGTCCAGCCGAGGTTGGCCGCCGGGATGGTCGCCCCGCCGGTCGCGGTGAAATCGGTGACCTGACCGACCAGGTCCCAACCGGAGTTGGTGCCCCGCAGGTCGCTGACCGTGACCGCGTTCAGGTTGCCGGTCGCGGTCTGGCCCGGGGTGGCCGCGGAGAGCGGCACGGCGGAGCCGGCCGAGGTCAGCGTGAGCGCCCCGCCGGTGACCGCCGCGGTGATCTTCTGCGACGCCGAGCCGTTGCCCGGATCGGCCGGATCCGTGGGATCGGTGGGATCCGTCGGGTCGGTCGGGTCGGTGGGGTCGGTCGCGGAGGCCGACGCCGACGCGGTGATCGGGTCGAGCGCCGAGCCGGCCGCGTAGAAGCCCGCGAACGCGCCCGCACCCGCGCTGGTCAGCGTGCTGGCCAGGTTCGAGAACGAGACGGCGCCGTCGGTCACGGTCGGCGCGGTGGTCACCACGGTGGCGATCTCGGCCTGGTCGAGGTGCTGCTCGGTGCTGCCCCCGTTGGCGACCAGGTCCACATCGGCCAGCAGCGAGCCCGTGCCGTCGCCGTCGACGACCAGGGTCGGGTTGGCCAGGGTGATCTCGAACATGTGCAGCGGGTACGAGAAGACGACCGTCCCGCCGTAGTTGACCGTCGCGGTGCCGGCGGTGGCGTCGTACGTGCCACCGGCCGCCGGGAAGTCGAACGTGCCGTCGGCGTTGCGGGTCGCGCCGTCCTTGGTGGCGATCGGCGGGGTGCCGTTGCCGGTGGCGACGTACGCCCGGAACGACGCCTTGAAGCCCCAGTCCAGACTTCCGCCGCCGACCTGGACCGTGGCGGCCATCGCCGGGGACGTGCCGACCAGCGCCGTCGCGGCGCCGAGGGCCAGCGCGCCGGCCCAGAGGGCGGCCCGATACGAGCCGTGTGATGTGCCCATGCTCGTTGATTCCTTCCGAATAGGGCAGTGCTCCGCTGTCGCGGTTTTGTTAGGGTAGCCTCACCTAATTCCGTGATCAAAAGCAAGATCAAGGCAGCTCGAATGTGGTGGGGGCGACAGTGCGCATCGGCCTGAGAACGGCGGCGGCGGTGCTGGCTCTGCTGGTGGTGCCGCTGTCCGGCACACCCGCGCAGGCCGCGAAACGACTCACGGTGTCCACGACCAAGGGCCTCGACCGGGCCGGCCAGACGGTCACCGTCACCGGTCGCGGCTACGACGTCGACAAGGGCATCTACGTGGCGTTCTGCCTGGACAACGGGCCGGGCGTGATGCCCTCGCCGTGCGGCGGCGGGGCCGACATGGCCGGCTCGTCGGGCTCCTCGGCGTGGATCTCGTCGAACCCGCCGTCCTATGGGGAGGGCCTGGCCACGCCGTACGGCAAGGGCGGCTCGTTCTCGGTGCGGATCCGGGTCAGCCAGATGATCGGGGACGTCGACTGCGCGGTGCGGGGCTGCGCCATCGTGACCCGAAATGATCACACTCGGACCAGTGATCGCTCGCAGGATGTGCGGGTTGCGGTCAGGTTTGCCCCGGTTCAGCACGGCTCGCCGGTGACAACGGCCACGGGTGGAGTGGCGGCGACCGCCGGTTCCCCCGCAAAAGGGGCAACCAAGACTCCGGTCGGGCCGCCGACCGGGCGCCTCGCCACCGCCGCGCCGACGGATGCGGTGCCGACGGCGGCCGCGGTTCCGGCCGCCGACATCGCGCTGACCCGGACCAGCTCGGCCACGCCGATGGGGCACTGGTGGGCGATCGGCGGCGCGTTCCTGGTCGGCCTGCTCGCCGCGTCGCTGGCCGGCCGCCTCCGCCGCCGCCGGAAGGGAGCAAGCGCATGATCCGCCGACTTGCCGGGGCCATCGCCGTCGCGTTGCTGCTCACCGGCTGCACCGCGGTCAGCGAGGTGGGACCGGAAACGGACACCACGGCCAACGGCTGTGGGATCGCGACGGCCACGCTGGCCACCGCGGACATCAGCCCGCTCGACCCGCGGCCCACGCCGAAGTTGCCGGTCACGGTCGACTCGGCGGACGGCCGGAAGGTCACCGTGACGAGCGCCGACCGGATCCTCGCGGTCAACCTCTACGGCTCGCTCGGCGAGATCGTTTTCAGCCTCGGGCTCGGCGACCGGGTGATCGGCCGGGACACCTCGACGACGTTCCCGGCCGCGAAGAAGCTGCCGCTGGTCACGCCGCAGGGGCACGATCTCTCCGCGGAGGCGATCCTCAAGCTCAACCCGACGGTGCTGCTCGCCGACGACAGCATCGGGCCGCCGACCGTTCTTGATCAGGTGCGTAAGGCCGGCATCCCGGTCGTCGTCGTGGACGACGAGCAGACCCTCGCCTCGGTGCCCGAGCACATCCGCGCGGTGGCCGCCGCGCTCGGCGTCCCGGAGGCGGGCGAACGCCTGGTCACGCGTGTCCAGAGCGAGATCGACGCGGCCCGGGAGTCGGCGCCGAAAACCGGAAAACCCTTGAAGATCGCATTTTTGTACGTACGGGGCACCGCCGGCGTCTACCTGATCGGCGGCAAGGGAGCCGGCTCGGACGCGATGATCCAGGCGATCGGGGCGGTCGACGCCGGCACCGCGATCGGGCTCGCGAAGTTCCGCCCGATGACCAGCGAAGGCCTGATCAACGCGGCCCCGGACGTGATCCTGGTGATGACCGAGGGCCTCAGATCCGTCGGCGGCGTCGACGGGCTGCTCAAACTCGCCGGGGTGGCGCAGACGCCGGCCGGGATCAACCGCCGGATCGTGGACATGGACGACGGGGTGCTGCTGAACTTCGGCGCGCGGACCGGGCAGGCCGTCGCCGCGCTGGCCAAGGCGGTCTACGGCCCATGCAACTGAACGACGACCAGCCGCGGCTCGCTCCGGCGCGGGTGCGGTCGGGGCGGTTCACGGCGTACCGGAAATCGGGTTTGATCTTTGGTCTCGGGTTGGGGTTGGTGGTGGTCGCGCTGCTCGCGGCGGGACGCGGGCAGGTCCCGATCTCGCCCGCCGAGGTCGCCGGGTCGCTGCTGCACCGCCTCGGCCTGGACGTCGGACCGCTGCCCGCCGCGGTGCAGGGCGAGAACGCGCTGTGGCTGGTCCGCTTCCCCCGGGTCACCCTCGCGATCCTGGTCGGCGCGTCCCTGGGCTGCGCCGGCGCGCTCATGCAGGGCGTCTTCGGCAACCCGCTGGCCGAGCCGGGCGTGGTCGGCGTCTCGGCCGGCGCGGCGGTCGGCGCCGCGGCCGCGATCGTCAGCGGCCTCACCGTCCTCGGGAACTGGAGCACCGCCGCGGCAGCGTTCACCGGCGGCATCATCACCACCTTCCTGGTGTACGCGATGTCGCGCGCCAACGGACGCACCGAGGTCGTCACGCTGGTGCTGACCGGCGTCGCGGTGAACGCCACGGCCGGCGCCCTGCTCGGCCTGCTGATGTTCCTGACCGACGACGACGGGGTCCGGGCGATCGCGTTCTGGCAGCTCGGCAGCCTGGCCCAGGCGACCTGGGGCGCGGTCGGGGTGGCGCTGCCGTGCGCCGCGCTCGGCCTCGCGGTGGCCTTCGTCTGCTCGCGGAAACTCGACCTGCTCGCCCTCGGCGAGGGACCCGCCCGGCACCTCGGCGTCGACACCGAACGCCTGCGGATCACCGCGATCGTGGCAACCGCCCTGCTCACCGCGTCGGCGGTGGCGTTCACCGGAATCATCAGCTTCGTCGGCCTGGTCGTGCCCCACCTGATCCGGATGGCCGCCGGGCCGGGCCACCGCGTGCTGATCCCGGCCAGCGCCCTGGGCGGCGCGATCGTCGTGGTACTCGGCGACCTGATCGCCCGGACCGCCGTCGATTACCAGGAGCTGCCGCTCGGCGTGCTCACCGCGGTGGTCGGCGGGCCGGCCTTCTTCTGGCTGCTCCGGCGGACCCGGGCACGGGCGGGAGGCTGGGGATGACGGCTGTTCCGGGGCTGCGGGCGGTGGGCGTCCGCGTCCGGCTCGGTGGGCGACCTGTGGTGGACGGCGTCGACCTGCACGTCGACGCCGGGGAGGTGGTGGCCCTGGTCGGCCCGAACGGCGCCGGGAAGTCCACTTTGCTCGCCGCGCTCGCCGGTGACGTCCGGGCCGAGGGAAGTGTCCAGGTCGCCGGGCGGGAGATCGGCGGATATCGGCCGGTCGAGCTGGCCCGGCTGCGCGCGGTGCTGCCGCAGAAGGCGACGCTGTCGTTCCCGTTCACGGTCGGCGAGGTGGTCCGGATGGGCCGCGCGCCCTGGGCCGGGCGGCCGGAGCGGGCGGAGGATCCCGAGGCGGTTGCCGAAGCCATGCGGCAGACCGAGACGACCGATTTCGATCAGCGCCCGTTTCCCGCGCTCTCCGGCGGCGAACAGGCCCGGGTGGCGCTGGCGCGGGTGCTGGCCCAGCGGACTCCGGTGCTGCTGCTCGACGAGCCGACCGCCGCGCTCGACCTGCGGCATCAGGAGCTCGTCCTGGGCACGGCCCGGGACCGGTCCCGGGCCGGGGCGGCGGTGATCGTGGTCCTGCACGATCTGGGCCTGGCCGCGGCGTACGCAAATCGGGTCTATGTCCTTGCCGCAGGCCGTGTCCGCGGTGCCGGCCCACCGGCCGAGATCTTCACCGACGAGCTGCTCAGCGACGTCTACCAGCACGACGTCGAGGTATTCCCACACCCCACCGGAGGCCCTCGACTGATCGTCCCCCGCAGAACCTGACCGGCACCGTCACGTCTCCCCACGAAACGCCGCCGGTGAGGAGGCCGCTGATTTTTCGACGCCGCGGGGTTTGCGGCGGCGGAAAATCATCGGACTCCTCACCGGTTACCAGGCGTTTTGTGCGCGGAGCGAAGCGGAGCCAAGCTAGCTCAGTCTGCGCCTGTCAACCCTCACAAAATCACCTTCACCCACCGAGCGAAGCGGCGGCCGAGGCGATCGTCGCGGCGAAGTAGCTGACCTGGGTGTAGACGCCCGGCTTGTTGGGGCGGGCGCATCCGTCGCCCCAGCTCACGATGCCGACCTGGACCCATGCGTTGGCCGAGTCGCGGCGGAACATCGGGCCGCCGGAGTCGCCCTGGCAGGTGTCGGTGCCACCGGCGGTGTAGCCGGCGCAGATCTCGTTGCTGGCGATGATCTCGCCGTTGTACATCGAGCTGGAGTTGCAGGTGGTGTCACTGACGAACGGGACGGTCGCCTTCAGCAGGTAGCGCTGCTGCGCCCCGCCCTCGGTGGCCGCGCCCCAGCCGGAGATGGTGAACGTGCCGGTGTCGTACGCCGTGGTGGTCGCGGTCGGCAGCGTGGCCAGGCCGGTCACCGGGCTGGCCAGGCGGATCAGCGCCCAGTCCTTGCCGTTGCCGTTGTAGCCGGGCGCTCGGTACACGTAGTTCGACTTCCGGGTGATCTTGCTGGTCGAGTTCAGGTCGACCACGCCGAGGGTGGCGGTGATCGAGGTGTTGGTGCCGGTTCCGCTGACGCAGTGCGCGGCGGTCAGCACCAGGGTCGGGCTGTACAGCGCGCCGCCGCAGCCCATCGACAGCCGGACCATGAACGGGAATTCGCCCTGGGCGGCCCGGGTGCCGCCGACCACGCTCGCGTCGGCGTGTGCCGCGCCGGGTGCGATCAGAACGCCCATGGTGGCGGCGGTGATCGCGGCGGCCATCGTCGCCAGCAGGGTTCGCCATCTGCGCATCTTCGGTTCTCCTCGTCCCGGGGGATACGCCCGGTGGGGCGTTCAGAAGAGACTCCCATCAATATCTACGAACATGGATATCCCAAACCACTCATACCGCCGGACACCGGCCGGGCGGTGGCCGGGTGATCGACGAATGAAGATTTGTTATTGACTGGATGGCGTAACGGTCGTAATTTTCATCAGCAACGGGGTTGGATGAAAAGGATGACCGCAGGCTCGGCCGCGCGAAAGGACAACCGTGAGCGTCACCAGCGAGGACTACCTGCAGCAGATCCGGGCCGTGGTGGACCGGGTCGGCACCGGCCAGGCCGACCAGAAGCGGCGCGCCGCCGACCTGCTGACCACGACGATCCGCAACGGGGGCGTGATCCAGGCGTTCGGCTGCGGGCACTCCGAGGCGTTCGCCATGGAGATCGCCGGCCGGGCCGGTGGCCTGGTCCCGACGAACCGGATCGCCCTGCGGGACGTCGTCCTCTACGGCGGTGACCCGCTGGACGTGCTGGCCGACCCGATGGTGGAGCGGGACACGACGATCGCGCACCGGCTCTACGAGCTCGCCCCGATCAAGCCGGACGACGCGTTCATGATCGCGTCGAACTCCGGGATCAACGGTGCGGTCGTCGAGATGGCGCTGCTGGTCAAGGAGCGTGGGCACGCGCTGATCGCGGTCACCTCGGCGCGGCACTCGGCCGGCGTCGCGTCGCGGCACCCGAGCGGGCGCAAGCTGAGCGAGCTCGCCGACGTGGTGCTGGACAACGGGGCGCCCTACGGGGACGCGGTTCTTCCGCTGCCGGGTGGCGGCGCGGTCGGCGCGGTCTCCTCGATCACCGCGGCGCTGCTGGCCCAGCAGCTCGTCACCGAGGTGGTCGCGAACCTGATCGCGGCGGGGGTCACGCCGCCGGTCTACCTGTCCGACAACGTGCCCGGCGGCAAGGAACACAACGCCGAGCTGGAGGCACGCTACGCGGGGCGCATCCGGCGTACCGCATGAATCGGTTTTGATTTTCTCTCGGGCTCTGGAATGCCATCCCGACCACCGACCGGAGGGTCCCGGCGCAGGGTCTGGCCGCTCTGCGGGTCAGCCGGGGCCACCGCAGTGTTCCATCGGCACATCCGCGCCGGAATGACCGCCGGCGCGGTCGAGCAACTCCTTTTCCCCATTCCCCCTTTGGGAGGAGTCCGTCCATGTTGATCGATAGACGTAAATTTATCGGCATTGCCGTGGCCGTCCTGGCCGCCTCGGGCATCGTCGCCCTGGGCTCCGGCTCGCCCGCCTCCGCCGCCGACTGCGGCTACCTTTTCGACGACTTCCACTACAACACCTCCTCGGACGCGGCGCTGACCGCGAACGGCTGGACGCCGCGCAGCTACCAGGGCGGTCCCGGCGTGGCCGGGGCGAACTGGTCGCCCGCCAACATCACCTTCCCGACCGCCAACGGTGACAAGGTCGCGCAGCTCACGTCGTACACCGACGGCACCGCCGCCGGGACCGGGCACGCCGAGCTGTACTCGACGCAGAAGCGGTATCTGGAAGGCACCTACGCCAGCCGGATCAAGTTCACCGACGCGCCGGCGAGCGGGCCGGACGGCGATCACATCAACGAGACGTTCTTCACGATCAGCCCGCTCAACGGGGACCTCGACCCGACCTACAGCGAGCTGGACGTCTCCGAGTACCTGCCGAACGGGGGCTGGGGCGAGACCGGGCCGATCAACTACCAGACCACCTGGTACACGTACCAGAACGAGCCCTGGTACGCGGACAACCTGCACTCCTCGCAGCGGTCCAGCCTGGACGGATGGCACGACCTGGTGGTCCAGGTGGCGAACGGGCACGTCGTCTACTGGATCGACGGGGTGCAGGTCGGCGACCACGGCGGGAAGTACTTCCCGCGCCAGACGATGACGATCAACTGGAACCTGTGGTTCATCGACCTGGCCGCGCACTCGGGCGGGAAGAGCACGTACGTCCAGCAGGTCGACTGGGTGCTGTTCGCCAAGAACCAGGTGCTGTCGCCGGCGCAGGCGACCTCGCAGGCGGCCGGGTACCGGACCGGTGGCACCGGGTTCCTGGACACCGTCGCGTCCAGCGGCACCTGCTCGACCCCGACGAACCCGCCGTCCTCCCCGCCGACCTCCCAGCCGCCGTCCTCCCCGCCGACGTCTCAGCCGCCGGCGACCGGGTGCTCGAACGCGCCGGAGTGGGCGTTCGGCAGCGTCTACCTGGGTGGGGCGCTGGTCAAGCACGAGAAGAGCAAGCTCGGCGACCCCAGTGGGCCGGCCTCGGGGCAGGGCAAGCACCTGTGGAAGGCGCGGTACTGGACACAGGGCTCGGAGCCCGGCTGGACCGAGCAGTGGCAGGACCTCGGCCCCTGCTGATCAACCGATGAAACGGCGGGGCGTCTCCACGGGGGCGCCCCGCCGCGGTGTGCCAAACGGGGTCCGTCGTTGAACCGGACGCGCCCGGCCGGCGTGGGCTTGAACGTGAGCCCAGGCGACGGGGAGGTGGGGAACGTGCGGTTCGACCCGGAGGACGGCCTGCGTGCCTTTCAGGCGCAGGTGGAGGAGCGTACGCACGAGACGCTCCGGTTCAGCGCCGAACTCGAGGCGGTCGAGGTGACCGAGCGCTCCCCCGGCGGCGAGGTGACCGTTCGGGTCAATTCCGCCGGTGGGCTGACGGATCTTCGATTTCACCCCGAGGCCGACCGGGTCTCCCGGGAGGAACTCGCGCGGCTCGTCCTGGACACCTCACGGCGGGCGCAGGCCCGGCTCGCCGAGCGGGTCGGGGCGATGGTGGCCGCGGTCTTCGGGGCGGAATCCGGGACGGCGGCGCTGATCAACGAGGCGTACGGGAAGCGGTATCCGGCGGCGGGTGACTCCGATGAGCGTTGACATTTCTCCTGACGAGGTCCGGCGGCACGCGCGGGACGTCGACGAGGTGGCGCGGATGCTCGACGAGGCTCGGGCGGCGGGGGCGCGGATCCGGATGTCGAACAGCGCATACGGGTATCTGATCGGGCCGCTATTCACGCATCGGTATCTGAATCCGCACGGTGACGAGGCGGTCGATGCCATGCGCAAAGCCGTCGACGGGATGCAGGCGCTGGCCGACGAATTGCGGGCCATGGCCATGGTGTTCGAGGAGACTGATCGGGACTCGGCGGCGCGGCTGCGGGGGACGCGATGAGCGACGGGATGGCGATCTCGCGGCCTCCGTTGACGGCGCCGGCCGCGGACACGAAGTGGTACGAGGGCGCCGGCATTCTCGAAGCCGCGATGAGCATGAAGGACGGATTCGACCAAAACGATCTCCTCACCGGTTTCGGCAACCTCGGTGTTCTCGGATTGGGCGCGCTCGGAGCCGTCATGGATCCGTTTCAGGCGGTCTTCGCGGCGGGGGTCGGATGGCTGATGGAACATCTCGACTGTCTGCGACAGCCATTGGACTGGTTGGCCGGGGATCCGAAAGAGATCGAGGGCCACGCGGATACCTGGCGCAACATGCAGGTGCGCGTCGAAAAGGCGGTGACGTTCTTCGAGGGCCAAGTCACCTCGGTCACCGCACCGTGGCAAGCCGAGTCCGTCACCGCGTATCGCGCGAAGGCGGCCGGTATGGCTGACGGTGTTCTCGCGTTGGGTGAGGTGGCCGGCGCCATGGCCGAGGCGACGCTGGTCGCGGGTGCGATCGTCGGCGTCGTTCGCAACACCGTGCGTGACCTGATCGCGGAGGTCGTGGGAGCGGCGATCTCGAAGGCGCTGCAGGCGCTCCTGGTCGTGACGATTCCCAAGATCCTGGCCGAGGTGGCCCTGCTGGTCGCCAAATACACCGGGAAGATCGTTCGAGTCCTCCAGCGACTCGACGATGCCATTGCCGAGCTCGGCGGCAAGTTCGCACTCGTCAGGGCCATCTGTGGTCGCATCAAGGATCTCCTGGAAGAAGCCACCTTCGGGTCGGTGTTCCTCAACTCGGCGAAGCTCGCCGAGGCGGACGGCTACCTCGCGGACAGCGCGGGTCCATGGGCTGCGTACAAAGCGGCATATCACACCTTCGATCATGCCGATGAGGTCGTCTACGGTACGAAGGCGAAGGTTGCCGTGGACGCCTTACGCGAAGGACTCCGGGGCAACAGCATCCAGAACGGCGCCGCCACCGGCGACACCCTGCTGGACAACTGATTCACTCCGCCGGCAGATTCCGATGAATGCTCTTGGAGATGCGCGATGACTGATGAGAATCGGGCGGCCTATCGCAAGCGCCGGATGGCGGAGATGTTGGCCGAGGCCGAAGCCGGCGTGGCTCGTTCCAGGGCTGCCAAGCAGAGGGCCGCGGAGATCGGGCCGGTGATCGAGAGCAGGCGTGGTGGGTGGTTCCGCAATGTTCTCGGCCTTCTGATCATTTTGGCGGTCTCGTTCGTCCTGCTCGCCACGTCGATGACCGTTGCCCGCTTCACCGGTGCGGATTTCGCCGATGCTCGCCGGACGGGCGAGGCGAAGATCGTGAGTTGCGAGCGCCGGGGGCCGGTCAGCCTCAAAGGGTTCGGCTATTACAAAGCATGCTCAGTTTCGATCTCGTGGAGCGGGCGGGCTCGCGTGACGATCGACAAACCCGGGTTCTTCACCGATGAGAAGCCGGGGGATACGTTCACGATCGGCGAGAACACGGGTAGTCGGGGTCGCATCGGGTACTCGCGCGCCGAACTGCCCAGCCGGGGATGGGTGACCTTCATCGCCGCCGTGATCGGCTTTCTGGGCGTAGTGCCGATCCTCCTGCTGCTCGCCATGTTGCGTGACGGACTCCGCGGCCTGTTCCGGCGGCGGCGGGAGTAGTGCGGCTTTTCTGTCGTACCCCCTTGGTTTGATCTCGGCATGGGTGCTTCCGGTTGGAGTTACTACGTCGCGTACCAGCCTGATCTGGGGCGGGCGCTCGACGAGCTGCGCAAGAAGGTCTTCGACGAGGGCGACTACTGGTGGGCCGAGCCACACGAGCTCGGCAAGTCCGCCGCCGACTGTCCGAACCGGCCGCGGACCGAGGAGGAGCTCTGGTCGTCCGAGTCGGTGCAGGAGTGCGGGACCCACTCGATCCTCGACGTGCGCGAGGTGGTGCCGACCCGGTCGAAGGCGACGCTCTGTACCGTCGTCCCGCTCCGGGAGGACGAGATCCTGGCGGCCGCGGGGGTCGTCAAGCTGACCAGGGCGCACGTCGGGGTGATCGAGGATCTTGCCAATGAGCGCTGGCTCGGGCGCTGCGCGGTGCTGCACGACGACGCCGGTAATCCGTCCGAGATCTACTTCTGGGGTTTTTCGGGAGACTGAGTGCGACACACCATATGGCGTTGCGTCGGCTCGGCGAGGCCCATATATAGTGTCGATCGCAGCTGGTTCGGCGCGCCTTCACGGGCGGGCCGAGGCAAGAGGGAATCCGGTGTGAGGCCGGAACTGCCCCGCAGCGGTGAGTGGGAACGACCGCCGTCACACGGCACTGGGCCGCATGGCCTGGGAAGCGACGGCCAGTAGGAACGAGCATGTCGCCCACGAGTCCGAAGACCTGCCAGCGCGCCGCACGCAAACCGTGTGCGGCGGTCGAAGGCCGCGTGGGACGGTCGACGCCTTCGCTTTGCCGTGCGCGCCTGCGGGCCCGTGCGCGAGTGTGGTGTCTTCCTGCGCGGGTTGCGGCCGTGTTGACTCGCGAGGGAAGAGGGCCATGACGCTCACGCCGGAGAAGAGCCCGGAAAAAAGCCTGGACGCGGCCACCGTTCCGGGGCAGCGCCGCCAGGTGATGCAGGTGCGCAAGCGCAACGGCGAGCTGGAGCCGGTCGACGTCAACAAGATCGTCGCCGCGGTCGAGCGGTGGATCACCGGTCTGGACGAGGTCGACCCGCTGCGCGTGGCCACCAAGACCATCAGCGGGCTGTACGACGGCGCCACCACCGAGGAGCTGGACAAGCTCTCGATCCAGACGGCCGCCGAGCTGATCGGCGAGGAGCCGCAGTATTCGCGGCTCGCCGCGCGCCTGCTGATCGACCTGGTCTCGCAGGAGGTCCGCGAGCAGGACGTCACCATGTTCAGCGAGTCGATCGCGCTCGGCCACGCCGAGGGCCTGATCGGCGACGACACGCTGGCGTTCGTCACCGAGCACCGGGACGAGTTGAACGCCGCCATCGACCTCGGCGCGGACCTGCGCTTCGAGTACTTCGGGCTGCGTACCGTCGCCGACCGTTACCTGCTGCGCCACCCGACCAAGCGGATCCCGATCGAGACCCCGCAGTACTGGCTGCTGCGGGTCGCCTGCGGCCTGTCGCAGACCGCGGCCGAGGCGATTGGCTTCTACCGCCTGATGTCGTCGCTGGCGTACCTGCCCAGCTCGCCGACGCTGTTCAACTCCGGCACCCGGCACACCCAGATGTCGAGCTGCTTCCTGGTGGACTCGCCGAAGGACGAGCTGGACTCGATCTACGAGCGGTACCACCAGGTCGCGAAGCTGTCGAAGTTCTCCGGCGGCATCGGCATCGCCTGGTCGCGGGTCCGCGGCCGGGGCGCGCTGATCCGGGGCACGAACGGCAAGTCGAACGGCATCGTCCCGTTCCTGAAGACCCTCGACGCGGGCGTGGCCGCGGTCAACCAGGGCGGCCGGCGCAAGGGCGCGGCCTGCGTCTACCTGGAGCCGTGGCACCCGGACATCGAGGAGTTCCTGGAGCTGCGGGACAACACCGGCGAGGAGTCCCGGCGCACCCACAACCTGAACCTGGCCAACTGGATCCCGGACGAGTTCATGCGCCGCGTCGAGGCCGACGAGGACTGGTCGCTCGTCGACCCGTCGGACGCCCCTGAGCTGCCCGATCTCTTCGGCGAGGAGTTCACCGAGGCCTACCGCAACGCGGAGAAGAAGGCCGTCAAGACGGTCAAGGCCCGGGACCTGTACGGACGGATGATGCGCACCCTGGCGCAGACCGGCAACGGCTGGATGACGTTCAAGGACCGCTCGAACGCGCTGTCGAACCAGACCGGCGCGCCGGGCAACACCATCCACCTGTCGAACCTGTGCACCGAGATCCTCGAGGTGAACTCGGACGACGAGACCGCGGTCTGCAACCTGGGGTCGATCAACCTGGGCGCGCACACCACGGCGGACGGCGTCGACTGGGAGCGGCTGCGCGCGACCGTGCGTACCGCGGTGGTCTTCCTGGACCGGGTCATCGACATCAACTACTACCCGTCGCAGCAGGCGGAGGCGTCGAACCCGCGCTGGCGGCCGGTCGGCCTGGGGCTGATGGGCCTGCAGGACGCGTTCTTCACGCTGCGGCTCCCGTTCGACTCGGCCGAGGCCAAGGAGCTCTCCACCCGGGTCCAGGAGGAGATCCTGCTGACCGCGCTGGAGGCGTCCGCCGGTCTCGCCGAGCAGTTCGGCGCGCACCCGTCGTTCCCGGAGACCCGCGCGGCCAAGGGCGACCTGCACCCCGAGCTGTGGGGCGCCGAGCTGTCGCAGACCGCGCGCTGGGCGTCGGTGAAGACCCGGATCGCGGCCACCGGCCTGCGTAACTCGCTGCTCGTGGCGATCGCGCCGACGGCCACCATCGCGTCGATCGCCGGCTGCTACGAGTGCATCGAGCCGCAGGTCTCCAACCTGTTCAAGCGCGAGACGATGTCCGGCGAATTCCTGCAGATCAACACCTATCTGGTACGGGAGTTGAAGGCCCGCGGGCTGTGGACCGCCCCGATCCGCGAGGCGATCAAGCGGGCCGAGGGGTCGGTGCAGGGCATCACCGAGCTGCCTTCCGACATCAAGGACATTTTCCGTACGGCGTGGGAGCTCCCGCAGCGTGCCCTGATCGACCTGGCCGCGGCCCGCGCGCCGTTCATCGACCAGTCGCAGTCGCTGAACCTGTTCCTGGCCTCGCCGACCATCGGCAAGGTGTCCTCGATGTACCTGTACGCCTGGAAGTCCGGCCTGAAGACGTCGTACTACCTGCGTTCGCGCCCCGCGACCCGGATCCAGCAGGCCACCACCGCGGCGGTCGCCCCGGCCGCGGCCGTGCCGGCAGTGGTGGCCCCGGTCGTCATCCCGGCGCAGACCACCACCCTGGTCGCCAACCCGTCCGGCGCCGGCCAGGTCGCCACGCTGAGCCTGAACCTGCTCGGCGACACCGGCGGCGCGCTCGCCGCGTCCCTTGAGAACCCCGATATCTGTGAGGCCTGCCAGTAATGCTGCTCGACCCTGGAATGGACCTGACCCTGCGGCCGATGAAGTACCCGCACTTCTTCGACCGCTACAAGGACGCCATCAAGAACACCTGGACGGTCGAGGAGGTCGATCTCCACTCCGACCTCGCCGACCTGGCCAAGCTGAGCCCGGCCGAGCAGCACCTGGTGTCCCGGCTGGTCGCGTTCTTCGCCACCGGCGACACGATCGTGGCGAACAACCTGGTGCTCAACCTGTACCAGCACGTCAACTCGCCGGAGGGCCGGCTCTACCTGTCCCGGCAGCTGTTCGAGGAGGCCGTGCACGTTCAGTTCTATCTGAACCTGCTCGACACCTATGTGCCGGACGAGAACGAGCGGTTCGAGGCGTTCGCCGCGATCGACAACATTCCGTCGATCGCGCGTAAGGCCGAATTCTGTTTCAAGTGGATCGACTCGGTCTTCGATCTGCGCAAGCTGGAGACCCGCGAGCACCGGCGGGCGTTCCTGCTCAACGTGATCTGCTTCGCCGCGTGCATCGAGGGCCTGTTCTTCTACGGCGCCTTCGCGTATGTGTACTTCCTGCGCTCCCGCGGTGTCCTGCAGGGCCTCGCCTCCGGCACCAACTGGGTGTTCCGCGACGAGAGCATGCACATGGCGTTCGCGTTCGACGTGGTCGACACCGTCCGGCAGGAGGAGCCGGACCTGTTCGACGCCGAGATGGAGCAGCAGGTCCGCGACATGCTGGCCGAGGCCGTCGAGTGTGAGGTCCAGTTCGCCGAGGACCTGCTCGCCCAGGGCGTCTCCGGGATGTCCCTCGGCGACATGCGCGAATACCTGCAGCACGTGGCCGACCGGCGGCTGCAGGTGCTCGGCATCGCGCCGATGTACGGCAGCAAGAACCCGTTCGCCTTCATGGAGCTGCAGGACGTCCAGGAGCTCTCGAACTTCTTCGAGCGCCGGGTCTCCGCCTACCAGGTCGGCGTGACCGGAAGCGTCAGCTTCGACGACGACTTCTGAGTCGCGGCCGCTGACCACGGGAAAGCCCGGGACCGGTGGAACCGGTCCCGGGCTTTTGTGGTTTTTGCAACCGTGCCCACCCGCGGACGTCGCCCTTGCGGGTCTCGTGTTCTGGGCGCCCCGCGCCCTTGCGAGGCCCGGAAGGGTCCCCGCGGGAGCGACGATCAGTTATTGGCCGCAGCCGTGGCAATGAATCTCTTGAAGTGCATCAGACCCGGCGGCGCCGCCGGGTCAGGGAGAAGCCGAACAGGCCGGTCAGGGCGGCCAGGATGCCGCCGCCGGCGGTCCAGAACCAGCGGCCGGAGAAGTCCGGCAGCCAGTCCAGGCTGAAGCCGCTCTTGTCGGTCTCGGCGCCCGCGGCGGCCGAGGCGGACGGCGCCGGGGTGGTCAGCACGGTGCCCGGCTGGTTGTTCGGCACCAGCGGCTTGGCCAGTTCGCCCTGGTCGGCGTCGAGATCGCCCTTCGCCGTGGTGAGACTGAGGCTGATTTTGAGGGGCAGGCCCAGGTCGGTCTCCGGCACCTGGGTGCTGGACAGCCGCACGTAGTACGTGCCCGGCAGCGGGTCGCCGTCCTGCGGCTCGGCCCACGAGCGCACCTGGCGGATCCGGCAGCCGAGGGTCACCTGGGCGGCGTCCTTCGCGGCGATCGGGCTCTGCTCGCCGGCGACACAGGCCTGCCGGCGGCGCAGCCCGTCGAAGACCTCGACGATCCACGACTCGTCGCCGGTCCGGCCCTTGGCGGGCAGGGTGACCGTGGCGGTGAGGTCCGGGCGCTGGCCGGCCTCCGCGGTGAACTGCCAGTACAGGTAGTCGCCGGTGACCCCGCCGACCTGGACCGCCTGATTCGCGGTGATCGGCACCGCGGTCAGGAACGAGGTGCCGGCGGTGTTCACCGCGGGCGCCGGGGACGGGTCGTCCGCGAACGCGGGGGCCGGGACGGCGGCGATGCCGAAGATCACGGCACCGGCGAGCGCGAGGTGCTTGATCCGCATCAGTTCTCCCTCCAGGTGGCCACCCAGTAGCGGGTGATCCAGCCGGCCAGCACGCCGGCGACCAGTCCGGCGATCGCCAGGACCAGCAGGAACAGGAAGCCGCGGCCCAGGCCGGGGGCGTCCGGGGTGTGCGAGGCGTCGACCAGGTCGATGCTCAGCTCGACCGGCATGCCGGTCGCGGTGTCCACCCGCGAGGAGAACGAGTTGCTGACCACCAGGCAGATCTCGGTGCTCCGGGTGTCGTCGCCGGCCTCGTCGGCGTTGTCCGCGTCCGCCGCCTCGGCCGAGGCCTTGGCGTCCGCCTTCTGCTCGTCGGCGGACCAGCGCAGGCCGGCCGACATCACGTCGGTCCGCCCGTCGCCGGCGTCCAGGCCGCGGACCAGCTCCCGGCCGTCCGCGGTGGCGGCCTTCAGCAGTACGCCGTAGTCCGGGTAGACCGCCCGGTCGATCGCGACGCTCACCGAGGCGCGCAGCTCCTGGTCCGGCGCCACGGCGACCCGGTAGAAGCGGTGCTCGCTGATCTTCTCCCGGTCGGTGTAGACGCCCGGGGCGAGCAGCGGCGCGTTCGCGCAGTCGGCGCTGCCGGTGACGGTGGCCGGCTGGACCGGCGGCGGCACCGCGGCCCGGTCGACGAGTTGCTGGACCCGCTCGGTCAGCTCGGCCTCGCTGTTCGCCGCGGCGTAGGTGCCGCCGGTCGCGGTCGAGATGCAGACCAGCTGCTTGCGGGTCTTCTCGTCGGGGGTCAGGCCGAGCGTGTCGATGACCAGGTGGGTGCCCTGGGCGGCGAGCTGCCGGGCGACCTGGCACGGGTCGGGCGGGGTGCAGGTGTCCTCGCCGTCGGTGATCAGCACGATCCGCCGGCTCGAACCGGTGTCGCCGAGGTCGGCGGCGGCCTCCTTGATCGCCAGGCCGATCGGCGTGTAGCCGGTCGGCTTGAGTGTGGCGATCGCGTTCTTGGCCTGGACCGCGTTGACCGGGCCGATCGGGACGATCTGCTGGGTGTCCTGGCAGGCGGTCTTCTTGTTCTTGCCGGAGTAGGTGGCGCCGAGGACGCGGATGCCGAGCTGGGTGGATGCCGGCAGCGCGTCGACGACCTTGCCGAAGGCGGTCTTGGCCACCGATATCCGGGTCGCGCCGTCGATGTCGGCGGCCGCCATCGAGCCGCTGACATCGAGGACCAGTTCAACCCGGGGTGGTTCGGCGGTCTCGGTTTCGTCGGCGTACGCCGGGGTGGCGCCGAGCAGGGCGGTGGCGCCGATCAATCCAGTCGCCACCACTATGGACAGACGTTTGTGGATCACGCGCCAAGATCATAAACATAGGCGGGGCTCCCGGCTCGATCGCCCCTTGTGGGGGCACATCGTGCCGGGTCGCTACGCGGCTCGGGCGGATTCGGCGCCCGGACCGCGTACCCCTTCCGGCCGCGGCGCTGGTAGCGCGTCCGTCAGCCGGCAGGCCCGGCGGTGGCGTCCTTCCCGCCACCGGGCCAGAGCCTTCTCGGCCTTGCGCCGCCTGTTCTGCGCGGCGTCGTGGGCCGGCGGTGAGTCAGGCGCGGCGGGCATAGGTCGTCACCTGGCGGCGGGCCAGATCCTCCAGGATCTCGGCGGTCGCCGAGGAGCCGAACCGGGTCACGCCGGCCGACGCCATCGCCAGCAGCGTGTCCAGACTGCGGATCCCGCCGGACGCCTTGACCTGCACCTTCGCCGACACGGCCGAGCGCATCAGGGCCAGGTCGTCGAGGGTCGCGCCGGTCGGGGCGAAGCCGGTCGACGTCTTCACGAAGGCCGCGCCGGCCCGCTCGGCGGCCCAGCAGGCCGCCAGCTTCTCCTCGTCGGTCAGGTACGCCGTCTCGAGGATCACCTTGACGTGCGCCTCGCCGGCCGCCCGGACGATCTCCTTGATCTCGGTCTCCACCGCGGCGATGTCACCCGACCGCAGCCAGCCGATATTGATCACCATGTCGATCTCGGCCGCGCCCCGGGCGACCGCCTGCTCGGTCTCGGCGACCTTGACCTCGGTGCTGGTGTCCCCGTGCGGGAAGCCGATCACGGTACCGACCTTGACGCCGGTGCCACGGAGCAGCTCGACGGCGAGGGGTACGTCGGACGGTCGCACGCAGACCGAGGCCACCTGGTACTTCGCGGCGACGGCACAACCCTGACGAACGTCCTCGATGGTGAACTGCGGCTGGAGGATGGAGTGGTCGATCATGCGGGCGATCTGCGGCACCGTGAAATCCATGACTTCAAAAGCTACCTGTCTAGACAACCGCCTGTCTAGACAGGTTGTGCCGCTCGGTAGTGTGTGCCCCATGTCCGCCGGACCAGACTTCGCGCCGCGCTACTTCCGTATCGAGCAGGAGCTCCGAACGCGGATCGCCAAGGCGCGGCCGCACGACCCGCTGCCTTCCGAGCCGGAGCTGGCCCGCGAGTTCGGGGTCAGCCGGATGACCGCCCGGGCCGCGGTCACCCAGTTGGTGAACGACGGGCTCGCCTACCGCGCGCCCGGCCGTGGCACGTTCGTCGCGGTGCCCACCGGCCCGCGCCGTGCCGACAACCTGATCCGGCTCAGCGAGGAGATCCGCAAGCAGGGCAAGGTGCCGTCGTCCCGGGTGGTCAGCGCCGAGCTGCGGCCGGCCACCGTGATCGAGGCGACCCGGCTGCGGCAGCGGGCCGGCGACGTGGTCGCGATCTACCGGGTCCGGCAGGCCGACGGCGACCCGTTCGCCTTCGAGCACGCCTGCTACCCGGGGGTGCTGAACGCGCTGCTCGACTTCGACCTGTCCGGCTCGGTGCACGAGGCGCTGGTCGCGCTCGGCCGGGTCCCGACCCGCGGCACCTCGACGATCAGCGCCCAGCAGGCCAACGAGGAGGACGCCAAGGAGCTCGGCGTCCCGGTCGGGACCGCGCTGCTGGTCGAGGAACGGCTGATCCTGGACCAGGAGGGCCGGCCGCTGGAATTGAGCGAGTCGCGCTACACCGGTACGAAATACCGGCTGGATGTAGCCTTTGGGGTGGAGCCACACCAGTAGTTTTCGTGACACCATTCCGGCGTGCGGATCGACCTTTTCGGCGGCTTCCGGGTCGTGCTCGGCAATACTCAGGTCCCTCCGGACTCCTGGTCCCGGCGGGCACCGGCGGTGCTGGTCAAGATGCTTGCGCTGGCCCCTGGCCACCGGCTCCGCCGCGAGCAGGTGATGGACGCGATCTGGCCGGATCTGGACCCGCCGGCCGCCGCCGCGAATCTGCGCAAGGCATTGCATTCCGCGCGCCGGATCCTCGGCGCCGAGACCATTGTTTCCGCGGGCGATCTGCTGTTCTTCCCGGCGGATGCGGTGGCGATCGACGTCCGTGACTACTGGTCGCTGGTGACCGCCGCGCGTCGTTCGCGGGACCTGGACCTCTACGCCGCGGCGATCGACACCTATCGCGGCGGGCTGCTCCCCGAGGATCTCTACGAGGACTGGGCAGCCGCGCCCCGCGACGAGCTGAAGGCCGATTGGCAGGTGCTGGTCGAGGAGTACGCCGGGCTGCTGGAGACCGGCGGTGACCTGAACGGCGCGGCCCGGGCCGTGCAGCGGCTGGTGACCGCGGACCCGCTGAACGAGGACGCGCACGCCTGGCTGATGCGCCTCTACGCGCTGGCCGGCCGCCGGGACGAGGCCCAGCGGCAGTACACCCGGCTCCGTGACCTGCTCGCCGACGAGCTCGGGGCGGAGCCGTCGGCCGAGACCCAGCGGCTGTACGAGGAGATCCGCGCCGAGCGGACCGCGGATCCGGCCCTGACCACCGATCTCTGGGAGCGCGTCGGCGACCTGCGCGTGCAGTCCGGCGACCCGGCCGCCGCGGTGAAGGCGTTCGGCCAGGTCCCGGCCGGTGACGGACGGGTGCACCGGAAGCTGGCCGGCGCCTGGCTGATGCTGCACCAGCCGGCCGAGGCCGAGCCGCACCTGGACCGGGCCGACCGGCTCGCCCCGGACGACGCCGAGCGGGGCCGGCTGTGCCGCCTGCGGGCCGAGCTGGCCTGGGAACGCGGCGACCTGCCGGCCGCCCGTCGGCTCGCCGAGCAGGCGCACGGGATCGCGCTCGCGCACGGCGACGCCGACGACGTGGCGGCGGCGCTGGAAGGGCTGGCGTTCGTCTCGCACATGCAGGGCGACTGGCGGCCCGGGCTGCAGCAGCAGATCGAGCGGCTGGCCGGCGCCGGGCTGGGCTCCCGGGTCGTCCGGTTCTGCGACTTCAACCACTGCCTGAGTCAGTACCAGTTGTACGGCGACGACTTCGCCGGCGACGTCGGCGACTACGCCCGGCAGACCCTCGCGGTCGCCGAGCGCGCCGACGCGGTGCCGGCGCAGGCGTTCGCGTGGTGCCTGCTCGGCGAGTCGCTGCTGCTGGAGGGCCGGTTCGACGAGGCCGCCGCGTGCCTCGAGCGCAGCTGCGAGCTGTACGAGCCGCTCGGCAGCCGCACGGTCGCGCTGCCCTGGCTGCGCCGCGCCGAGCTGGCCGCCTGCGTGGGCGACCACGCCGAGGTCACCGTCTTCCTCAAGCGGGCCACCGCGATCGCGACGGTCACCCCGATGGCCCGGCACGCGTGGGCCCGGCTGCACGCCACCGCGGCGTTCGCGGCCCTCGAACGCGGCGAGCCGGAGCTGGTGATCCGTTCGGTCCGGGCGGCGCAGGGCACGGCCGCCCGGTACGGCGACTGCCCGACCTGCAGCGCGCTGCTGAATCCGGTCGGCGCGCAGGCGTACGCCCTGGTCGGTGACGTGGCCGGGGCCCGGCTCCGGGCCGAGGCGGCGGAGCGTTTCGTCGGCTCGTTCCCCAGCGCGGCCTGGCGCGCGATGGCCGACGCGGCGGCCGGTTACGCGGGCGGCTCCCGGGAGCTGCTCGCCGCCGCAGCCGACGGTTTCGACCGGGCCGGGCACACGTTCTGGGCCGCCCGCACGCGAGGGAACGCTCAGGGAACGCTCGCTCCGTAACTTTCTCCCCAGCGGCCGGACCGGCCACGGAACAGGGAGAATGTTATGAGTCTGACCATCGGTGACGTCGCTCCGAACTTCGTCGCGGCCACCACGGACGGCGCGATCGAGTTCCACGACTGGATCGGGGACTCCTGGGCGGTGCTCTTCTCGCACCCGAAGGACTTCACCCCGATCTGCACCACCGAGCTGGGCTTCCTGGCCGCGATCAAGCCGGAGTTCGACCGCCGCGGCGTCAAGGTCATGGCGCTGTCGGTGGACCCGGTCGACCGGCACGCCCAGTGGGCCGCCGACATCGAGGAGACCCAGGGCACCGCGCCGAACTATCCGATGATCGGGGACGCCGACTTCGTGGTGTCCAAGGCCTACGGCATGCTCGGCGCCGATGTCAGCGGCGACGCCGCCGACCGCACGGCCGCCGACAACCAGACGGTACGCGGGGTGTTCGTGATCGGCCCGGACAAGAAGATCAAGCTGATCATGCTCTACCCGATGACCACCGGCCGGAACTTCGACGAGATCCTGCGGGTGATCGACTCGCTGCAGCTGACCGCGAAGCACAAGGTGGCGACCCCGGCCAACTGGCAGCTGGGCGGCGACGTCGTCATCGCCGGCTCGGTCGGCAACGACCAGGCCCGGGACATCTTCGGCAGCTGGAAAGAGCCCAAGCCGTACCTCCGCATCGTCGCGCAGCCGGCCTGATCCGCGATGCGCGTTCTGGTGCTGGGGGCCGGCTTCGGCGGCCTCGAACTGACCACCCGGCTCGCCGAGGAGCTGGGCGGCGAGGCCGAGATCACCCTGATCGACAAGGGCGACGGCTTCGTCTTCGGATTCTCCAAACTGGACGTCATGTTCGGCCGGGCGGTCGAGGGGGCGGTCCGGCACTCGTATGACGACCTGGTCAAACCCGGGGTGCGGTTCGTCCGGACGACGATCCGGGCGATCGACCCGGTGACCCGGTCGGTGACGACCGACGCGGGACGTTTCGAGGGTGACGTCCTGGTGGTCGCGCTCGGCGCCGACCTCGACCCGGCGGCGACCCCGGGCCTGGTCGAGGGCGGGCACGAGTTCTACACCGTGCCCGGCGCGTTCGCGCTCCGCGAGGTGCTGGACCGGTTCGAGGGCGGCCGGGTCGTGGTCGGGGTGACGTCGACCCCGTTCAAGTGCCCGCCCGCGCCGAGCGAGACCGCGCTGATGATGCACGACTTCCTGAGCGAGCGTGGGCTGCGGGACCGGTCGGAGATCGCGCTGGTCATGCCGCTGGGCACGCCGATCCCGCCGTCGCCGGCGGCCAGCCGGGCGCTGCTCGGGGCGTTCGCCGAGCGGGGCATCGACTGGCACCCGGAGCGATTGGTGACCCGGCTCGACCCGGAGCGGCGGGTCGCGGTCCTCGCCGACGGCGGCGAGTTGCCCTACGACCTGTTCCTCGGCGTGCCCGTGCACCGGGCGCCGGAGGTCGTGCGCGACTCCGGGATGTGCGAGGACGGCTGGATCCCGGTCGACTCGCTGACGCTCGAGACGAGGTTCCCGGACGTGTACGCGGTCGGCGACGTGACGAGCGTCGGCACCCCCAAGGCGGGGGTGTTCGCCGAGGGCCAGGCCGCGATCGTGGCGGAGCGCATCATCGCGCGATTCAAGAACAAGACCGGGATTGCGACGTACGGCGGCCGCGGCATCTGTTTCGTCGAGTTCGGCGCCGACCGGATCGGCCGGGTCGAGGTCACGTTCCTGCGCGGTCAGGCGCCGGTCGGCCGGTTCGACGAGGCCTCCACCGACTACCGGGCGGACAAGTCGGAGTTCGGCGCGAGCCGGGTGAAGCGCTGGTTCGGGCGATAAACGAGTTACGGCACGACGACGGGGTGGGTAGCCTCGTCGTCGTGCCGTATCAGCTCTACCTCTGAGCCCTCCCGAGCCCGCCCGCCGCGCGTGACCTGACCGCGCGACGGGTGGCTCGCCGCTGTCCACCAGCAGCCCTCTCGCTCAGAGGAAGAAAATCGGCATGCCTGCCACCGTTGTTCAGCTCGTCGCTGCCGGAATTCGCGCCGACCGGGCCCGTCTGTCCGGAATAGACCTCGCCGTCTCGCCCGGTTCCCGTTGGGGGATCGTCGGGGAGAACGGCCGCGGCAAGACCACCCTGTTGCGGATCCTGGCCGGGACGCTCGCCCCGGACGCCGGGACCGTGCGCCTCAACGGCACCCTCGGGGTCGCCGACCAGGAACTCTCCTTTGACCCCGGGGACACCGTGGGCACGCTCGTCGAGGCGGCGTTGTCCGAGTCCCGGGCCGCGCTGGCCGCCCTGGAGGCGGCCGCCCGGGACCTGCCCGGCGCGGCCGACGCCTACTCCCGGGCGCTGGACGCGGCCGAGCGGCTCGACGCCTGGGACGCCGACCGGCGCGTCGACCTCGCCCTGCAGCGGCTCGGCGCGGTCACCGACCGGGACCGGCCACTGGCCACGCTCTCGGTCGGGCAGCGCTACCGGATCCGGCTGGCCTGCCTGCTCGGCGGGGCGCACGACTTCCTGCTGATGGACGAGCCGACGAACCATCTCGACGCGGACGGCCTCGACTTCCTGACCGAGCAGTTGCGGTCACATCCCGGCGGCGTGGTGCTGGTCAGTCACGACCGGGCGCTGCTCGGCGACGTCGCCACCACGATTCTCGACCTGGATCCCACCATGGACGGGGAAGCCGCGACATACGGTGGCGGGTTCGCCGGATATCAGGCCGGGCGAAGTGCCGCGCTGGCCCGCTGGGAACAGTGCTACGAGGAGCAGGTCGCCAACCGGCAGCGGCTTTCCGGCGCGCTCTCCGAGGCGCGGAACCGGCTCGTGACCGGCTGGCGGCCGGACAAGGGCGTCGGCCGGCACAAGCGGGCGACCCGGGCGCCGGGACTCGTCCGGTCGGTCCACCGCCGGCGGGACGAGCTGCACCGGAACGCGGTCACGGCGCCGGTGCCACCGGCCCGGCTCCGGATGCCGGAGCTGCCGGAACGGCCCGGGGTCACGCTGCTCACCGCGGACCGGATCACTGTGCGGGGGCGGTTGCGGGCGCCGATCTCGCTGGCGCTGGAGTCCGGGTCACGGCTGGTGGTCACCGGTGCGAACGGGGCCGGCAAGTCGACGCTGCTCGCCGCGCTGGCGGGGCGGATCGGGGTGGACTCCGGTGCGGTCGGGTGGGCTGACGGCGTACGCGCAGGATTTTTGGAGCAGGAGTTCGGCGCGGTTTTTGATGGTGATCGGCCGCGCCGCGACCTGTCCACCGGGCAGCGGCGGCGTCTGGACCTCGCCGCGGTGCTGGCGGCGGAGCCGCACGTGCTGCTGCTGGACGAGCCGACCAACCACCTGTCGATCGCGCTGGTCGACGAGCTGACCGAGGCCTTGCTGCACACGCCGGCCGCGGTGGTCGTCGCGACCCACGACCGGCAGCTGCGTAAGGACCTCGGTGGCTGGCCCGAGCTGCATCTCGGCTAGAGCCAGGTCGTCGCCGGCCAGGCGGTGACGGCGGCGGCGACCAGCAGGGCGAGGTTGAGGCCGATCACCTTGACCTCGCCCCGTCTCACGTGTGTGACGATGCCGCCGATCTGGACCAGGACCAGGCCGATCGCGGCGGCCAGGGCCAGCCCCGGCGCGATCCCGGTGAGCGGCGGCAGGATCAGGCCGACCGCGCCGAGCACCTCGAGCGCGCCGATCACCCGGACCAGCGGCATCGGGATCTGATCGACCCAGCCCATCATCGGCCGCAGCTGGTCCTGGCTCCGGATGACCTTGATCCCGCCGCTGTAGAGGTAGAAGAGGGCGAGCAAACCGCCCAGGATCCAGTACGCGATCTCCATGCCGACCCCAATGGTTACCAGTAGTAAGTGACCACATGATGCGTCAGTATTGGGAGGCTTACAAAAGGCACACGCGTGTGCCTGACGAACAGGGGTCAGCGTGTCGGAGTACGAGCACACCTGCATGATCCGGGGCGACGGCGGCAAGACCCTGCGGGCCATCCTCGATCACATCTGCAACAAGTGGACGCTGCTGATCGTGGCCACCCTCGACCAGGGCACGCTGCGGTTCAGCGACCTGGCCCAGCAGATCCCGGGCATCTCGCAGCGCATGCTGACCCTGACGTTGCGGAACCTGGAGCGCGACGGCCTGGTCGACCGCGCGGTGTTCGCCGAGGTCCCGCCGCGGGTGGAGTACACCCTGACCGCCGTCGGCAAGAGCCTGATCCCACCCGCGCTGGCGCTGGCCGGCTGGGCGATCGAGCACGTCCCGCACATCGAGGCGAGCCGCGAGGCCTATCAGTCGCGGTAGGGCAGCTCGACGGTGAACGTGGCGCCGTGCCCCGGCTCGCTGGTCACGGCGACCGTGCCGCCGTGCGCCTCGGCGAGTTTGCGGACGATCGAGAGGCCGAGGCCACTGCCACCGGTCTGCCGGCTGCGGGACTTGTCGGCGCGCCAGAACCGCTCGAAGATCAGCTCCTGCTGCTCGGGCGGGATGCCGGGGCCGGTGTCCCGCACGTCGATGCGGAGCCGGCCTGCCGCCGTACCGGAAATGATGGTGATCTTTCCCCCGGCCGGGGTGTGCCGGATCGCGTTGGTGATCAGATTGCCGACCGCCTGGCGCAGCCGGATCGGATCGACCGTGACCACCGCCGGCTCGATCCTGGTGTGCAGCCGGAGGCCGGCCCGGTCGGCGGACGCCGCGAAGGCGTCGACCACGGTCGGCAGCAGCTCGGCGATCTCCACCGCCTGCGGGTGCAGGCGCAGCTCGCCGGCGTCCGCCGCGGAGAGGTCCTGCAGGTCGTCGATCACGTGCTGGAGCAGCAGCGCCTCCTCCAGCAGGGACACCATCAGTTCGCGGTCGAGCGGGACCACGCCGTCGGCGGCCGCCTCCAGCCAGCCGCGGATGTTGGTCACCGGCGTACGCATCTCGTGCGCGATGTCCCCGACCATCGCGTGCCGTAACTGCTCGACGTGCCGGCGGCGCTCGGCCATGTCGTTGAAGGCCGCCGCCAGCCGGCCGACCTCGTCGCGCCCGGTGACCCGGACCGAGGCGGTCGCGTCGCCGTCGCGCATCCGGCCGGCCGCCGCGGTCAGTGCCCGCAGCGGCCGGACCAGGCGCACCCCGACCAGCGCGGTCACGCCGATCGCGGCGAGCAGCACCAGCCCGGTGACCGCGCCGATCCGGATCTGGTTGGGCGTGGACAGGTCGAGCGCGGCCGGCGCCGACCGGCCCGGCGTGGTGACGAAGAGCAGCGCGGCCGGTGCGGTCCAGCTCGCGAGCTGCTCTCGCCGACCGGCGAACAGGCAGTCGGCGACCGGCTGGTTGCGGCGCTGCCCGTCGCGCGCCGACTCCGGATCGACCCAGGTCCACGTGTTGGCCAGGCCGACCTGGACGGCCGGGATCCGCTGCCGGGCCAGGCACGCGTTGACCAGCTTGTCGAGCTGCCCGAGGGCCTTCGTCTCGGTGGCCGTCGGCTCGGCCAGCTCGGTCCGCCCCTCCGCGCAGGTCCAGGTGTCGGCACTGAGGTCGGCGCCGGGCGTCTCGATCCGGGGCCGGCCGTTCGGCTCGTCGATGATCTCGGCGTTGCGGGGGATCGAGCGGCGCTGATCGTCGGCGGCCGGCGCCGGGGTGCTCTGCGGGTCACGTAGGCAGTTCCGCACGCGGGCGGCGACCGCGTGCAGCCGGGTGCGCTCGGCGGTGGTCAACCGGAACGGGCCGACCGCGCGCGGGTCGATCTGATTGTCGGTGTCGGTCGGATCGACCGTGGCGAGCGGCCGCTCGGGAAGCTCGCCGGAGCCCGAGTCGGTGATCGGCTCGCGGGCCTGGCCGGTCAGCGTCACCCGGTTGCCGGTGTCCCGCGCCAGCTTCGCGATCAGCGGGCCGACCTCGGACCAGTCCCGATGGGTCGCCGCGTAGCCGAGCAGCGTGTCGTAGACCTCGGCGTCGTCGGCGAGCGCCTGGCCCTGTTCCTGCTGGATGGCCCGGGTCGTGGTGCGGACCGCGAGCCAGGCGGTGGCCCCGATCGAGAGCAGGGAGACCACCGCGGACAGGACGAGCAGCCGGCGCAGCAGGCTGCCGCGCCTCCTGGTCTCAGGCATCGGCTTTGTCTCAGGCATCGGCGAGCTTGTAGCCGATGCCGTAGACCGTCACCAGCCGGGCCGGGCGGCGCGGATCCGACTCGATCTTGCGGCGCAGGTTCATCACGTGCACGTCGACGGTCCGGGCCGTGACGTACGAGTCGAACCCGTGCAGATGCCGCAGCAGCATCTCCCGGGTGAACACCCGCCCGGGCTCCGCCGCCATCGTCCGGAGCAGGTGGAACTCGCCCGGCGTGCAGGTCACCGGCCGGCCGTCGGCGCGGACCTCGTGGCGTACCGGGTCGACGTGCAGGTTGCCGACCCGCAGCACCGGATCCGGGGTCTTGGCCGACGGCCGGTTCCGGCGCAGCAGCGTGCGCACCCGGGCGGCCAGCTCCCGCGGGCTGTACGGCTTGGTCATGTAGTCGTCCGCGCCCAGGTCCAGCCCGAGCAGCAGATCGTCCTCGCCGGTCCGCGCGGTCAGCATCAGCACCGGCAGCTCCGAGTCGCGGCGCAGGATCCGGCACACGTCCAGGCCGTCGACCCGGGGCATCATCACGTCCAGCACCACCAGATCGGGCGGATTGTGGCGGATCTCCTCCAGCGCCGCCCGGCCGTCGCCGACCACGACCACGGCGTGCCCCTCGTGCTCGAGGTAGCGCCGCACGAGTTCGGCCTGCTTCGGGTCGTCCTCGGCGACCAGCACGTATGCGCACACGGCGGCGAGTCTAGGGCTTTCGATCAGGCCCAACCGGCCGGGAACGGGACCACTACCGGACAACAACAGGTTTCTGACAAGTCCTGGCGAGAGTCCTGGGCATGCCGAAGATCCTTTACCTGACCGCGGTCCTGTTGCTGGGCGCCTGCAGCTCCCCGGCGGCCTCCACCGGCGATGTCGCCACGCTCGCGAGCACCGCCCCGACCGTGGCCAAGTCCGAAAAATCGGACTCGCGGCCGCAGTTGCGGCTCGACACCAGCGACGCGGAGGCCGCGCAGTACTGGACCGCCTACGACGACTGCCTGGTCGCCAACGGGGTCAAGGCCAACCCGGTGGACCAGCCCGGGCCGGCCGGTCCCGGACGCCGGCTCGACCAGAGCGGCGAGCCCAAGTCCGCCTATGTCGCCTGCGCCGGCAAGCTCCCCAAGCAGCCGCCGGAGCTCGACGAGGACATCAACCCGAACTACGCCGCCCAGTGGAACGACAACGTCAAATGCCTGCGCGCGCACGGCCTGAAGGTGCACGTCACCGAGCCCGGCTCGTGGACCTACGACTCCTCGGACGTGGTCATCCCGCCCAACGAGACCCAGCTCGAGCACGACTGCCTGCTCGAGGCGTTCGACCATGGCAATTAAGGCGGCGCTCGCCATCGCCGCGGTCGCGCTGGTCGCGGCGGGCGCGACGTTCGCGGTGCGCGGTCGCCGTCCGGCGCCGCCGGCTCCGCTCGCCGATCCCACCACCAACACCATTGAGGTACGGAAAATGGACCTGACCGACGAGCGGACCGTCGCCGGGACCCTCGGCTTCGGCCCGGCGCGCGTCGTCAAGGGCACCGGCGCCGGCGTGCTCACGAAACTGCCCGCGGTCGGCACGAAGACCAGGCGCGGCAAGGAGCTGTACCGGGTCAACGACCAGCCGGTCGTCGTCCTCTACGGGGGCACGCCGCTCTTCCGCCCGATCGACAAAGCCGGCCTGACCGGCAGCGACGTCCTGGAAGTACGGCACAACCTGACCGCGCTCGGCTACCCGGCGCGGGCCACGCACCCCGAGGTCTCGGACGCCGGGCTGCTCGCCGCGCTCAAACGCTGGCGGAAAGAGCACGATCTTCCGGGGCCCACGCTCGGCCCCGGGCAGGCCGTGATCCTGTCCGGCCCGAGCCGGGTCAGCGAGCTGTCCGCGCAGGTCGGCGACCCGGTCGAGGGGCCGCTGCTGTCGACCACGGCGACCGAGGCGGCGGTGTCGGTGCCGATGAGCCCGGCCGACGCCGCCACCGTCCACACCGGAGCCAAGGTGACCGTGGTCGCCCCGTCCGGCACCGAGTCCGCGGCCAGGATCACGGCGGTGGCGCGGGCGGTGACCGATGGCGACGCCGGTGCCAAGGTCACGGTCACCATCACTCCGGACAAACCGATTTCGGCGTACGACGCGGCCGCCGTTCAGGTGCGGATCACCACGCTCGCCCGTAAGGGCGTTCTGGCGGTTCCGGTGGGCGCGTTGGTCGCGCTGGCCGAGGGCGGATATGCGCTGCAGCGTCCGGACGGTTCCCTGGTGGCCGCCGAGACGGGCGTCTTCGCCGGCGGAATGGTCCAGGTCAGCGGCCCCGGAGTAACCGCAGGCCTCCCGGTGGTGACCACCCCATGAACCCACTCCTGTGCGCCTCGCAGGACTCCGCGTCCACGCCTGTTTCGGCGGTCTTGTCGATTCGGGACGTCACGCGGGTCTATCCGGGTGGCGTCACGGCCCTGGACCGCGTCTCGCTGGAGCTGGCCCGGGGTGAGCTGGCGGCGATCGTGGGGCCGTCCGGGTCCGGGAAGTCGACCCTGCTGCACATCATGGGCACGCTCGACCTGCCGACCAGCGGTTACGTGGCGATCGAAGGGCAGGACGTCACCGCGCTCTCCGACCGTCGGCTCGCCGAGCTGCGCGGGCGGCGGATCGGGTTCGTCTTCCAGCAGTTCCACCTGATCGACGGGATCAGCGCCGTGGAGAACGTGGCGACCGGCCTGCTGCACGCCGGGGTACCGGTCCGCCGGCGCCGGGCACTCGCCGAGGAGGCCCTCGACCGGGTCGGGCTGAGCCACCGCCGGGAGCACCGGCCGGACCAGCTCTCCGGCGGCGAGAAACAGCGGGTGGCGATCGCCCGGGCGGTGGTCAACGCACCCGCGCTGATCCTCGCCGACGAGCCGACCGGCGCCCTCGACTCGGTCAACGGCGAGGCCGTGCTGGACGTGCTGACCAGGCTCAATACGGAAGGGGCGACGATCGCGGTGATCACCCACGATCGGGAGATCGCGGCGCGGCTGCCCCGGCGGATCACCATCCGGGACGGGCGGATCGACGCTGCCCAACCCGGGGATGCGCGGATCGACGCTGCCCAACCCGGGGATGCGCGGATCGGTGCGGCACAGCTCGGGGATGGGCGGATCGATGCTTCCCGGTGACGTGTTCCGGCTCGGGGTGGTAGGTCTGCGGACCCGGAAACTACGGGCCGCGCTCTCCGCTGTGGGCATCGCGATCGGCATCGCGACGATGCTCGTGGTGACCGGGATCCCGGCGTCCAGCCGGCAGGCGGTGGCGGACCGGCTCGCCGCGCTCGGCACGAACCTGCTGCGGGTCCAGCCGGAGAGCGCGGGCGACCAGCCGGCGCCGCTGCCGGCCGAGTCGGTGGCGATGGCCGCGCGGATCGGCCCGGTCACCGGGGTCAGCGCGGTCGCCAACGTGCACGCCGTGGTCCGCCGGTCCGACCTGGTCGACCCGTTCGACGGATCCGGCCTGACCGTGCTGGCCAGCCGGACCGACCTGCTCGCCGCGGTGAACGGGCGGATGCGATCCGGCGGGTTCCTGACGACGGCGACATCGCGCTTCCCGGCCGTCGTACTGGGCGCCACCGCGGCGACCCGGCTCGGCCTGCTCGAGATCCGGCCGGACCGGCCCGCGCCGCAGGTCAGCATCGGCAACCGCTGGTTCACGGTGACCGGCATCCTGTCGCCGGTGCCGCTGGCGCCCGACCTCGACCAGTCGGTGCTGGTCGGCTGGGAGGTGGCCGCCCGGTTGCTCGGCTTCGACGGCCATCCGACGGTCATCTACGTCCGCTGCCGGGAGTCGGCGATCGAGCAGGTCCGCGCGGTGCTGCCGACCACGGTCAGCCCACAGTTGCCCGGCCTGGTCCGGGTCTCCCGCCCGTCCGACGCCCTGGCCGCCAAACGAGCCGCCGACAGCGCCTTCGGCGCCCTGCTGCTCGGCCTGGCCGGCGTATCACTCCTGGTCGGCGGCGTAGGCGTCGCCAACACCATGGTCATCTCAGTCCTCGAACGCCGCCGCGAGATCGGCCTGCGCCGCGCCCTGGGCGCCCCCCGCTCCCACATCCGCCTCCAGTTCCTGGCCGAATCGGTGATCCTGTCCGCCCTGGGCGGCACCACAGGCACCACGATCGGCACAGCCAGCACCATCGCCTACGCGACTTGGCAGCGCTGGCCTCCGGTAATCCCACCCACCGCCATCGCCGCGGGCCTGTGCGGCTCCCTACTGGTCGGAGCAATAGCCGGCGTCTACCCAGCCATGCGAGCCGCCCGCCTAACCCCAACCTCAGCCCTCGCCGCCTAACCCCAAGCAGCCACGCCGCCCACGCCACGCCGCCCACGCCACGCCGCCCACGCCACGCCGCCCACGCCCCGGCGGCTCCGCCCACGCCCGGCGGCCTGGCGCCCCCGGCCCAGCCGGCCCCAGCGGCCCGGTCTCGCCGCAGCAGCTCGGCGCCGGCCCAGCGGTCCGCCGGCGCCCCCAACGCCCATCAGCGGCAGCCGGTCCAGCCGGCCCGGCGGCCCAGCCGGGCCGCCGCGGACTCGGCGCGCCCAACGGCCCAGCTGCGCCCCAGCGAGTGGCCCGGCCGGGCCACCCAGCGCGTTGCGACCCGGCCGGGCCGCCCAAACGGGCAGCGGCTCAGCTGCGTCCCAGCGCGCATTGGCCCGGCCGCGCACCCCGGACTCTGGCCGCGCGTCCCGGTGGCTCTGGGGCGCTGTCGGGGCCGCTGCGGCGGGCTTGAAGGGCCGGTCCGGGCTTGTGCTGGGCCGGTCGGCGTTTCAGGCCGCGTGTTACTAGCCTTGCGCGACTGCTTGCCTTGCGACCGCTTGCCTTGCGACTGCTTGCCTTGCGCGGCTGCTTGCCTCGCCTCGCGCGGCTGCTTGCTTTGCGTGGGTTACTTGCAGTGCCAGAGGACGGGCTGGATCGCTGTGCTGGCGTCGTTGGACTGGCCGCCGATGGTTTGGCCGTTGTCGCTGATGGTATTGGCGATGTCGGCCAAGCCGTCCTGCGGGTTCGGCGGGGCCAGGCCCGGGAGCGGGACCAGGGTGTTGCCGGCCAGGAGTGTGGCGCCGCCCTGCTTGCTGATGCCGGTCAGCCAGCCCTGGGCGTTCAGCGCGTCGGCGCTCTTGTCGAGCTGGTCGATGAGCTCGGACTTGCCGGTGCGCAGGTTCCACCGGACGGCGTGGACCTCGCCCTGCGCCCGCTTCAAACCGGCCGCCTTGCCGGAGCCGGCCTCGTTGACCACGCCGGTCACCCAGTCGCCGCGGATGTGGAACAGGCGGCCCTCGACCTGCTTGCCGCCGCCCAGGTCGGGCAGGTCCAGCGCGTGGTGGGAGCCGTCCGGCAGCCACACGTAGGGCACCTTGTTGTCGAGCGTGCCGATCACGGTGCCGTCCTCGGCGATGTCCACCGCTGTCCCGGTCTGGCTGCCCTCGGGCATCGGCAGGCGGCGCGGGGTCGCGGTCTTCGACGTCCAGAGCAGCGGGTAGGCGCCGTCATCTCCGACGATCGCGCCCTTGTTGTTGATCGCGGCGGTCGCCGCGCTCCCGGTGCCGGGGAGCTTGGTGACCTTGCCGTCGCTGTACACATAGGGCATCGAGGTGCCTTCCCCGATGAGGCTCCAGCCGACCGCGGTGCCGGTCGAGTTGACGTCGGTCAGCGACTCCTCGAGATCTCCGGGGAGCGGCACCTCCACGCTGACCCCGTCGTGCCACATGATCGCCTGGTATCCGCCGGCTTTCGGGTAGGACCGGCCGACGAAATACTTCCCCGTGGGGTCGCCGCTGGCGACCAGCGCCTGCAGGGCGCCATGCGGCACCGGCAGGGCCTCGATCGTGCAGCTCGTCGGGGCCTTCACCGCCGGGGCCGCCTTGGTCGCCGCTGTTTTGGACGCGGCCGGCTGGGTCGGTGTCGTGGCGCGCGACGTGTCGAACAGCAGGCCGCCGGCGACGACGGCGGTGACGGTCAGGGTGGCGGCTCCGGCGTAACCGGCGGTGCGGATCGCCCGTTTGCGGCGCGCGGTGGCGATCGCCAGCTGGATGTCCACGGACGAGGGGGAGCGGGGCTCGGTGTCGAGCGGTCGCAGCAGATCGAAGTCGGATGGCATGTCGGCTCCTCAGATCGTGGTGGCGAGCTCGGGCTCACCGAGCAGGCGTCGGAGGGTGGCGAGGCCGCGGGAGGTCTGGCTCTTGACCGTGCCGGCGGAACAGCCGAGCGCCGTCGCGACCTCGTCGACCGGCAGGTCGTAGAAGAACCGGAGCACGAGCACGGCCTGCTGCCGGCGCGGCAGGCGGGCCAGGGCCGCCCGGACGACCTGGCGATCCTCGGCGCCGCCGGACTCGACCGGTGGTGGCTCGGGTGCCTGCCAGAACAGCCGGACCCGCGCCCAGGCCAGGCGTTTCTCGTCGACGAACGTGCGGACCAGCATCGTGCGCACGTAGGCGTCCAGGTGCTGGGCGGCGCTTGCCCGCCGCCACTTCAGGAACAGCGTGGTGATCGTTTGCTGCACCAGGTCGTCGGCACGGTGCTCGTCACCGGCGAGGAGGAACGCCATCCGTCTCAGCGCGGGTAATCGCGCTGAGACGTACTCCGTGTACTCCTTCTCCGAGCCATCCAGCATCGCGCTGCCCTTCCGTTGATTCATCACCCCTCAGACGGGCCCGGCGAGGCGTCCGGTTGTCATGCCATCCCGAGCAGTTTCGCCGATTTCTCGACACAGAGGACGGTCGGTCGCGGTGCGCGGATCGCGACGGTCCTGAGTGGAGTGGCGTGTTGCCCGGGGGGCCGACCGGAGGGTCGACCGGGTGTGGCGGAAGGCGGAACAACCGGGTGTCGGGGCGGTGGGGCGCTTGTGCGCTGGTGGGGCGGGGTTTGGGCACCGCAACCACCCGCGGACGTCGCCCTGGAGGGCCTCGCGTTCTGGGCGCGCCAGCGCCCTGCGAGGCCCGGAAGGGTCCCCGCGGGAGCGACGATCAGTTATTGGCCGCAGCCGAGGCAATAAAGAATTTGATCTTTTAGGCGCTGACCGCGGGCAAGATCTTCGCGGTGATCTCGCGGAGCTGATCGATCTCGGTCGGTGACAGTTGGTCGAAGATCAGGCGGCGGACCTCGGCGACGTGTCCGGGCGCGGCCGACTCCAGGACCGAATGGCCGGTGTCGGTGAGGCTGGCGATCTGGCCGCGTTTGTCGAAGGCACAGGCCTTCCGGCAGATCCAGCCGCGCTGTTCCAGGCTGGCGACGGCGTGCGACAGGCGGCTCGTGGTGGTGCCGACGCGACGGGCAAGATCGGTCATGCGCATCGAGCGGCCCGGTTCGGAGCTGAGCGTCGCGAGGATCTGGTAGTAGGCGTGCGGGATGCCGGCGTCGTCGCGCAGCTGCCGGTCGAGCGCGCTGGGCACCAACATCAACAGCTGGGTGAGATTGAGCCAGGCGGCCATCTCCGGGCTGCTGAGCCAGCGGGTGTCGGTCACCACGGCATCCTGGGTCATGTCGTTTGCATCCCCATGACGTGGGCGTTGATATCGCGCACCGTGTCACCGAGGTCGGCGACCTCGATCACCTCGACGCCGCGGCCGAGCAGCGTCTCGACGCCGGTGCAGTCGGCGAAGTGCAGCGGCTCGCGCAGCGCCAGCACCACCCGGCGGATGCCGGAGGCGAGGATCAGCTCGGTGCACGAAATCGGACGCGACTTGCGGGTCGTGCACGGCTCGAGCGACGTGTAGAGGGTCGCGCCGAGCAGGTCGAAGCCGCGCCCGGCGAGCTTGGCGAGCGCCTCCTCCTCGGCGTGGAAGTGCGGGTCGGTCTCGCCGGTGTAGCCGGTCGCCATCGGGTTGCCGGCCGGGCCGACGATCACCGCGCCGACCGCGTAGTGGGTCGGGGACGGCGGGGAGAGCCGGGAGAGGTCGATGGCGGACCGTGTCCAGAAGCGGTCAGCCTCGGTGATCATCGTCATGCGGCACCGGTCAGGTCGAGGGTGTGTGCGGTGTGATCGCGCTTGGCAGCAAGGTACCGGGCGTTTGCTGCGGACAGGTGCACGCCGGTCCGAATCTGTTCAGTCACCTCGACACCGAGGTCACCGAGTTGCCCGGCCTTGTCCGGGTTGTTGCTGAGCAGCCGGATCCGGTCGACGCCGAGCGCGTGCAGCATCTGGGCGGCAGGGGTGTAGTCCCGCTCGTCCTCGGCGTGGCCCAGGGCGAGGTTCGCCTCGTAGGTGTCCAGGCCGGTGTCCTGCAGCGCGTAGGCGTCCAGCTTCGCGTAGAGGCCGATGCCCCGGCCCTCCTGGCGCAGGTAGAGCAGCACGCCGCCGGTCTCGGTGATGCGCTCGGCGGCCTCGCGCAGCTGCGGGCCGCAGTCGCAGCGCTGGCTGCCGAAGACGTCGCCGGTGAGGCACTCGCTGTGTGGTCGGACCAGCGGGTTCGTCGCGTTCTGCCAATCACCCAGGCCGAGCGCCAGGTGCTCACGGCCGTCGGCGAGGCCGATGAAGGTGAACACCTCGGCGGTGGTGCGGTAGCCGTCCGGGAATTCCAGCGGGACCGTCACCCGGGTGCGGATCCGAGCCGCCGGAGGCCTCACCTGTGCCGCTGCCTGTCCGATCGTCATCGTCATCGCAACCCCCATGGTTGTTGAAGTTTCACCAACACTATTCGCCGGTTGCTCTTGAAACTTCAACAAGCAGGGGAGTGGGTTACATCACGAGGGATTCTCTCAACTCGGATTACTCGGCCGATGGGTCGTTCGGGACCGGCTCCGCCGTACGGCGAAATGGGCCAACCGTGCCGGGGGATTCCGCAAGCGAACTCTATCCCTGATGGTGGGGTTGTCACCGTAGGTGACCATCGGGTCGACACCGTGGAACCCGGAGAGGCACTTCATGATCAACCGCTCGCTCTCCCGGGTCCTCGCGCTGGCCGCGCTCCTGATCGTCACGCTGGCCGCGGTCGTCGCCGCCGGGCCGCCGACCTCCGCCGCGACCCGCCCGCCACGGGTCTTCCGCAATCTTGCGTACGGCCCCGAGCAGCCCGCCGGCACCCACGGTCACCTGATCGACCTCTACCTGCCCGCGCAGCCGGCCACGACGGCGGCGTACCCGTTGCTGATCGTGATGGGCGGCAGCGGCTGGCTCGCCGACGACGGCAAGGGCTACGCACCGGCGCTCGTCCCCTATTTCACCGCGCACGGCTTCGTGGTGGCCGGCGTCTCCACCCGCTCCAGCCTTCAGGCGAAGTTCCCGGCCCAGATGCAGGACGTGCAGGCCGCGATCCGATGGCTGGGCGTCAACGCCGGCCGCTTCGAGTTCGACCCGCGGCGGATGGCCGTGCTCGGCGACTCGTCCGGCGGCTGGACCGCGCTGATGGCCGGCTTCACCGGGACCGGCGTGCGCGCGGTTGTCGACCTCTACGCCCCGATCGACTTCCTCCGGATGGACCCGGACATGCGGCCCGGCGCGTGCGCGTCGTTCAACCGCGCGTTCCACCTCGCGGAGTGTCACGCGGACGTGGCCTCACCGGAGTCGTCGCTGCTCGGCTGTCCGATTCTGACCTGCCCGGATCGGGTCGCCGAGGCCAATCCGATCTTTCGGATCACGCCGTACGCGCCGCCGGTGCTGATCATCCACGGCACCGAGGACGGGCTGGTGCCGCTGTCGCAGAGCACGCAGCTCTTCGACGCGCTGGCCGCGGCCTCGGTGCCGACCACGTTCTACACCGTTCCCGGCGTGGGCCACAGCCGGGACATCGTGTCACCGCGGAAAGACCGGGCGTCGGTCCGGCATGCGGGGACGCCGCTGATGCCGGACCAGACCCATCCGACGTACGGGATGATCGAGGCTTTTCTTCGTGCCGCTTTCGTCTCGTCTTCTGTGTCGTCTTTTGTGTCGCTCAGCGGAACGGGGCCGGACCCGATCCGGTCAGCACTTCCCCGTTGACCCGGGCGGTGCCGGACTTCCCGTTGTCGATCCGGATCGTCACGGTCTTGTCCTCGAGCCGCTCGTCCTCGAGCAGGCAGGTGCCGACCCAGCCGCCGTCCTCGGTGGTCCAGAGTTCGACGGCGGCGCGGAAGCTGCCGAGCTCGTCACTGCTGATCTCGGCGGGGCCGGTGTAGGAGTCACTCATGCCCGCCAACTTTAGGGGGCGGGCGGTGCGCTCGGGTACCGCCGTACAGCCGCGGGTTTGACCTGCTGTTTTTCTCCGGCTGCCGTTGTCTGGAACTGTTTCGCGGCCTACGATCTGCCCCGATGATCTTGGGGTCGCTTGACCGGTCATCCCGTTTTCGGTGGCTGGGAGAGTGGACGATGAACAACGCCTACGCGTGGGGCATGGCCCTGACGGTCGTCGCGCAATCACTGCTTTCCGACTACGGCTGGATTCCGTTTCTCGTTCTGGTCGCGGCGTATATCGGGTTCGCTGTTGCCGACACGCGGGCGGTTCGGGCCGCGGGCTACCGCGCGTCGTTGATGCTGGCGCTCATGCTGGGCATCGTCTACCTGTGGATGCGGCCGAAGAAGACCGGCCAGGGGTACGTCATTCCGATCGTGGCGACGGTTGGCAGTCTGGGTGCGATCGCTCTCAAGGCGTTGTGAAGTTCGGCGATTCCGCGGTCGCCTCGCGCTCGGCCCGCTCGCTACGGCGGACCATCAGTGTCGTCTCCACCACGAAGGTGACGATCGTCAGCGCGCTCGCGACGATCAGGCTGAGCAGCCCGACCGCGATGATCGCCGTGCCCGGGTCCTCCGGGCAGGAACCATCGGAGCACGAGGGCTGCGGCGTCATCGTGAGCAGCTCGAACACTCCCAGCAGGAGCACGGCGAGGGCCGCGGGCGGGGTGAGCCCGGCAAACCACAGCCGGGCCCGGCGGCTTGCCCACCACAGGCCCGTCCAGGCCAGGACGAGCAGCGCCGGGAGCTCCCAGTACCGCCACGGCAGGTCGAAGAAGAACGTCACGCCCGGCTACCACCTCTCGGTATGCGATGTTCGGCGGCAACGCGACAGCTAAGCGCGGAGGAGGTGGGTCAGATCGGCGGCGAGTCCGGTCATCTGCTCCCCGGCCTCCAGCACGAACACCGCCCTGGCCGACCAGGCGGTGTCGTCCCAGTCAGGGCCGGGCGCCCGCAGCGTCACGCCGAGCGACACATGGCCACGCCCGTCGTGCCGTGCGTCGAGGGTCAGCTCGCGCTCCATCGACTCCCAGGTCCGGGTGCCATCCCAACCCTGCCAGGCAGCCGCAAGGCCTGCCACGAAGCCGGACAACGTCGTCGATATGCCGGCGTAGGCCCCATCGATCTTGGCGATGGTCGTCGCCGTCAGGCCGGCTTCGTGCAGCTCCGTCTCGGCCGTGTAGACGTAGCCGTCCCCGTAGGGATCTTGCGGCGGGTGGACGACCCAGCGGGCACCGTCGGCCGCGCCCAAGACGAAAGGTTCCCTCATGGCGAGGGAGTATTGCCGATTGCTGCTCAGTGGCGCTTCCGGAGCTCCGCCGGCACGTCCCCGACCGGGACGACTCGTGCGTCGCTCTGGTGATCGGGTGTTGCCCGGCCGATCGTCGCCCGCCCTCCGTGCGGCAGGGCGACGATGTACTCCCAGGAGCCGTACTGGACCCGCGCCAACCCGGCGATTCCGCCGGTGTCCAACGCGGCCGCCACTGCGGCGCGTCCATCAACGATCTGATCCAGCCGGGCGTAGAACTTGGCCATCTGGGCGGCCGGGCCGCTGATCCACAGCCGGACATCGGCGCCGACGAGGAGAGCTGCGAGCAGTTCCTCGTGGAGCGGGCCTTCCTCAGCCTCCAGGACCTGATCATGGAGACGCTCCTGAACAGAGGGCAGCGTCGGGGCCGCTTCGCACTGCTGCCGGCAGGCTGGGCAAGCTTTGGCGTTTTCCGGGTGGAAGAGGGTTCGGTAGGCCACGACGCGGTGGTCAGGGAGCCCGCACAGGGTTCCGTCTCCGCGGTATGCGTGCTGCTTTTCAGGGGTGGCCTCGTCGACCGCCAGGCCGAATAGGGCGGGTTCGCGGGCCGTGTCAAATGACCAGTCGCTGCCATCTGAGGAAGTCACCCCGAAAAGACTACGGAAACGCTGCCAGGATCCATTGCACGCATTTTGCGCGAGGCGGCTCTTGGAGGCTCGTGTCCGCGCAGGTCAACGGACGTTTCTGGTGATCGATAGAGTGCCCCCGGCAGGAATCGAACCTGCGACCTGCGGTTTAGGAATGAGTTAGTCCAGAGTGGGGCGTTAGACCCCTTACCTGCGACTACGCGGGTCCGACCCGCCAGCGGAAGCCGTTCCGTTGCATCTCCTCTGCACACGGTGGAGGTTAGCGACCCGGCACGCACCGACCCAGCACTGTTCCACGGAACCGAGGGATTATGAGATCGAAAACCGCAGTCGATCTACTGGCATAAACGTCCACCAAGCTGCGAAAAAGCTTGTCATGATCTGACAGCGTTCCACTGCCTTTGCGGACCTCATGCGGACTGATTGCGGATTCTTCGATCTTGGTTGCGCCCTGCTCGCGCACCGCCCGCCCCGCAGCCCGCCGGCACTGACCGCCAGTGCCGGCATTCGGTAACCCGCGGCACCACCGCGCCCACCCTATTCGGTGGCAAGCCGCGAAGCGGCGCGGCAGTGGTTTGCCCCCTATGCAACCAGCAAACCTGTCGCACGGCGCCGCTAAACTTGGGCGCGTGATCACTGAGGATGAAATCCTTTTAGATCGGTCCCGCCTCGGCACCGCTGACTTCGGCTTCACCAAGAGCCTGGAGTTCGGCCTCACGGAGAGCCTGAAGCTCGGCCTCGCCGGCACCCTTACCGCCGCTGACTTCGGCTTCACCAAGAGCCTGGAGTTCGGCCTCACGGAGAGCCTGAAGCTCGGCCTCGCCGGCACCCTTACCGCCGCTGACTTCGGCTTCACCAAGAGCCTGGAGTTCGGCCTCACGGAGAGCCTGAAGCTCGGCCTCGCCGGCACCCTTACCGCCGCTGACTTCGGCTTCACCAAGAGCCTGGAGTTCGGCCTCACGGAGAGCCTGAAGCTCGGCCTCGCCGGCACCCTTACCGCCGCTGACTTCGGCTTCACCAAGAGCCTGGAGTTCGGCCTCACGGAGAGCCTGAAGCTCGGCCTCGCCGGCACCCTTACCGCCGCTGACTTCGGCTTCACCAAGAGCCTGGAGTTCGGCCTCACGGAGAGCCTGAAGCTCGGCCTCGCCGGCACCCTTACCGCCGCTGACTTCGGCTTCACCAAGAGCCTGGAGTTCGGCCTCACGGAGAGCCTGAAGCTCGGCCTCGCCGGCACCCTTACCGCCGCTGACTTCGGCTTCACCAAGAGCCTGGAGTTCGGCCTCACGGAGAGCCTGAAGCTCGGCCTCGCCGGCACCCTTACCGCCGCTGACTTCGGCTTCACCAAGGACCTGGAGTTCGGCCTCACCGACACCCTCATCGCCGGCGTTTTCCCAACCAGCATCGACCGACTCGTTGCTCAAGTCGACCTAGTCTTGAGCAACCCATTTGAGGGTGTCCCGCAACAGCTCCAAGATCCCGGCCTCCTCGCGATCTGGCGAGAGACTGCCTCCCAGATTCACGACTGGGCTGCTCAGCCGCGGGTGAAGGTTCTTGGATCTATAGGCATGTGGGTCGTGCTGTCCGTGTGGTGGATGAACTTAAAGGTCTACCGGCCCGACGTAGCCGACTTGCTAGAGATCCCATTCAGTTTCCTGGTTGCACTGGTCCAGGCGCTCATTTTTCTGGACGTAACCAGAAAGCGACGCTGAGACGTCGCCACCTAGGTCAGAGGACCTCGCCAAGCTCGCGTTGACCGGATGCGCCGGCCGATGCCGGCCGAAGGCCGCCAGCAGGCCGAGCGCAGCGCGCCGCGCTCGCGCGGCGCCTTGATCCAAAAAAGGCGAATTCGGCAATGACTTGCAAAACTCATGCCGCGAAAAAATCGGCCCATCAATTAAGGTCCGGATGAGACTAAGTACATCTGCTGATCTAAATAACTTGTCCAGCAATCCACCAAGTGAAGTGCGAATTCCGTAACGTCGTCGACGTACCGCTCGACATCAGCGGAATTCATCCCGGCAGACTGAAAAACTTGATGAAAGGGAATATTGCCATGCGCCAGATCGTTACGCACGCCACCCAGCTTTCGCATCGACGCGTCCCAGCGAGCGTAGGGGAAGGCGGTGCCCGGAAGGCCATACACATCCCAAATTCGCGCGTACAGCTGCGGGTTGGGCGTTTTTCCGTCCATTGGAGGTTGCGCCGACTTTGTGATAATCGGTAGCTTCAATGACAGGCCGCTAAGATCTAGAGTCGTTGCCTCAGCTCTTCGCGGCCATACTTTTGTGGCATCGCTCAAATCGCGTAGGCTTTCGAATGCCTCATGTGCTGCGAGCTGTCGCAAGCACGGTATGAGATCCTTAATTTGATGGTTACCGTTTAGTTCTTTATGTGTTTCTCGAATCAAATATTTGGTAAGCGACTCCAATTCCGCCACCGTATAAATGACCGCACTGGCGCGGGCCTCCAAAGTCGCAAAATTCCACCGTCTTGGGTCTTGCCTACTCAAAGACAGGGCCGCCAGCAGATACGTCTTTAAAGAGTCAGTTCGCTTCAATAGACGGTCGGCTTCGCCGAGAATAGAGGAGACTAAGAAATCATGCGCGCCCACTGAAGAGCACCTTCGCTCGATTAATGCGCGCTTCCAGCTTTGTGCGGGTATTGCTACCGCCTGTGCTTGCCGTCACGAGCGCCGCATCGTCTTGCCAGCCCGATGGCGGGATGGTTACATCAACTCCGTCTGTGAGCAATTCAGCGATACCTACCAAGCATGCCTCTAGCTGAACAAGCGGAGTAACCGCCGTTGCTGTTCGCAGTAGCGGGCCGCCCCCTGTCGCCTCCAGAAGAGATGATACCGAGCGGCTGTATAGTTCTATGTCAACCTCGACACTTTCCGAACCCTGCACCGACTCCATGTAATCGTTAAGGAATTTCTTGACACGCCCATCAAATTTATCGCGGGCATTCTTGTAAGCGAAGAATTTGAGTACCTGCTCGGCAGCGGTTCCGTCATTCTGTCTGGCTTGCTGCAGCTTAAGCAGATCCTGCAGATCCCCACTTGCCAACTCTTCAAGGAGTCGGTTGAATTCTCCCCGATAGATGCAGGCGCGCACCTCTTGTGGTGAAAGTGCAATCGAGCCGGCATTCAGCCGCTCAAACAAATCGAAGCGAACTTCTTTACTGCTTTTATCCGTCAGGGATATTACCTGCAGTGGCTGTCGACCGAAGTATCTCTGTAGCGGCACCGGGAGGTCATCGTATCCGACCCCGTTAAGTTGGGTAAGTTTTTGCAGCCTCGTAAGCTTCAGCGCTTTGCTGCGATTTACCGCCTTTAGGCCATCGGGACCTTCCGCAATAAAGTACAGAAGTGTTGAAAGTCGCTGAAGGCCATCAACAACCTCCCATTGAAAGCCGGCATTAGTAGCCACAAAGATAGGAGGGATCGGCAACCCTAGAAAAACGGATTCGATGAAAGTTGAGCTAACTTCATCGTCCCATCGGTACTTGCGTTGATACTCAGGCGTGATGCTGAGTTCGCCGTCGGCTAGCATTCGCACCAACTCACGGACCGAAAAGTCATGGCTCGCCACGTCAACTTTTTTGCGTTCTTCTCCTAGCTGATCTTCGAGCGAGCTGAGTTCTGAAGCAACTGTCATACTGGTCAGCCTACGCAATTCGCTAGCCCAAGCACAGTCACTCCGCCCTTTCACTTACGCGGCCAAGCTGGGCTGCAGCGGGTACTGAAGCTTTGCTTGACCCTAGACGCGTGCGACCTGCGCAACTACCGTCCAAGCGTGGAGTCGGTCGATTTCGACCTGCGCAAGGCCCGCGATTTGGTTGATGAGATTTGGTGACCTTTGGACGGTGCTGATCCTGAGAGCAAGGACGGCTACGTCGTAGGCATGTTCTCCGCTCATGCCGCGAGGATCGATGTACAGCCAATGCTGTGGGCCGTTGGCGATGATGTTGCCACTGGATGCGTCTCCGTGACAGAGGGCGGGAACGTGATCACGAGTTAGGTCGGTCAGGAGGCCGAGTGCGGCCTTGCGTTCGCTGGCCGGCGCGACGGTCGTGCCGGGACGCAGATCGCCGAGGTTGTCGTCTTTGAGGCGGTCGCGGAGCCAATCCAGCACTGAGGGCATTCCATGTCGTGGGGCCGGCCGGTTTCGCATCTTTGCCAGTGGTGCGAAGAGTGCCTGCGGGTTGACGGTTGCCGGGTCGGTTCGGCTGAGCGGGGTGCCTGGTAGCACGCGGTCGGCGACGGTCCAGGTTCCGTGGCTGGTGGTGACGGCCTCGTGGATCTGTGGGGCGGCGCCCAGGTCAGCGAGCGCGGTGGCTACGGCTGCCTGGTCGTGGCCGCGGGGGTCTGGGCTGCTGCGGAGTACGAGTGGGCCGTCTGGGGTGTCGACGGCGACGACGAAGCCGTAGCGGGCTGGCAGGATGCTGCGTGGTGTGGCCTGGTAGCGCTCGCAGAGGGTTTGGAACTCTTCGTGGACCTTGGCTGCCCACACGTCCGCGAGGTCTGGCCAACGGCGTTGGACGTTCGCCAGCACGTCGGCCGGCAAAGTGAGTTGGTCGGTCATCGGCTCGGCTTTGCGGGGATGCTGGACAGCACATCAGCAATGGCCTGCATGGAGCCGATCACCACGTCTGCTCCCGCGTCGGTGAGTCGCTGGTCCTTGCCGGGCTTGTTGGCGTAGCCGACCGTGGGGATACAGGCGGCTTGGCCTGCCTCGATGTCGGTGACTGAGTCGCCGATGAAGATGGCGGCGTCGCGGCTTGCCCGTGCAGCGGCGGGGCCTTGCTCCACGAGAAACGGGTCCGGCTTGAGCAGGCGTGGATCCATGCCGTCGAAGCGGGCGGCGATGCCGGCCACGTAGCGGAGTAGGTCGTGCTGGTGGAGGTAGGCCTCGATCGCGGCGCTGCTGTTGTTGCTGACGATGGCGACTGAGCGGCCGGCGGCGTGAGCTGCGCGGAGCACATCGGCGGCTCCGGGTGTCGGGGTGGCTGAGGCGATAGCCTTTACCTCGGCGTCGCGGCAGGCGTCGGATACCTCGCGGATCAGGCTGTCCTCGGCGACCGCGGCGACCGCTACCAGGATGTCCAGTGGGTCGAACGGCAGGTCCGCGAACACCGGCGCCAGTTCGGCGCCGCCGCGTTCTTGGGCGAGGATGCGCATCTCCTCGGCGATCGTGCGGGCCGGATAGCCGGCGAAGACGGAGCAGATCGGCCCGTCGAAGTCGATCAGGAGACAGCCGGCGTTGGCGACCAGGTCGGTGAGGGTCACGGCGTGTACTCGTGGGCGATCGTGGTCCAGATGCTGTCGAACCAGGCCTGTGACTGCTGGACGAACTGATCGCTCGCGTCGCCCTCGTCACCGGTGATCACGTAGTGGAACAGCGGCACGTCTTTGCCCAGCACGTCGAAGATCGGAACCGGCTGCTTGTCCACGGACACCGTGTTGCGGACGACTGGATAGAACCCGAAAAAGACCTCGTCGCGGTTGAGGATGTAGAGCTTTGACAGAACCGTGGTGCCGTAGGCGCGAACCTCGGTCGTGGCGTGGCGAACCAGGCCGAGCGTGGCCAACTCGCTGACGGACTCCTCGATCGCCTCGGTGTGCCGGCGGGCGATGCGGGCAGCGCGCTCGCGGACCGCGGGGTCGTCGCCGGCTGGTTCGGCGCGGGATGGGACTACTGCTGGTAGACCCAGGTCTGGCAGCAGGATGCGGATCGCGATTGACTCCGGCGTCAGGCGGCCGGCGCGGATCTTGTCCAGCGGCTCTTGAATGGCGCCGTGCAGCGTCTCGCTGGAGAAGCCGGCGAAGTCGAGCGTGATGTGTGATTGCTCAAACGCGGCCTCGATGTGCGGCCGCAACCCGACCGGGCGATCGGTCTGCGCGCGTACAAACGCGCCGCTGCCCTGACGGCTCACGATCAGGCGATCGTCGCGCAGGATGCGGAGCGCGGACTTGACCGTCTCGCGGGCCACGCCGTACCGCTCGGCCAACTCGTTCTGCGACGGCAGGCGCTCACCTGGGGCAAAGCGACGCGTCAGGATCGCCGCGCGCAGCACGTTAGCGATCTGCTGCGAAGCCGGCCGAGCGTCGTCCGGCTCCAGGTCGTCGAGGTCGCGAGCTTCCACGTTCACATCGGACAGCTTAAGGCCTGGCTAGCCAGGCTAGGGATTTCAGGTCGCCAGGGGTTGCGTACATCTGGCGACACCCTTACGTTCAATGTGGCTAGCCAAGCTAGCCAAATTGAGTCCTCATTCGACTTGATCGCCGAGCGTTACCCGGCTGACCTTGTTCTGGCGAGGGCGGTCGGCACCGAGGCGGGCGCGTTTTCATATCCCAACAGGGATGCCCGCCTCGGTGCCGCTCCACGCTGCTGCGGAGGTCCGGTCATGCCCGAACCGCTCAACGCCGGCGGGCAGACACCGCCGATCAACCCGCCTACCGGTTGCACCAACCCGCTCATCTGGCGGCTGGCCCGGCGCCTCTACGCCGATCATCAGCCCGGCCCGGACGGCTGGTGCCTCAACTGCCGGCCCGCCATCCTCTACCCCTGCGTCGCTCGCCAGCTCGCTGACCTCGGTCTTGCGACCGCGATGGGACGTACGGCCGCCGGCCCGCACGTCGCCAACAAAGGTCACCACTGGTGACCGGCGTTCTGTCGATCTCCACCCCGCCGCACCTGCCGGTCCCGGCCGATCAGCTCGTCGGCCGCGTCCTGGAGATCCCGGACGGTAAATGCCGGTACCGCGATGGCGTCCTGGTCCTGCGCGTGCAACGGGTTCGGCTCGACATCTCCCAGTGGTACGGCGGCCTGTGGATCTGGGTGGAAGGCGACGAACTCATCGGCGGCTACCGGCTGCGATGGACGCAAGCCCTGGTTCACGTCGCCGTGTGCCACCAGGTCACCCATGCCGAAAGCCGCGGGGCGTGACCGGAATGCCGATCGAACCCGTCCCGGCGAAGTACGCGAACATCGCCGACGCGGTACAACAACGGATCGAGCGCGGCACCTACCCGCCCGGGTCGATGCTGCCCAGCGAATCCCAGCTCGTCCGAGAATTCGACGCGTCCCGCTCGACGGTCGTCCGGGCACTGGAGTACCTACGCCAGCTCGGCTACCTGGAAGGCGTGCAGGGCAAGGGCCGGCTCGTCCTCGGCACGCGACCGCGCCGGCGCCCGTCACTGCCCCGCCGGCTATTCGACGCGCTGCACGCCGCGGAGCTCACGCACGGCACGGTCATCGGGGCAGGTGGCGCACCCGCCTCGTCCCGGATCGCGACGATGCTCGCCATCCCCGTTGGTGAGTCGGTGGTTGCCCGCCAGCGGGTCATGCAGGGCGACGGGACGGACTGCTCGACGCTCTCCACGGTCTACCTGCCCGCGGTCGCGGCGATCGGCACCGGATTCGCCGATGCCGGGCCGTTGCGCGAAGGTGCACTAGATCATCTTGAGCGCTGTCGGCGACTCGCGGCGGCTGACGTGATCGAGCGACTTTCTGCCCGGCCGGCGACCGCCCGGGAATCGACGTTGCTCACCGTCGATCCAGGCGCGGTCGTTCTGACGAACCTGCTGGTAGTTCGCAGTGCGGAGGCGAACCCGCTGCTCATCGTTGATCTTGCCCGTCCGCTGCCATCTCAAGGCATCGAAGAAATCTTCTCTTTCCACTAAGGATTTACTTGGCTAGCCATGCCGTCCATGTGCTAACTTCGGTCCAACTTGGTTAGTCAAGTAACTAGGTTCGACGGAGGGAGTCGTTCGGTGATTCCGAACTCGATCAAGGTGCCGGTGCCGTGGGACTACGTCGCTCCGCACGGCGCGCTCTGCCTCGGCGTGGAGCCGGCCACCGACTTCGACAAGCGCGGCCAAGGCGACGACCAGCTGCGCGACAAGGAGACGGGGGAGCGGATCTGGCTGGTCCGCCTGCTCGACCTGGACCCCGAGGCCGGAAAGTTCGGCGGGTCCAAGGAGTTCAAGGTCAAGGTCGTCGCGCCGCACCAGCCGGTCCCGCCCACGTCCGCGGTGCCGGGCTACCCGCCCATCGTGCAGTTCGACGACGTGATGCTCACGCCGTACGTCGACTCGCAGAAGTGCAAGGGCGTCGGAGCCAAGTGCCGCGCCCGGCTCGGCTGGTCGATCCGCGCCAGCGCGATGAGCGCCCCGCAGACGAGTCGCGCGCAGGCTGCCTGACCTGCAAGTAGCCGCGTCCGGGAGCGGGGTCAACAACCGCCAAGAAGTCACCCCCGCCCCGGGCGCTCAACCACTCCACCCACAAAGAGGAGAGGGCTGCGATGCCCAAGCTATCCGACGCTGCCCGCATCACCACCAAAGACAACACCATTTGGCGTACGTGCACCGGCTGCGACCTGCTCAAATCTCTCCCGCTCGACGTCGACCGGTGCGCCGCCTGCGCCGACCCGGACGCCCGCCTCGCACTCAACCGCTACGCGCTGGACGCCTGGGACAAGCTGTACCGCTACGCCTCGCTCGTCGGCCGCATCGAGGCATGGGCGCTGCTCATCCCCGACGTCAGCGACGCCGAACGCCTCGACCACATCCGCCAGGCACTGACCGCCGACGCCCCGGGCAAGGCGGCGGACTGATGCCACTAATCAACGTCATCAAGGGCGACCCGATCCCCGTCGCACCGCTCAACGTCCGCACCCCGTTCGTCAAGATCCCGCTCTGGGCAGCGATCCTCTGGCAGACCCTCAAGACTGTCGCTTGGCTGGTCAAGGCCTACGTCCAGCACTGGTACGCCACCCTCCCGGTCACCGGCTTGGTCTGGCTTTACCTCGCCTACGGTTGGCAGGCCCTCGCCTTGCTACTCGGCGGTATCACGACCGCCGTGACCTGCTGGTTTCACGTGAATCGGGCGTCATGGCTGCGGTTCGGCTGGTGGCCGGCACTGGCCCGGTTCCGCAGGCTGGTCTACCGGCGGCGGTGGATGGCCGCGATGGTCACCGCGAACCTGTCGATCTCCTACGACAAACGCACGATCATCCCCCAGATCCGCCGCGTCCGGTGCAAGGCCGGCGGCTGCGACGAGGTGCTGGTCCGGATGGTGACCGGGCAGATCCCTGACGACTTCGCCAAAGCGTCCGAGCGGCTGGCGCAGACCTTCGGGGTCCGGCAGGTCAAGGCCATCCCCGGCCCGACCTACGGCGCCGTGGTCCTGGTCCTCATGCGCGGCGACACCCTGCAAGAAACAGTGGAGCCGTTCCCGATCCCGTTCGCGCCGGACTTCACGGCCCTGCCGATCGGTGTCCAGGAAGACGGCGGCCTCTACCGGCTGCGGTTGTTCGGCACCCAGGTCCTGATCGTCGGCGCTACTGGCTCGGGCAAAGGCTCGGCCATCTGGTCGATCGTCCGGTCTCTGGCCGGCGGGGTCGCCTCGGGGCTGGTCGAGCTGTGGGGCCTGGATCCCAAGGGCGGCATGGAGCTAGGGATCGGCAGGGCGCTGTTCGCGAAGTTCGCCTCCCGGGACTTCGCCGAGATGGCCGCCATGCTCGAACACGCGGCGGCCACCGCCCAGGGACGGGCCGCCCGGCTCGCCGGCAAGACGCGCCAGCACACACCGACCGAAGATGAGCCGCTGATCGTCCTCGTCATCGACGAACTGGCAAACCTGACCGCCTACCTGACCGAACGCCAGCTCAAGGACCGGATCAAGGCCGCGCTCGGCATCGTCCTCACGCAAGGTCGAGCCGTCGGCGTCCACGTCGTCGCCGCGATCCAGGACCCCCGCAAAGAGGTCCTTCCGGCCCGCGGGCTGTTCCCGACCCGGATCGGGCTGCGGCTGTCCGAGCCGTCAGAGGTCGACCTGGTGCTCGGCGACAACATGCGCGACCGCGGAGCCCTGTGCGACCGGATCCCGCAGACCCAGCCCGGCATCGGCTTCGTCGTCCTGGAGGGCGACCCGACCCCGATGCGGGTCCGGCTGACCTATTGCGACGACACCACCGTCCGCGACATGGCCGACGACTACGGGGTTGCCGCGTGAAAGACCGGATCGAATCTCTCGCCCTGGCTGTCATCCTCACCGTGGTAGCGGTGGCGGCCGGGTGGGCCTCCTTCACCCACGTCCACGACTGGACCATGCGCCACGCCCCGGCCGGAACCCCGGACGCCTTCGGCTGGGTCAACGCCGTCATCTCCGAACTCGTCCCGGTCGCCGCGCTGCTGACCATCAAACGGCGCCGCACAGCAGGCGCGTCGATCGGCTACCCACTGTTCCTGCTCATCGCCGCCGGCACCCTGTCCCTCTCGGCCCAACTCGCCGTCGCCCAACCCAGCCCTTCCGGCTGGCTCCTGTCCGCGGTCCCCGCCCTCGCCTTCATGGCCCTGGTCAAGCTCGTCTTCGCCGGCACGCCGACGGCAGCCTCGACGCCCGTGGTGCCGGAAGCGATGCCGGAACCGGCTCCGATCATCGAGCCGATCCCGGTCCGGCCGACCACCCGAACCAACGGGGTGCCGATCATCGGGCAGGTGACCCGATGACCACCCCCACCCTGCCCGCCCCGGCAGAGACAACGACCCCTCGGCCGGGCTCCAGGGCCGCCCGACTTGCGCTGCCGCGGGCCGTCGACGCACTCAAAGACCTGGCCATCGACCACGGCGTCTGCATCCACCCCATCGCGCTCCGGCGGACCGACCTGGCCACCGGCAAAACCGAACTCGTCGACCTGCCCTGCGGCGCAACCCTCGAAGCCAAATGCCCGCCCTGCGCCAAGAAGGCCCGGCGCCTGCGGCAGATCCAGATCCGCGAGGGCTGGCACCGGGCCGACGAACCCCAGCCCGGCCCCGCGCCAGCGACCGCTCGGCAACGGGACCTGATCACCGCCCGGGCGCACCTCGAATTCGACCGCGCCGCCCTCGAACTGACCCCGATGGACCCGGCCGGCCGCGTGGCCGAACTCGAACGGATCGCCATCGCGATCGAAGCAGTCGAGCAGGAGATCACCGCGGAAGGACTGCGCGGCAGCATCACGCCGGGCCGCGGACTCGATCAGGACGAGGACGACGACCAGCCCCGCCGGGTCCGGTCCACCAAACGGCGCCAGGACGTCCCTGACCTGCCCCGGCAGAAGGTCGACGCCCGCACGGTCGGCCGGACCTACGTCGGACCAGACGGGGTCGAGCACCGCCCCTCGATGTGGCTCACCCTGACCTTGGACAGCTACGGCCCGGTCCACTCGATCCACCAGGGCCGGCCGTGCTCCTGTCGCCGCCATCACACCGCCGACGACCCGCAGCTCGGCACGCCGGTCGACCCGTCCCGGTACAACTACCGGCGGGCGGCCTGGGACGCCGTGCACTTCCCCCGGCTGCTCGACCGGTACTGGCAGAACCTGCGCCGGGCCGTCGGCTGGAACGTGCAGTACGCGGGCTGTGTCGAGCCGCAACGCCGGTTGGCGCCGCACGCGCACTTCGCCATCCGCGGCACCATCCCGCGCGCGATGTTGGAGCTGGTCGCCAAGGCCACCTACCACCAGGTCTGGTGGCCACCCGCCGACCAACTCCGCTATCCGATCAACCGGCCACCGGTCTGGGACGCCAAGGCGGAAGCATGGGCGGACCCGGACACCGGCCGCCTGCTGGCGACCTGGGGCGAAGCCCTGGACGCCGTCGACGACGACCCGGACGCCGAGCCGGCGCACCTCGTTCGCTTCGGCGCCCAGGTCAAGGCCAAGGGCGTCGACACCGGCTCCGGCGACGTAGAACGCACGATCGGCTACATCACCAAGTACGTGACCAAATCCGCCGCCGACTGCCACCAGACCACCAGCGACCCGCAACGCGCCCACCTCGACCGCCTCTGGCACGAACTCCGCGTCACACCGTGCTCGGAACGCTGCTCGAACTGGCTGCTCTACGGCGTCCAACCCAAGAAAGCCCACGGCCGCCTCCGGCCCGGCCACTGCAAGGGCCGGGTCCACCAGAAGACCACCCTCGGCATCGGCGGCCGGCGCGTCCTGGTCTCCCGCGACTGGTCCGGCAAAACCCTCGCCGACCACCGCGCCGACGCCCACGCCTGGGTCAAAGCAGTCCTCGGCGTCACCGACGACCCAGAGGCAAACGAAAAGCCGGCGGTCGCCTGGGAGATGGCCAGACACGACGACCCGGACCTTCCCCCACTCGAACACCGCCTCCTGCGAGCCATCTCCCAACGCATCCAGCGGCGCGCCGAACTCGCCGCCGCACGAAGACCCGCAGATGTTTCGGCAACTCAGGACGCGCAGGCAGGAGGGGGACTTTGACCGTGGCGGACGACGACCTGATGACGGTTCTTGAGGTGCTCGACGTCTTGAAGGGAGTGTCGCGGCGGACCTTCTACCGCTGGCGCGAGCTCGGCAACGCCCCAACCTGCATCCGCCTGCCCAACGGTGAACTTCGGATCGTTCGCAGCGATCTCCGCGAATGGCTCAACCGGCACCGGGAGGCGGCGTGAAGTCCCAGGAAGTCCGCATCCGGTCCATCCAAATCAACAAGCTTGCCAACCGCCGGAAGTCGTACACGGTGCGGTGGTTGCTGGCCGGCAAGCCGGAGTCGAAGACGTTCACAACCCGGGCGCTGGCCGATAGCTACCGGTCCGACCTGATGCAGGCCATCAACCGCGGCGAGGCGTTCGACACCGACTCCGGTCTTCCCGAGTCGATGATGCCGACTCCAGTGGGCGTCAGTTGGCTGGCTTTCGTCCGGCGTTACCTCGACATGAAGTGGCCGGATGCCGCCGCGAAATCACGGGAGAGCCTGACCGACGCACTGGCCACGGTCACGCCCGCGCTCGTTGCGGACGTTCCCGGCCGGCCGGACGCCGAGCTGCTGCGGCGGGCTCTCCGCGGTTTTGAACTTGTTCCGGCAACTCGTGAGGCGCCGCGACCTGCTGATGTCGCTAAGGCTCTGCAGTGGCTGGAGCGGGCGTCGCTTCCTCTGGCTGACCTGGCTCAAGCGTCGGTCATCCGCCCGGCGCTCAACGCGCTGACTGTGCGGCTCGATGGCCGAAGCGCTGCGGCCACCACGAGCCGGCGCAAGCGCGCGGTCTTCTACAACGTTCTTCAGTACGCGGTCGAGCTGGAACTCCTCGCGTTCAATCCGGTAGACCAACTGCGGGTGCGCTCTAACCGAAGCAAGGTCTCCGTCCAGGTCGACCGGCGCGTGGTCGTCAACCCCGCGCAGGCACGTGAGCTGCTGACCGCCGTGACCTACGTCGGCACGCGTGGCAAGGACGGCTGGCGTGGGGAGCGGCTTCGGGCGTTCTTCGCCTGCATGTACTTCGCGGGGCTCCGGCCGGGTGAGGCCACCGACCTGCGCCGAAGCAACTGCAAGCTTCCGGCAACCGGCTGGGGGACTCTGACCGTAGAGCGCTCGCGGCCGGCGGTGGGCAAGCGCTACACCGATAGCGGCGAGGTCCACGACGACCGCGGGCTCAAGCATCGAGGTCAGGCAGAGGCGCGGGAGGTGCCCATTCCGCCCGAGTTGGTCACGATGCTGCGCGAGCACCTGGAGCGCTTCGGCTCCGACGAAACGGGTCGGCTGTTCCGGAGCACGCGTGGGGGAGTGGTCTCGTCCTCGTCGTACGCCCGCGTCTGGGAGCTTGCCCGCGCGGTTGCGCTCCCGCCGGACCGGGTCGGCACGCCGCTGGCCGGCCGCCCTTACGATCTGCGGCACGCCGGGGTTTCGCTGTGGCTCAACGCGGGGGTACCCGCCACCGACGTGGCCGACCGCGCCGGCCACTCCGTGGACGTCTTGCTCAAGGTCTACGCCAAGTGTCTCGACGGTGATCGGGAGCGATTCAACTCCCGGATCGAGGCTGCACTCAGTGACTGAAATCGGGGGATTGACCTGCGGAAACAACCCCAAGATCCATTGCACGCATTTTGCACGACTGGCGACAAACGGCGGCTTCCGGAGGCCTACGGCTGCACACGGTGACACATCGGCGATCTTGAGTCCGTGCAGGTCAGCGGACGTTTCTGGTGATCGATAGAGTGCCCCCGGCAGGAATCGAACCTGCGACCTGCGGTTTAGGAAACCGTCGCTCTATCCCCTGAGCTACGAGGGCGCAAGTGGTGATCCTACCTGACCAGCGGTGACCTCCAGCACCCGATAACGCCCACCGCTGACCAGCGGCATCGTGGCCGGGGCGATCCGGCCGCCGGATCGCAGACGGAGCATGGGGATCGCGCGGTGGCCGGCCTCATGCCCGTTCGTGCCCAGCAGATGCCGGCGGCGAGCCGATCGGCGATCTTCTGTTCGACCCCGCCGAAAGTGAGCCGTCCGGCATCGCGGCTGGAGTAAACCGACGACTGTTCAATCAGGTGGTCGTCGCCATCATAGTAAGCGCTCTACCGGTACGGACGGATCGTCCGTACCGGTCGAGCGGCCGGTCAGGCCACGTTGATCGCGTACTGGCGCGGCTCCGAACGGTTCCCCGCCGCGTCCAGGCCCCACACGGTCAGGGTGTGCTTGCCGGAGGCCGTCGGATACCAGGTGACCACGGCCGCGCCGCCGGCCTGATCGGCGGCGACGGTGTTCTGGATGTAACCGTCCTGGCCGTAGGCGAACCGGACCACTGTCGGGTCGCCGTTGGCGGTGAACAGGAAGGTGCCGGAGCGGTAAGCCCCGCCGACCGGGGCCGCCGAGTTCTCCGGGTACTCCGGCGAGCCGACGGTCGGGACCGTGGCGGGCGGCGTGCGGTCGATGGTGAACGAGCAGACGTCACTCCACGCCGAGTACTCGCGCGTGTCGAAGGTCCGTGCGCGCCACGCGTACCCGCCGTCGGCCAGCGTGCGTCCCGGGATCGAGCCGATGCCGAACTGGCCGTCCCAGCCGGACGACGTGCCGCCGGCCGGCATCGAGTGCACGTCCGAAGGGTCGGCGGCCGGCCACCACTGGAACTCCGAGCTCAGCGAGTCCCACGGGCTGGTGTCCGGGTCCGACATCCGGGCGTACGCCGACAGGTCGGTGTTGGTGACGAAATCGCCGGTGCAGGTGTTGTCCTGGTCGTTGATCTTCAGGTCGACCGGCTTGTCCGGGGCCCGGTTGACCAGGTTGACCTCGAGGCGCGTGTCGTTGAAGCGGAGCCAGCGGGCGAACTTCGCCTTGGCCTCGCGGGCGCCGCGCACCCGGATCTCGACGAAGATGCTGCTCTCGCCGCGCTTGAGGGCACGGGAGACCATCGTGGTCAGATCGGCCGTCGCGGTCTGGCAGGCATCGGCGGTGGCCCGGACCGCGGCGCCGGTCAGCGCCGGCGGGTTGGCCCAGGTGTTGTCGGCGAACGGCTGCGTCTGGCGCACGGTAACGTCCCGCTCGCCCGGTGTGCTGCCGTCCTCACAGGACTTCCCGTAGTCGGGGAGCACCACGATTGCCTGCTGAAAGCGGGACTTGTTGATGCTGCCGAGGTCGAACGAGACATACGCACGCGTCGTGTGCGTCACGCCGTCCTGGTCCACCCGGGTGCCGATCGGCGTCTCGCCGCCGCTCGGGTAGTACTCCGTGACGTCGGGAACGGCCGAATCTGTGTACGCCTCGAGGGACGGGCTGATGCGGTAGTGCGGCTCGGTGGTCGCGGCGAACGCAGGCGCCGCCACCCCGAGCGCCACTGTGGCGATCAGCGTGGTGGCCCCGATCCACCTGAGGGAAGCGACTCTCACAACTTTCCTTCCTGTTGGATGCGCAGGGATCGTAGCGATCGATCGACGGCGCTGCGAGGCCGAGTTGATCAAGCGATCCGGCGAGGCTACGAAACCGTACCGTCGTGTGCCAGAATCCCGGTCACAAAGATCGATGATTCGGGGGCAGAACACCATATGAAAAGCAGGCTCAGCGGAGCAGTCGCGACCGCTGTACTGGTCGCGGGCGTAGTGCTGCCGGCCGGGGCGGCGCACGCCGACGACGCCGGCTCGATCACCGGCCGCTTCACCCAGCCGTCCGGCGGGGCGACCACGGTCAATCTGTGGACGACCGCCGGTGCCAGCGCAGGCCAGGTGAAGACCGACGCCGACGGCGACTACACCTTCACCGGGGTCGCGCCGGGGCAGTACAAGGTGCAGTTCGGGGTGCGGTCCGGACCCGACACACGCTGGCAGTGGGCGTACCACCAGATGGGTTTCTCCGCGGCGACAGTGGTTGATGTGACATCAGGTGCCGTCACCCAGGTCGACGACAGCGCGGTGGATCCGGGCGGCGTGCAGGTGACGGTCACCGACGCGGTGTCCGGCGCCCCGGTCGAGCACGTCTGCGTCAGCGACATCGAGGCGTTCCCGATGAACTGCGACGGCGACGGCGGCATCCGGATGCTGACCGGCCTCTCCGACGGATCGCACACGCTCTACGTGCAGTCCCCGGACGGGCTGCACGCGCGCACCTCGGTAGCGAACGTCAAGGTCGTCTACGGCACGGTGGCCAAGGTCGCGGTGTCGATGACCCCGACCGGCGCTGTCACCACGAAGGTCGTCGACCGGGCCACCGGCGAGCCGGTGGCCGGCGTCTGCGTCGCGGCGCTGCCGGTGGTCTTCGGCAACCTCGACTCCAACACCTGCCGTTTCGGCGAGAACTACTCCGCCGACGACGGCACGATCACCCTCGGCGAGTTGACCACCGGGCAGTACAACCTGCTGGCCAACCCGGAGTGGACCTCGTACGGCATCCAGTGGGTCGGCGCCAAGGGCGGCACCGGCAGCCAGTACAAGGCGAAGCTGCTCGACGTGACCCCCGGCTCCTCGGTCGCCGCGCCGGTTATCCAGCTCGACCAGGCCGCCGCGATCACCGGCACGGTCCGCGACGCCGACACCGGCGAGGGCCTGGTCAACGGCTGCGCCTCGGTGCTGCCTTGGAAGGGCGGATCGGACAGCAGCGCGAGTGGCCCGTTCTGCTCGTCCTGGGGTGAGGACGGCAAGTACACGATCGCCAACCTCGGGCCGTACCCGTGGCCGGTCCAGTTCTCCTACTACTACGACTCGACCTACGCGTCCTACTGGTCGGGTGGCGCCACCGACCGCAAGGCGGCCCAGCTCGTGATGGCCGGTAGCCTCGACCAGCCCGGGGTCCTGGACGCCGAGCTGCACAACGTCGGCACCGGCCTGACCGTGGCCCCGCGCACCGCGGACGGTCAGCCGTACATCGGCTACCTGCTCGTCGACGCCTACAACGCCAAGACCGGCGACTTCGTCAAGGAGCTGAACTCGCAGCAGATCCTGGCCGGCGTCACCGACCAGGCCGTCCGCCTGCGTTATGTGGTCGGCGGCGTTTACGGCACCGGGTGGTACGGCGGCAACAGCTTCGCCACCGCCACCAACGTCCGGGTCCAGCCCAGCGCCCCGAAGATCGTGAAGCTCACCCTGCTCGTCCAGTGATGCCCGCGCCGTCCCTGGTCCACGGCAGCGTGGGCCAGGGACGGCGTCATAACGTACGCCGATCAGCCCGTCGGTGTAGAGCACCGGCGTGCCGCCGGGGACGCGATCAGGCCAGCCGATATCCCCAGGTCAGGCGCAGCGCTGGGAGGCTCCAGTGCTCGATGGCCGGGCGCAGTTGGTGCCTGGCGGCGTGTTGTGCAGCCGTGCGGGCTTCGTCGCGGAGCCGGTCACGGACCGCGGCGGCGTGGTGGATGTCGTGCCGGGCCGCTCGTTCCGCGACCGTGGCCAGTTGGTGACGCTGCTGCTGATGCGCGGCGATCGCCTGGAGGATGACCAGTTCCTGTTCCACGGGATGCCGCCACGGGTCCCAGCCGTCACGGCCGGACAACGCGGCTGCCAACGCGGTGGCGGGCAGGTCGCCGCGTTCGACGGCGGCGCGGACGGTGCGGTGCAGGAACCGGGCCCGGTCGGTGACTTCGGTCGAGGTCCGCGCGGCCCACGGGGCGGTGAACACGGTCGTGGCCCGGCCCCGGGTCACCTGCTTCTCGGTCGCCTGCCAGGTCAGCCACAGGTCGTCGGCGCGCTGCCCGGCTTCACGCCACAGCTCCTGCCGATAACGGACCGCCTCGTCGGCGTGGGCCGCGGCGACCCGCGCCTGCGCGGCGTACCGGATCGCGGCGGCGGCGTCACGCCGGGCTTGTTCCCGGGCCTCGAGATGGCAGCGCAGCACGTTCACGATCGTCATCACCAGCCGGCCGGGACGGTGCACCGCCTGGGGGCTGGCCAGCAACATGACTGCGGGAACCGCGGCCACCATCAACATCATCCAGATGGCCACCGGGACCATCGGGTCGGTCAGCACCGTCTGCGGCACAGGGTTCACCGTCGAAATCCTTACTGGAACGAGAAACGGGGCGGCGGACAGCCTTCGGCCATCGACGCGCTGGTGACATGCGGCGGGCGACCGCCTTCAACGCCTGCTAGATGGCAGCGGTGGGCGGCGCGCGGGAGACACCGATCGACACGGTGTTCTGCTGCGTCAGGACCTGCTCGCGATCGGCGACCACGACAGCGGCCGTCGTATTGTCCTCGGCCGTGGAATCACTCGGCCGGTCAGCTGAGCCGCCGTGTTGGTGCCCGCTGACCGCGGCGGGTCGGCCGGCCGCTGAACGCCGGACACCGGCCGAGCCGTGCGCGGCGGTCAGCGCCAGGGCCAGAAGGACGGGCAGACAGCGGCGGAACACACCGCGCGCCACGTCCTTGATCACGTCAACCACGGTACGCACCGACCGTCCCCACACCGGGCTGGCACGCGCAGCACCACGGAGTGACGTCACGCGAATTTCACTGCCGCAGGCTAGGGCGTGTTTTAGAAGTTGGGTTTTGCCGGTGAGGGTCACGGCGTGGCGGTCATCGATAACTGAAGAGGTCTCCGGTAAGTGGTTCAGCGACCAAGCTAGAACTTCATACCGGAGACCTCGTGGCCACCTTAGCGGTGACGACGCGGCATGACCTCACCGACGCTCAGTGGCAGCGGCTTGCTCCGTTGCTGCCGGCTGTGTCGGGGAACGGGCGGCCGCCGAAGTGGACGAAACGGCAGCTCATCAACGGGATCCGCTGGCGGATCCGGAACGGGGTTCCGTGGCGGGACGTCGCCGCCGTCTATCCGCCCTGGCCTACCGTCTATGGACTGTTTCGCCGCTGGCAACGCGACGGCACCTGGGACAGCATCCTGGCCGCTCTGCAGGCCCATGCCGATGCGGCCGGCCGGATCCGCTGGGACATCAGCCTCGACTCGATGACCAGCCGCGCCCATCAGCACGCGGCCGGTGCTCGCCGCGACGGGCAGTTGCAGAAGGAGCCGCCCGGCGGCGTGCACACCGAACCTGATGATCACGGCCTGGGGCGGTCGCGGGGCGGGTTGACCACCAAGACGCATCTGGCCTGTGAGCAGGGGCAGAAGGTCATGGCGTTCATCGTGACCGCCGGGCAGTGCGGGGACAGTCCGCAGTTCATCCCGGTCCTGTCCAGGATCCGGGTCGGCCGGCCCGGCGGTGGCCGGCCCCGGACCCGCCCCGACACGGTCCTCGCCGACAAGGCCTACACCTCGAAAGAAAACCGTTCCTACCTGCGTAAACGCGGAATCCGGGCGTGCATTCCCAGCAAGAGTGACCAGGACGCCCACCGCAAAGCCAAAGGCCGCAAAGGCGGCCGGCCACCCGCTTTCGACCGGCTCGTCTACCGGCAACGCCACGCCGTCGAATGCGGCATCAACCGCCTCAAACGCCACCGCGGCGTCGCGACCCGCTACGACAAACTTGCCGTCCGCTACCAGGCAGTTCTGACCATCACCATCATCTGCGAGTGGCTCTGACCTGCTTATGAAACACGCCCTAGGTCCAGGTTGCGCCCGAGACTGCGCCGTGCCCGCCTGCCGAGCGGAATGTGGTGAGGTCGGCCGCGAGCTTGTCGTCATCGAGCTCATCCAGATCGATCCCGGCCACCACGACGTCCAGTCGGGTCAACTCTTCCGGATGGGCGGCCCAATATTCCGCAGGGACCCGGCGGACGACGGCCGACAGCAGGTCTCCCGGGTAGCAATCCCCCTCCGCGAGCGGGTCATGCTCAAGCACGGCCAGTGCCTCGGGCACTAACACCGGCACGCCCACCTGCTGGCCGAGCATGATTCTCAGATCCTCGACCGCCAACTCGCCGATCGGTTTGCGCCGCAGCCGGTGAACCGTGGCAATGAGCCCGGTCGCATCAGCCGCCGCGTCGCCCCAAGCGTCGCCCTCAAGCTCTTCGAGCGATTGCTCCCGTGCGCCGGTCATGGCACCTCCCTTCCTCCGGAGACACCGTCCCTCGTGGTGAGTACACAGCGTGTGGTGTCTGTCGTCGCCCGCTTAAAGTAGGCCGCTGACCCGGGCGGAAGGCAACGATGGCGAAGCTGGTCAGGAGGACGGGATGAAGAAATCCACCGCACCGGCGCAGCGGCGGCCGCGAGCCGGTCGATGGGAGTCCCAGCTGTCCGCCTGGATGCGGGACGTGGCCGACCCGCCGGAGCTTCCCCAGCCCGCGGCTCCCGGGCTCGGCCTGCAGTTCGAGCTGGTGAACGGATACCTGCCGCGAACCCGCAGAACCGGCCGGCGGATCTCGATGCGCCCGGTCCTGCCCGCTCGCTGACGCTGCTGCGCCAGGCCAGCCTGGACGTGGCACTGGTCGACGAGCAACACCGGGCAGTTTCGTCGACGAAACTCGACCTGCTCGTGGAGCAGCTCACCGACATCGCCGCGGAGGGTCACCGCACCCTGGTCTTCAGCCAGTTCACCCGGTTCCTCGGCGCCGCTCGCGAGCGGCTGGCGCAGGCCGGCATCGCGTGCGTGTACCTGGACGGCGCCACCCGCAATCGCAAGCGGGTCATCGAGGAGTTCAAGGCCGGTGCCGCACCGGTCTTCCTGATCAGCCTGAAGGCCGGCGGATTCGGCCTGAACCTGACCGAGGCGGACTACTGCATCCTGCTCGACCCGTGGTGGAACCCGGCGACGGAGGCGCAGGCGGTGGACCGGACGCACCGCATCGGGCAGACCCGGAGCGTGATGGTCTATCGCCTGGTGGCGCGCAACACCATCGAGGAGAAGGTGATGGCCTTGCAGGCGCGCAAGGCCGAACTGTTCGCCGGGGTGATGGACGGCGGAGAGTTCGCGTCGGCCGCGATCACCGCCGCCGACATCCGCGAACTCCTCGCCTAGCCGGCCGTTCGACTCGGCCTTTTCGGTGCTGCGGTCAGCGGCCGGCGGCGTCGGCCAGGGCGCGCTCGACCGGGACCGGGCGGCCCAGGTAGAAGCCCTGGCCGAGGCGGACGCCGCAGGCCATCAGGGCGTCCCGCTGGGGGGCGGACTCGATGCCCTCGGCGATCACCGTGCAGTTGTTCATCTCGGCGAACTCCACCACGGTGCGGATCGCGACCTGGCGGGCGCTCTCCGTCTCGACGCCGGCGAGGGAGGCCGGGCCGAGTTTCAGGATGGCCGGCTTCAACGCCTCCATCTTGGACAGCGTGTCGTATCCGGCGCCGGCGTCGTCGATGGCGAAGCGGAAGCCGGTGGGGAACCGTTCCAGGTCGGCGAGCTCCGGGCTCGGGACCTCCAGGACGATCGGGCGGTCGGCCTCGTCGAGCAGCGGCGCCAGCTCCTCCGGACGGCGCAGCAGCTCCGGGGAGACGTTGATGCCCAGCCAGGTGCCGGCCGGGAGGGAGCCGGCCGACGCCAGCGCGGCCCGGATCAGCGCCGCGTCCAGGTCGATGTGCAGGCCCTGGTCCTGTGCAGTGGCCAGGCCGCGCTGCGGGGAGGTGCCGTCGGCGAACCGGGTGAGCGCCTCGTACCCGACGACCGTGCCGGACTCCAGCTCGAAGATCGGCTGGAAGACGGTGAAGAAGCTGAACTCCTCGAACGAGTGCGACGAGTCCGGCGACTTGCCGGTGGCGGTCGGCCGGCGGCCGGGCTCCGCGTGGCCGGCGCGGACCGCGACCAGGCCGGTCCCGCCCCGCTCGTTGCCGTAGTGCAGCACCGACGCCCAGTCGCCGATCGCGCCGTTGCCGGTGGTCGCGGGAGCCGGGGCCGACGTGACGGCCTTGGTGCTCCGGGACCGTTTACGGGGCGCGACCGGGCGGTACAGCCAGGCACGCAGGTGGGCGAAGAGGTCGGCGATCGTGTTGCCGACACCGACGAAGGCGATCATCGCGTACAGGGAAAGCACTAGGTTGAATCCGGCGAATGCCAGGTTGTTCCAGAAACGGAACTCGACGTCGCGGACGACGGTGTATGCCGAGAACGCGATCAGGCTGAGCGGCGCGAGCAGGTAGAAGGCCGCCGCCGTGGTCCGGTCGCGGACCTTCGGCGTACGTTTGAATTGGCTTTTCTCGCCGGTGAGAAGTTGCAACAGCGACGCGAAGCTGCCGGAAAGATTGACCGGCAGCAGGATCAGGTTGAAACCGTAGATCCGGAGCACGTCCAGGCGTTTGTAGCCGTTCGCCTTCAAATCGGCGGACATCATCATGAAGTACGGCACCGACACCAGCAGCAGCACCGGGTTGAGCAGATCGCTGTTGAACGGGTAGAGCAGCATGACCACCAGGCAGATGGAGCTCCAGAAGATCGAGGCCATGTAGTTCACCCGCAGGAACAGCTCACCGAAACGGTTCTTCTGGCCGCGCCCGCGCCGCGCCCGGAACTGGTCCTTGAGCCGGGAGAGAATCAGCAGGCCGCCGTTCGCCCAGCGCTGACGCTGAATGGCGAGCGAGCCGAAATCCGGTGGTGTCGCGCTGTATGCGAGCCGTTCGGGATAGTTGTACAGCGTCCAGCCGTGCACCCCGAGATCGATTGTCGACTCGGTGTCCTCGATGACCGTCCGGTCCTGGATGTAGCGCTTGATCTCCCAGTCACCCTCGTAAGCCACCACACAGATGTCATCCAAAGCCTTTTTTCGCAGTACGGCGTTGGCCCCGACCCAGAACGTCGCGTCATATTGCGTCATGCCCTGGTGCACGATGTGCTGGATGTCGGTGGTCGCGCCGGAAATGCGCTCGACGCGGGTGGCCGCGCCCGGGAATGCGCTGTACGGCGTCTGGGTCACCGCGACCCCGGAATACGCGCCCTGTTCCATCATGTGCACGAGCCGCAGGCAGTAATCCGGCATCAGCACGCTGTCGGCGTCCAGGGTCAGCACGTAATCCGGGCTCGGCACGTTCAGCTCGCCCCGGCCCGCGCCGGCGTTCACCAGCGCCACCCCGAGCGGGGTGTGCACCTGCTGAAAGCTGCCGCCCATCAGCCCGATGTAGCTGTTCAGGTTCATCGCCTTGTTGGGCTCGTGCGACAGCGACACGTACCGTTTGCGCTCGAAACCGGTCACCTGCGCGTCGAAGATCGCGAGCAGCCGGCGGTAGAGCTGGACGAGCCGGGCCACCGGCAGGGTGGCGTTCTCCTCGGCGCCCCGCTCCAGCGCCCCGCCGATCGTGGCCAGTTCGGCGCCGAGCTGGCCGACGATGTGGTCGACGAAGAACACGTCGGTGTGGTCGATCATCTCCTGGCGCCGGCCGAGGTCGTCGAGCCAGTCACTCGCGGCCCGGTACTCGACGGCCAGCTCACGCATGTCGGCGGTGGTGCCGGTCCGCTGCTCGCGCTCGTCAAGGGCGCGCTCGAACCGTTCGTACGCGTCCTGCGCCCGCCCGAACGGCACCGCCATCTCGCCCTCGATCGTGCCCGGCAGCCGGCGCGCGGCCAGCAGCAGATCACGCGCGGCCCGGGTCCGCGGCTGCTGCGGGTCGTCGATCAGCAGCACCACCCGGAGGCCGGGGTACTCCTGCAGCGCGGCGGAGAGCAGCGTGGTCCGGATGACCCGCTCGTCCTCCTGGTACGACGGGACCAGCACGGTCACCGTCGGCGTCCGGGGCTTGGCCAGGAACGCGTCCAGCACGATCCGCGGCGCGCGCTGGTGCGCCCGGCTCCGGTAGAAGTAGCCGATCCGGGTGATCAGGTAGGCCGTGGCCGACGCCATCAGACCGGTGATGACCAGCAGGTAGACGATCGCCTCGACGGCCAGCCGCGCGGAATGCGCCTTGCCGACGACGAACTGCTCGAAGATCGTGTACGCGACGTACCCGGTCCAGACCGCGATGGTGAGCACCACCGCCAGTCGGCCGCGGGCGATCCGCCCCTCCGAGATGGGCGGCGGGATCACCGGATGCGGAGCCGACCGGCGATCCGCCCCCCACTGGCGCCGGTTGTCCGGCCGTAGCCGGGGCACCGCGTTGCGCTCCATAGGTCGTCCTCCACCCGAATCGTCGAACGGATCGGACCGCTCACCTGTCCATCGGAGGAGAACGGCGGTTGCATGAAGGGTTTTCGCAGGTTAAACCTCGGTTCCTTGATTCGGGGCCGGTGCTGCCGATTCGGAAGGGGAAGACTCCGATGAAGGTGAGCACCCCATGCCGGACGACGACCCGCTGGCCGACCCGAACTGGCAGGAACCGGACCAACCGGCCGAGAAGCTGTCCTGGCTGCGCATGTTGTTCCTGGTCCTGGTGGTGGGCGCGGTCGGGGCCGGCAGCACGGCCGCCGTCATGCGCTATCGGGACGCCGGGACCCGGGTGAAGTCGTGGGCGGTGCCGTACGTCGACGTCACGCTCACGCCGACGTTCGAGTTCCAGGACCCGGACGCCAACCCGGCGAACGACGTGGCGCTGGCCTTCGTGGTCGCCGACCCGACCGACGGCTGCGCGCCGAGCTGGGGTGGCGCGTACACGCTCGACGAGGCGGCCGCCTCCCTGGAACTGGACCGCCGGATCAGCCAGCTGCGCGCGGCCGGCGGCGACATCATGCTCAGCGTCGGCGGGCTGACGAACAAGGAACTCGCGGTGGCCTGCGCGGACCAGGCCCGGCTGACCGACGCGTACCGTCAGCTGGTCAAACGATATGACCTGGCCACGCTCGACCTGGACGTGGAGGGCACGGCACTGGCCGACCAGGCGTCGCTGCGACGGCGGGCGACCGCGCTGAAGGTGATCCAGACGGAACGGGCGGCGGCCGGGCACCCGCTGGCGATCTGGCTGACCGTGCCGGTCACGCCGCAGGGACTGACCGCCGACGGCGTCGCCGCGGTGCGCACGACGCTGGAGGGCGGCGTGACACTGCGCGGCGTCAACGTGATGACCATGGACTACGGATCGGCCGGCTCCGGCCCGGACATGCTCGACCTGGCCACCAGCGCCCTGACCGGCACCCACAAGCAGCTCACCGACCTCTACCTGCGGCTCGGCGTGCAGCTCAACGCGGCGCAGGTGTGGTCGCGGATCGGCGCGACCCCGATGATCGGCCAGAACGACGTCGACGCCGAGCGCTTCACCGTCACGGACGCGGCGGGCCTGGCCGGCTTCGCCGTGGACAAGGGCCTCGGGCGGGTCTCGATGTGGTCGCTGAACCGGGACTCGCGCTGCAAGGGGACGTTCACCAACGTCGTCGTGCACTCCAACACCTGCAGCGGTGTGGACCAGGCCGCGCTGGCGTTCTCCAAGGTCTTCGCCGGCCTGCCCGGCACCGCGATCGGCAGCACCAGCCGGGACGCGGTGCAGATCCCGGACCGGCAGGCGACCGTCGACGATCCGGCCACCAGCCCGTACCCGGTGTGGCGGCTCACCGCGCAGTACGTCGGTGGCTACAAGGTGGTCTGGCACAGCGTCGTCTACCAGGCGAAATGGGCCAACACCGGGGCTGACCCGTCGGCTGACGACAGCGGCGGCACCCCGAACCCGTGGTCGGTGATCGGGCCGGTCACCCCGGGCGACACCAAGCCGACGCCGACGCCGCAGGTCACCGGCGTGACCGCGGTCTGGAACCCGGCGGGCGACTATCGCCGGGGCGATCGGGTGACATTCGGGGGGCTTCCGTACGAGGCTCGCTGGACGACCAAGGGTGATGCGCCGTCGACCGAGTATCCCGTCGATCCGTCCGAGCCGTGGGCGCCGCTGTTCACGGTGCCGGGGGAGCCGGTGGTCAACTGATGGGTGGGCGGGCCGAGGTCGGCCCGCCCACGCTTGCTGTTCCGTATCACATCGGGTCGGTCGGTGGGCGTTGTCCACAGTGGTGGTCTGTCCACAGGGTGCCCACGTGATCTTCGGCTTTCCCGCGATAATTACCGGTGTGGAGGTGGCCCCCCTCAGGGAGGGCGGGTCCTGCTCAGTTACCGCCGGTCATGATCGACAGGGGGTGCCGTAGCCGGTCAGTGGTTGGGGCGAGGCCCGCCACCGCCGGGGCCACCGTTGCTCGGGCCGCCACCGCCGGGGCCGCCACCGCTCGGGCCGCCACCGCCGGGGCCGCCACCGCTCGGGCCGCCACCGCCGGGGCCGCCACCGCTCGGGCCGCCGCCGCTGGGGCCGCCGCCGCTGGGGCCGCCGCCGCTGGGGCCGCCGCCGCTGGGGCCGCCGCCGCTGGGGCCGCCGCCGCTGGGGCCGCCGCCGCTGGGGCCGCCGCCGCTGGGGCCGCCGCCGCTGGGCCCGCCACCGCTGGGGCCGCCGTTGCTCGGCCCGCCACCGCTCGGTCCGCCGCTGCTCGGTCCGCCGTGTCCGCCCGGCCCGCCGTTGCTCGGGCCGCCGCCACTGGGCCCGCCGTTGCTCGGGCCGCCACCGCTAGGGCCGCCGTTGCTGGGGCCTCCACCGCTGGGCCCGCCGTTGCTGGGCCCGCCGCCGCTGGGCCCACCGTTGCTCGGCCCGCCGCCGCTAGGCCCGCCGTGGCTCGGTCCGCCGCCACTGGGTCCGCCGTTGCTCGGCCCGCCACCGCTAGGTCCGCCGTGGCTCGGTCCACCGCCACCGGGCCCACCATTGCTCGGCCCGCCATGCCCACCCGGCCCACCGTTGCTGGGCCGGCCCGGCCCGTCGGACCCCGGGTGATCCGGCCGCCCCGGCCCAGGCCGTCCCGCGCCGGGCCACTGCGGCCGGTTCGGCCACCCAGCCGGCCACTGCCCCGGCCGCCACCGGTTGTCCCACCGGTTGTTCCAGTCGTTCTGGTCGACGATCAGCGCCCACGCCCCGCGCCGGAACCCCCAGCGAACCTTCTCGCAGTCGTGGTCGTCCCAGGCCCGAAATCGCTCCCCGACCAGTCCGGCCCGCTGGCAGGACCAGAAGTCGCGGTAATAGCCGACGACCTCGTCGTCGTCCCACGGGTTCCGCTGCTGCTGGGCGGCGGTGCCGCTGCCGGAGTGGCCACCGGCCGGTGCCGCTTGGGCGGGTGCGGCGGCAGCCGTCATCCCGGCCAGCACGCCGAAGCCGGCCAGCGCCATCAGGCGCATGGTCCTTTGCATGGTCATTCCCTTCGTTTTCCCCCGAATACCAAATGCCTCCTTACCGTGACAGAACGGACCTAACCTACCTAACACCTGATCTCATACTTTTAGGTTCACCTACGGATCCGAACCGACGAGGGCGGGTTTCCGCAGGTGACGGCCGAGGGGACGGCGCGCGGCGCGCCGAAGATCGACCCGTATGTTGTGTCGCGTCCCAATGCAGCAGGACGTGAACGGGGTGTTCAGATGGGCTATTCGGGGGAGCTCCTGGTCGCGCGCAGCGCGCAGCCGCTGGCCGGGTCACCGGCGATCGGGGAGACGGCGGTGCTGTTCGAGAAGGAGCTCGGCGGCGGCTGGCGGTACGCGCAGCTGGACGGCGGCGCGAGCGACGCGCTGGCCGAGTTGGTCCGGCTGACCGGCGCGCCCGCGCTGTCGGCCTTCGTGATCGACAGCGACGCGGCGCTGGTCGAGGCGGCCAGTCCGGCGGGGGTGAGCTGGGCGGCTCACGTGCACCCGGAGCGCGCGGCCGAGATGGGCGCGCCGGCGCTGGGGCTCGGCCCGGCGGAGATCGTCGAGCGGGCGGTGGCCTGGGCGGCGGAGGCCGGGCTGACCGCGGACGCCGGTGCGGTGGCGGCGGTGCTCGCCTCGGCCAACACGTTCGCCGAGGAGACGTTCGAGGAGCTGCTCGACGCGCTCGGCATAACGGCGTAGCCGGGCTGAACGACGTACCGAAAAAGAATTGAGCGGTGGCAGGCCGGAGAGGCCTGCCACCGCTCGGTTAAAAAGAAGAGGATCAGGCGGCCGGCAGCAGCTCCCGGTCCTCCTCGCGCGGGGCGGCGGCGAGGTGCCGGGCGAGCCCCTCGCCCTCCACGTCGACGTTCGGCAGCAGCCGGTCCAGCCAGGCCGGCAGCCACCACGCCGAGCGTCCCATCAGCGACAACACCGCCGGCACGATGGTCATCCGGACCAGGAAGGCGTCGACCGCGACGCCGAACGCGAGGGCGAAGCCGAGCGATTTGATGATCGTGTCGTCGGCCAGGATGAAGCCGGCGAAGACGCTCATCATGATCAGCGCGGCGGCGGTGACGACCCGCGCGCCGTGCCGCATGCCGGAGATGATCGCGTCGTTCGGGGCGGCGCCGTGCACGAACTCCTCCCGGGTGCGGGTGACGAGGAAGACCTCGTAGTCCATCGCGAGTCCGAAAAGGATCCCGATCAGGAAGATCGGCATGATGCTGACCAGTGGCCCGGTGGACTCGACGCCGAACAGGCCGGCCAGGTGACCTTCCTGGAACACCCAGGTCAGCGCGCCGAACGCGGCGACGACGCTGAGCAGGAAGCCGATCGTCGCCTTCAGCGGCACCAACAGGCTCCGGAAGACCAGGGTCAAAAGCACAAAGGCAAGACCGACAACGATTGCGAGGTACGGAATCAGCGCCGCGGTCAGCTTGTCGGAGACGTCGATGTTGACGGCCGTCGTGCCGGTCACCGCCACCGGCAGCGGCAGTGCCCGGATCGCCTTGACCAGGTCCTTGGTCGCCTCGCTGGTCGGCGCGCTCTTCGGGATGACGGTCAGCATCGCGGTGTCGCCGGCCTGGTCCACGACCGGCTCGGTGACCAGCACGACGTCGGTCAGCTTGGCGATCGCCTGCTTGGCCGCACCGAAGGAATCGGACGAGCCGGTCGCGACCACGATCAGCGGCCCGTTGAAGCCCGCGCCGAAGCCGGCGGCGAGCTGGTCGTACGCCTTGCGCTGGGTGGACGTGACCGACGCGGTGCTGTCGTCGGGCAGGGCGAGCTTCAGGTGGAAGACCGGGACGGCGGCGGTGACGATCAGGCCGAGCGCGACGACCAGCGCGACCCAGCGGTAGCGCAGCACGTTGCGGGCCCAGCGCTCGCCGAACGGGACGGCGCTGCTCGGCTTGACCTTCTTCGGCATGACCCGGCGGCCGGCGAAGCCGAGGACGGCCGGGACGAAGGTCAGCGTGATCACCACGGCGCCGGTGACCGTGCCGGCGGCGGCCAGGCCCATCGCGGTCAGGAACGGGATGCCGGTGACGCTCAGCGCGGCGAGGGCGATCACCACGGTCAGGCCGGCGAAGACGACGGCCGAGCCGGCGGTCCCGGCGGCGCGGCCGGCCGCCTCCTCGCCGTCGTGGCCGAGGGCCAGCTCGTGCCGGAACCGGGAGACCAGGAAGAGCGCGTAGTCGATGCCGACGGCCAGGCCGAGCATGGTGGCCAGCGCGGAGGTGGACGAGGACAGGTCGAAGAACCCGGTGGCGATCTGGATGCCGCCCATCCCGAGGCCGACCCCGATCATGGCGGTGAGCAGCGGCAGGCCGGCCGCGATCAGCGAGCCGAACGTGATCACCAGGACCAGCGCGGCGATCACGATGCCGATCGCCTCGCTGGAGTGGCCGCCGTCGGCGGCCTGGGTGGACTCGCCGGAGTACTCGACGCCGAGGCCGGCCGACTCCGCGGTGTCCCCGGCGGCGAAGAGCGCGGCCCGTCCCGCGTCGGTGACCTCGGTGACGCCGACCGAGTAGGTGACCGTGGCGTACGCGGTCCGCGCGTCCGACGAGATCGTCTTGGCGGTGAACGGGTCGGCGACCGCGGCGACCTGTGGCACCTTGGCGAGCGCGGCGACGGCGGCCTCGACCGCGGACTTCTCGGTAGCGCCGGTGAGCGTGCCGCCGCCCGGCGCGGTGAAGACGACCTTGGCGGTGGCGTTCTCCGAGCCGTCGCCGAACTTCGCCGCGAGCACCTCCATGGCCCGCTGCGACTCGGTCCCCGGGATCGAGAACGCGCCGGTGGTCGGCCCGGAGAGGGTGGCGGCGCCGACGCCGATGAGGGCCAGGGCCACCAACCAGACGGCCAGCGTCAGGCGTCGTCGTCGGTAGGAGAGCCGGCCGAGCCGGTACAGCAGGGTCGCCACGAATGCTCCTTGTGCGGTGAGACGGTCGAATCACGTGATCGGCCGTCTTTGCCCGGTCCTGAGAACCGGGATAAATCACCCACGTTGTGTCGTGTGCGTTCCGTCGCGACGCAGACGTTTCGTTACGCGTTGTATAGACAGCCAACAGGTAACAATCCGTAGTGGACGGACCGATGCTCAACCGTGACCACGGTGGTCGGTCGTTAAGGACTGATTCGACCATGTCCTTTGTGGGTCCAACCCCTTTCTGTTACCTGGAAGAGAAGAGATCGTCACCGAACCTACCTACGCTCCGGCGCACTCACTTCCATAAGGGGACCTGTTTCAATGCGTCCATATCTACGCAGCGTGAGTGCCGCTGCGAGCCCGCAGGCTCTTCGGGCCCTCGGTGCCGCGGCTCTCGCGACCGCGCTGGGACTGGGCTTCTCCGTGCCGGCGTTCGCGGCCGAGGCCCAGATCCCGTTCATCAGCGAGATCCACTACGACAACGCCGGCACCGACAGCGGTGAGGCGATCGAGGTTCAGGCTCCGGTCGACTTCGATCTGACCGGCTGGCAGATCGTCCTGTACAACGGCAACGGCAACGCGGCGTACGACACCAAGACGCTCACCGGCGTGGTGCCGGCGGCCGGTGTGGTCGTCCAGACGTACCCGGCCAACGGCATCCAGAACGGCAACCCGGACGGCGTCGCCCTGGTCAAGCCGGACGGCACGGTTTCCGAGTTCCTCAGCTACGGCGGCGTGATGACCGGGGCCAGTGGCCCGGCCGCCGGTCAGACCAGCACCGACATCGGCGTGACCGAGGTCGCCGTGCCGGTCGGCCAGTCGCTGCAGAAGATCGACGGCACCTGGCAGGCCGCGGCCGCGAACTCGTTCGGCGCGGTCAACAAGGCCGCCGGCGGTGGCACCGACCCGGAGGAGCCGAGCACCGGCTGCACCACCGCGGTCACCAACACCATCGCCGAGGTGCAGGGCACCGGCGCGGCGTCCCCGCTGGCCGGCCAGCAGGTCACCGTCGAGGGCGTCGTCACCGCGGACCACCGCACCGGCGGCTTCAACGGCTTCTACATCCAGACCGCGGGCGCGAGCCACACCGCCGCCGAGGGGGTCGCGTCCGACGCGATCTTCGTCTACGGCACCGCGGCCACCCTGCCGGACGTCAAGATCGGCGACCAGGTCCGGGTGACCGGCACGATCACCGAGTTCAACACGTTCACCGAGCTCACCCTCGCGGCCAAGACCGACACCCAGGTCTGCGCGCACGACGTGACGGTCCCGACCGCCTCCCCGCTGACCCTGCCGGGCAGCGACGCGGTCCGCGAGTCCGTCGAGGGCATGCTGGTCTCCCCGACCGGCGCCTACACCGTGTCCGACCCGTACTACCTGACCACCTACGGCGAGGCCGTCCTCACCGCCGGGGACAAGGTCGCCAAGGTTCCGACCGACGTGGCGAAGGCCGGCAGCGACGAGGCGGTGGCGCTCAAGGCCGCCAACCGCGCGAGCCGCATCCTGCTCGACGACGGCCGGACCACCACGCTGTCCTCGGCCGGCATCGCGCCGCCGTACATCAGCAAGGACCAGCCGATCCGGGCCGGCGACAAGATCGCCTCCTTCGGCCCGGTGGTGCTCGACTACTCCTACGGCGACTGGCTGCTCGAGCCGACCACCGTGGTGACCGCCGAGACCCCGGCCGCGAACCGGACCACCTTCAGCGCGGCCAACCCGCGGACCACGGCTCCCGTGGCCGTCGGCGGCGACCTCAAGGTGGCCAGCTTCAACGTCCTGAACTACTTCGTCCACTTCGGTGGCGACGCCCGCGGTGCCGCCGACGCGGCCGCGCTGGCCAAGCAGCAGGCGAAGATCGTCTCGGCGATCACCTCGCTGGACGCCGACGTCGTCGCGCTGATGGAGATCGAGAACTCGGTCAAGTTCGACGCGAACGACCCGCAGCTGGCGCTGAAGACCCTGGTCGGCGCGCTGAACGAGCACGACGGCGCGGGCACCTGGGACTACGTCCGCTCGCCCGCCGAGCTGCCGGCCGCGTCCGCGCAGGACGTCATCACCACCGCGATCATCTACAAGCCGGCCAAGGCGACGCCGAAGGGCGCCTCCCGGTCGATCAACGACGAGACCGTCTGGTCGAACGCGCGGGAGCCGATCGCGCAGACGTTCACCAGCGGCAGCATCGACTTCACCGTGGTGGCCAACCACCTGAAGTCGAAGAGCGCCTCGGTCGCGCCGAGCGGTGACAACGTGGACGCCGGGGACGGGCAGGGCCCGTACAACGGTGACCGCAAGCGTCAGGCCGCCTCGGTCGTCGACTTCGTCAAGGGTGTGGAGAAGGACAGCGGCACCGACAAGGTGATCCTGCTGGGTGACTTCAACTCCTACACCCAGGAGGACCCGATGCAGGTCCTCTACAACGCCGGCTACACCGACGTGCACAGCACCAAGGCGCCCGGCAAGAACTCGTACGTCTTCGGCGGCGAGTCCGGTTCGCTGGACCACGCGCTGACCACGCCGACGCTGACCGACCGGGTCACCGGCGTCGACATCTGGAACATCAACTCGGTCGAGTCGTACGCGTTCCAGTACGACGGCTACGCGCCGTTCTTCAACGCCGACCCGTACCGGGCCAGCGACCACGACCCGGTCGTGATCGGCCTGGACACCAGCGCGCCGAAGCCGGTCGACCTGCAGCTGCTGAGCATCAACGACTTCCACGGCCGGCTCGAGGCCCCGTCCGCCGGTGTCGGCGGCGCGGCCCAGCTCGTCGGGCTGGTCAACAAGCTGCGCGCGGAGAACCCGAACACGCTGTGGAGCTCGGCCGGTGACAACGTCGGCGCGTCGACCTTCATCTCGTCGATCGCCAACGACGACCCGACCCTGGACGCCCTGAACGCGGGCGGCCTGAACGTCTCCTCGGTGGGTAACCACGAGTTCGACAAGGGCGTCAACGACCTGCTGACCCACCTGGACACCAAGGCCAACTTCCCGTACCTGGCCGCGAACGTCTACCAGGACGGCAAGCGGATCCTGCCCGGCTACTCGGTGCAGACCGTGGGCGGCGTGCGGGTCGGCTACATCGGTGTGGTCACGCTGCAGACCCCGGCGATGGTCAGCCCGGACGGCGTCAAGGGCATCGAGTTCCACGACCCGGTGGCCGAGGCGAACACCCTGGCCGCCGAGCTCTCCGACGGCGACGAGTCGAACGGCGAGGCCGACGTGGTGGTCGTGCTGGCCCACGAGGGCGCCGCGACCGAGAACATCACCTCGGCCGAGGCGCTGCAGAACGACCCGGTCTTCGGGGCGTTCACCAAGCTCAGCCCGAACGTCGACGCGATCCTGAGTGGACACACCCACCAGCCGTACGCGTTCGAGATCCCGATCCCCGGCACCGACAAGACCCGTCCGGTGATCCAGGCCGAGGACTACGGCGTCAAGCTGGGCCGAGCCACCCTCAAGTACGACCCGGTCACCAAGTCCGTGATCAGCTCGACCGCGGAACTGATCCCGGTCACCGGCTACACCCCGGACCCGGCCGTCGCCGACATCGTGACCGCCGCCAAGACCAACTCGGCCGAGCTCGGCAAGAAGGTCCTGGGCAGCATCACGACCGACATCAAGCGGGCGTACTCGGCGACCGGTGCCGAGGACCGCGGCTCCGAGTCGGTGATGGGCAACTTCATCGCCGACGTGCAGCTCGACCAGACCAGCGACGCCGGTCGGGGCGGGGCGCAGATCGCCTTCATGAACCCGGGTGGCCTGCGTACCGACCTGCTGGTCGGCGACGACGGGGTGATCACCTACTCGGAGGCGTACTCGGTTCAGCCGTTCGCCAACGACATGGTCACCCAGACCCTCACCGGTGCGCAGATCAAGCAGGTCCTCGAGGAGCAGTGGCAGCCGGCCGGCGCGTCCCGCCCGATCCTGCACCTGGGCGTGTCGAAGGGCCTGACCTACGAGTACGACCCGGCCGCCGCGACCGGTTCGCACATCGTCGCGTCGACGCTGAAGTTGAACGGGACGGTCATCGACCCGGCCACTTCGTACCGCGTCTCGTCGAACTCGTTCCTCGCCGCGGGTGGCGACAACTTCCTCACCCTGGGCAAGGGCACGAACAAGATCACCACCGGTGACAACGACCTGACCATGCTGGTCAACTTCTTCGCCAAGTACACGCCGATCACCGCGGACACCACGTTCCGCAGCAAGGTGTACGTGCCGGCCCCGTCCGACACCACCGCGCCGACCGGCACCTACTCGGTGGACGCGACAAGCATCTGGACCGGTCAGTCGGTCACGCTGACCCAGAAGGCGCTCGCCGACGACGTCAGCCCGGCCACCGAGATCACCCAGGTGGTCAACTGGGGCGACGGCAGCGCGCCGGAGACCCTGGCCGCCGGCGCCACGACGGCGACCCACAAGTACGCCACGGCCGGCACGTTCGCGGTCACCGTGACGATCACCGACAAGGCCGGCAACGCGGCCGCGGCGATCACCGCCGGCAGCGTGACGGCGGCCGCGCAGACCGGCAAGTACAGCCTGGACCGCGTCTCGATCTACGCCACCCAGGCCGTCACCCTCAAGGTGAGCGGCGTGAACGGCACCTCGGTCAAGGTCGCCTGGGGTGACGGTTACACCACCACGGCGTCGGTGAACATGCCGGTGTCGCACACGTACAAGAAGACCGGCACGTTCTCGGTCAAGGTCACCCCGGTGAACGGCGTCGGCGCCGGCACCACCGTGACCGTCGGCTCGGTCAAGGTCAGCAAGGACGCCTGGGCGCCCAAGGTGACCCTGAAGGTGCCGAGCGGCGCGAACCGGGCGTCGTCCTGGTCGAAGGTGACCGGTAAGGCCACCGACGTCGGCACCGGCGTCCGCACGGTTCGGGTCAAGCTGACCGAGCAGCGCGGCAAGTCCTGGTACTACTACAGCCACGGCAAGTGGACCAAGGCGTCCTCGCGGACGTCCGCCCTGGCCAAGGCCGAGGTGTTGAACGCGTCGCTGAGCGGGAGCACCTGGAGCGTCCGGATCTCCGGCGTGAAGAAGGGCAGCCTGCGGATCAGCTACTGGGGAGTGGACAAGGCCGGCAACACGTCGGCCGCCAAGGTCTACTTCCGGACGATCACGCGGTAACACCTGATGGACCGGGAGGCCCTCGTCGCGATCTGCGCGGCGGGGGCCTTTCCGCTGTTCCGGGCGGGCTGCGGGCGTACCGTAAGCGGATTTTGATCTTGATTTTCAGGCGAACGCGGCCAGGCACCGCTTGAGGAACGCGGCCAGTGCCGGACTTGTCCGCTCCGGCCAGACCAGGGCGAGCAGCGCCGGGATCCCGATGCCGTCGATCGGCACGGCGACCAGGTCGGGATGCGCGGCCGCCATCGACTCGCTGAGGACCGCGACCCCGAGGCCGCGGCGGGCCAGGCCGGCGACGGTGTCCGGCGAGGTGGCGACGAGCGCGACCTCCGGTCGCAAGCCGGAATCCGCCACCCCGGCCTGGTCGAGCACGTCCCGGATGCCGGTCCCTTGCGGCAGACAGACGATTTGGTACGACCGGAGCCCCGCGACCGTGACCCGGCCGCGCCCCGCGAGCTCGCTGCCGGGAGCGGTCAGCGCCACCAGCCGCTCGCTCACGATCACCTGCGACGCGAGGTGTTCCGGCGGCGCCCCGGCCAGCCCCGCCAGCGCCACGTCGAACGCGCCGGCGCGCACGCCCGCGACCAGGTGGTCCGAGTTCGCCTCGGCCAGCTCCAGCTCGATGCCGGGATGGTCGCGGTGGAAGGCGGCGAGCGCGTCGAAGAGTGGCGCGACCTCGCAGCCGATCACCATGCCGATCGTCAGCCGGCCCCGGATCAGCCCCTTGACGTCGTCGATCGCGTCCCGCAGGTCGAGCGTCGAGTCGAGGGCGGCCCGGGCGTGGCGCAGCGCGACCGCACCGGCGTCGGTGAGCCGCGCGGTCCGGCCGCTGCGGTCGAAAAGCTCCGCGCCGAGCTCGTGCTCCAGCGCCTTGACCTGCGCACTCACCCCGGACTGGGTGATGTGCACCCGCTCCGCGGCGCGGGTGAAGCTGCCGGTCTCGGCGACCGCGACGAAGTACTCCAGCTGCCGCAGATCCATGAGTAGAAATTGTAGTAGCCAGAAGAACCATCTGTTGGACTTGTGGATCGGGTAGGGGCAGGGTGAAGTCATGAGCGAACGCGAGAAGGCACAGCAGCCCGAAGACCTGACCCGCCTCTTCGTCGAGCGCGCCAACGCGAAGGATGCCGAGGGCCTCGCCCTGCTGTACGAGGAGGACGCCGTGATGGCCTACCCGCCCGGCAGCCAGACCGTCGGGCGCGCGGCGATCCAGCAGCTCTGGGCCGAGCTGCTGCCGAGGATGCCCCGCTTCGAGCCCGAGCCGCCGCTGCCCACGCTGATCAGCGGCGACCTGGCCCTCACCGCGACGCCGCCGAGAGACGGGGCCGGGGCGAGGGCGCAGGTGGTCCGCCGGCAGCCGGACGGAACCTGGCTGCGGGTGCTCGATCAGCCGGAGTTCGCCCGGCCCTGAGCTGCTCCTACAAGGCCAGGCGCTGGCCGACCGTCAGCCGGTTCGGGCTGCCCAGGCGGCTCGCGTTGGCGCGGTAAAGGGCCTTCCAGCCGCCCTTGACGCGGTAGCGCGTGGCGATGGCGGAAAGGGTGTCGCCGCGCTTCACGACGTAGGTGCCGGTCGTCCTCAGCGGCGAGTCGTAGGAGGCCAGGCGGTAGGGGTTCACCGCGGCGGTGGTCCGCGCCTTGGTGAGCCCGCGACGCCCGCAGGTGGGCCAGGCACCGATGCCCTGGTTCCGCAGGACCCGTTCGGCGACCGTGATCTGCTCGCTCTTGGAGGCCACGTTGGCGGTCGAGCCGTACTTCCCGCCCCCGTGCGCACGCCACGTGGACCGGCTGAACTGCAACCCGCCGTAATAGCCGTTGCCGGTGTTGATCCGCCAGTTGCCGCCGGACTCGCACCGGGCCACGGCGTCCCAGTTCACGTCCGGGGCGGCGCTGGCGGGTGTGGCTTCGACCGCCAGCATGCCGACCGCACCGGCGAGACCGGCGACCATGATGCCGAGCGCGCGTTTCAGGGCGCGCGGAGACTGGGCTCGCCGGGAGACCGCACGACGAACCCGCTTGTTCAGGTGAAGCATGAAGTTTTTCCCTCCACGCCTGCGAGGTGAGCTGTCGGGTTCGGGCCGAGGAGCCCGGCCGCCGTCAGGCGGCTTCACCCCGAGGCGCGCTCAACGTGAGCGCGCCGGAGAACTTGTGGGTCCCCCGCTCCATGCCTGTGTGTTGTTGACCGTGACCAGCAGGCAGGACTCGGCGTTCCGGCCACGGTGTCCGCAATTGCGGACTGCCGACGGTAGCCACCACCTCTCCGGACTGACCACGCCCGGAAGCGGGGCTGGTGACTTTGTTCTCACAAATTAGCCGCTTTGATCTTCCTTTGTGTGAATAACAACCCGAGTTCTTCAGTGGCGGCGCCGGTTGCCACCTACGTGGTCAACCGTGCGGGGGAACGCCGTTTGTGACCGGACACGCAAGAGTGGGTGCGCGGTTCGGCGTGCCTGGGCCCCGTCTCGCCGAACCGGTCATCCTCCGCATGACGGCTCATCACCGCTTTGTTGTCTGATGTGGGCGCGACCCGGGTGCGCGGGCCACGAGGACGCGCAGTTCGCGCGGATTGTGCATGAATTGGGCTCTGATGGGTGTCGTCCCTTGTCGGCTGCCGCGTCCCGGAGAACGATGGGCGGCATCCAGCCGACCTGAGCCGACGAGCCAGAGACCGACCAACCAAAGGTCGTCACATGGAGCATCCCGCGTACGTCGTAGTCACCGCGGAGGGCACGGTTCGTCTGGTACTCGCAGGATCACTGGTCCTGGTGCGCCACGCCGACGTGCTGACGCATCTGGAACAGGCGTTGAAGGCCGAGCCGAGCACGCACGTGGCCGTCGACCTGACCGAAGTCACCTCAATGGACTCCTCCGGAGTCGCTCTGCTGCTGCTCGTGCGCCGGTGCGCGCGGCGCGCGGCCAAGACGTTCCACGTGGCCGGCACTCCCCCCGAGGTGCTGAGACACCTCCATCTGGCCGGCCTGACCGTGTTCCTCGGCCTGCGCCCGCCGGACGACGCCCGCCTTTCACGCACCGGCGGCCCGGCCCCGCCGGAGTTCGCCACCTCGGGCGGGCGCGCCGCGCCGCTCGCCGAGGTCCTCGACGAGGCGTTCGGCGGCGACAACATGGGACACATCCGGCGGCAGCTGTCCGGCTACGCCGACGGCCTGGCGATGTCCGGGCAGGAGCGCTACAACCTGCTGCTCGCGGCAACCGAGATCATGACCAACGCGGTACGTTACGGCGGCGGCTCGGGCCACATCACCGCTGCCGGACGCGGCAACCTGCTGTTCCTCAGCATCAGCGACAGCGGCCGCGGCATTCCCCGCCGCTACCGCGGCGAACGCCCCCGCCCGCGCCCCGGCCACATCGGCCTCTACGGCCTGTGGCTGGTGGGCCAGATCTGCCAGCGGGTCGACATCGACACCGGCCCCGGCGGCACCAGGGTTCAGCTGACCTTCGCGGTCGCGACCGGGTGACCGTCCGGCACACCGCCATGAACGGCAACCAGCACGACGACGACGCGCCCGTCGAGGCCGGCGGTGCGGCCTGCCCCGACCGGGGACGGGATCTGCTCATCGCGGCGTACCGGACGCTGGGCCGGTCACTGAACCTCGACCGCACCGCCGCTGCCGCCGTCCGCCTCGCCCTCCCCGAGCTGGCCCGGGTGGCGGTGCTCGTCCTCGCCGTCGACCGGCAGGAGGCGCGGTGGTGGGCGGCAGGTCAGGAGAGCGCGCCGGCCCCGAAACCGGATCAGGACAACACGGTCGCTCAGGCCGACCTGCCCGGCTGGATCCAGGCAACCCTCACCGACTCCGGCGGCGCCCGGGTCCGGCCCATCCCGCCCGGCCGATGGGCCCTGCCCGACGGCGCCGAGCACCAGGGTCACGGCGTGATCGTCCGGGTGACGTACTCCTACCAGGGCCGGGGCGCGCTGCTGCTGTTGCGCGACCCCGATCAGGCGACCTTCACCGAGGCCGGCCGATCGGTCGCGGCCGAGTTCGGGACCGCGGTCAATCGCGCGGTGACGGCGGCCGTGCTCTACCGCGAGCAGGCCGAGGTCGCCGAGACTCTGCGCACGGCGCTGCTGCCCGCGCCGATACCCGACGTCGCCGGTCTCGAGCTGGCGTCCGTGTACCGGCCGGCCCGCGAGGCGCTGCGCATCGGTGGCGACATCGTGCACGCCGAGCCGCGCACCGAGGGCGGCGTGTTCTGCGTCCTGGGCGACGTCTGCGGCAAGGGCGTCGAGGCGGCGGTGGCCGGCAACCGGCTACGACAGTCGCTCCAGGTGCTGCGCCGGATCAACGGACAACCCCTGGACATGCTGAACCTGCTGAACGCGGCGACCTTCGACCCGCACTCCACCGAGGCGACGCAGTTCGCCACCCTGATCGTCGGCGTCGTCGAGGCGCTGCCGCACGGGGGTGCCCGGCTGCGACTGGCCGCCGGCGGCCACCCGCCACCACTGGTCGTGCGGCAGACCGGAACCGTGGACCCGGTACCCATCGGCGGCATGATGCTCGGCGTCGAACACCCGGCGACGTTCGCCGAGGCGACGATCCAGCTCGCCCCGGAAGAGGCCTGCGTGCTCTACACCGACGGGGTCGTCGACGCCGAGGGCGGCCCGTACGGCGAGCCGTTCGGCCTGCGCCGTCTCGTCACCCTGCTGGGCGAGTACACCGGCATGCCGGCCGCCCTGGTGACCGAGCGGATCGGGCAGCGGACCGGCGACTGGCTGGGCCGAAGCGATCACGACGACATCGCGGCCCTGGTCATCCGGGCCACCCCGGCGAAACGAAACCACCGCCGCCATGATCGACCCGTTGTTACCGATGAGTTTCCTAAGGTGCGGTCCGGGGTGCACAATCACCGATCATGAGCGATCGTTCACGTGATTTCGAGGTGGTCATCTACGGCGCCACCGGCTTCGTCGGTGTGCTGGTGGCGCGCTATCTCGCCGGGCACGCGCCGGCCGGCACCCGGATCGCGCTGGCCGGGCGCTCAGCGGCGAAACTGGCGGCGGTGAAGTCCCGGCTGAACGTGGACTGGCCGATTCTGATCGCCGACGCGGCCGACCCGGACGCGCTGGCCACGCTGGCCGGGCGCACCCGCGTGGTGATCACCACGGTCGGGCCGTACGCGAAGTTCGGCCTTCCGCTCGTGCACGCCTGCGCCGCGGCCGGCACCGACTACGTCGACCTGACCGGTGAGGTGCTGTTCGCCCGGGACAGCATCGACCAGAACCACGAGCTCGCGCGCGGCACCGGTGCGCGGATCGTGCACTCGTGCGGCTTCGACTCCATCCCGTCCGACCTCGGCGTGCACGTCCTGCACCAGCTGATCGCCGCGGACGGCGCGGGCGAGCTGACCGACACCACGCTCGTCGTCACCAGCCTGCGCGGCGGGATCAGCGGCGGCACCATCGACTCGATGCGCAACCAGGTGGACGTGATGAAGCGGGAGCCGGCGCTGCGGCGGGTGGCCGGAAGCCCGTACTCGCTGAGCCCGGACCGCCAGGCCGAGCCGAAGGTGGGCCGGCAGAGCGACCTGGACACGTTCCCGGCCTCCGAAGTGGACCCGAAGCTGCGCGGCCGGCTCGCGCCGTTCGTGATGGCGTCCTACAACACCCGGGTGGTCCGGCGCAGCAACGCGTTGCGCTCCTGGGCGTACGGGCGGACCTTCAAGTACCGCGAGGCGATGAGCGTCGGCGCGTCACCGCTGTCCCCGGTGATCGCGATCGGGACGAAGCTGGGCCTGGGCGCGCTGTTCGCCGGGCTCGCGGTGCCGCCCACCCGCTTCCTGCTGGACCGGATCCTGCCGAAACCGGGCACCGGGCCGAGCGAGAAGTCGCAGCAGGAGGGCCACTTCACCATGGACATCTTCACGACGACGACGTCCGGCGCGCGGTACACCGCCCGGGTGCGGGCCAAGGGCGACCCGGGCTACGCGGCGACCTCGGTGATGCTCGGCGAGTCCGCGCTGGCCCTGGCGCTGGACCGGGCGGCGCTGCCGCCGTCCGAGGGCGGCGTCCTGACCCCGGCCACCGCCATCGGCGACGCGCTGGTCAGCCGCCTCCGGTCCGCCGGCCTCGAGATCACCGCCCGCCGACTCTGACCCCGGCCGCTTTTGCTCACGGTCGCTGTTCCGCCCAAGGCCGCTGCTCCTCACGGAGATCAAGGGCCGCTTTCGGTACGACCGTGAGCGCCGGCCGGCAAGGCTCGGGTCAGACCGGGCGCCGGGCGATCAGCTCGAACACGTGCCAGTGCTTGGGACCGCTGAAGGCCGGGCCGATCTCGTCCTGCTCGTGCCAGTGCTCGATGGTCAGGCCGTCGGCCAGCGCCCGCGCCCCGGCGGCGGTCAGGAACGTCATCCACGGCGTGGCGGACCAGGCGTCGTGGACGCCGAAGACGTCGACGGCGACCCGGCCGCCCGGGCGCAGTGCCGCGCGGATCAGGGTCCACACGCGATCGAAGGACGCGGGCTCCTGGAACGGCAGGGCGTAGCCGGCGTAGATCAGGTCGGCCGGCGGGAGCTCGGTGATCTGCTCGAAGCCGAGCAGGTGGGCGGTCAGCGCCGGGTGGCCGCGGTCGGCGGCGACCAGCATCGTCGGGTCGCTGTCGTAGGCGACGACCCGCCAGCCGTCGTCGAGCAGGGCGCGGGTCTCGCGGCCGGCGCCGCAACCCAGGTCGACGGCCGTCCGACCGGCGCCCCGGCCGGCCAGGTCCATCGCTCGGCGGCAGGTCTCACGGACAGGGCGGTCGGCCTGCTCGGCGTTGTAGGTCGCCCAGTGCCCGTCGGTGGTGGCGGGCAGGATCCGGCTGCCGGGAGCGGTCGCTGGCGTGGCCGGGCCGGCGGGCGGGATCGGCGGGGTGGGGCGGGATGGGGGCGTACCCGGGAAGTTGGACATGGAGCAAATGCTGCCGTGCGCGACAAGCTGGGGTGAAGGGTGCCTGAAGGGCGCCCTGGATGAAATCGGTAATCCGACGGATCGGCGGTCAAGAATCGTCTGCTGTGACCTGTCGAATCGCCACTAGCCGCATACGGGTCTTTCTGGGCAGGATCTGGGGGTGACCGCCCGCCCGCTGCCGCACCCGCTGAGGTTGGCGGGCAATGGCGTCGTGCTGCGCGAATGGACGCCCGACGATCTGGAAGATCTCGTGGCAATGCTGGACGAGCCGGACATCGCGCGCTGGACGCCGATGCCGTCCCCGTTCGACGTCGAGGCGGGGCTGGCCTATCTGAAACGGGCCCGGCAGGGGCGGCTGACCGGGCGGCGGATCCAGCTCGCGATCACCACGGACGGGTTCACCCCGCTGGGTGAGGTGCTGCTGTTCGGGGTCGAGCCGGCCCTGGGCGAGGCCGAGCTGGGCTATCTGGTCGGGGCGGCCCATCGGCGGCGCGGGCTGGCGTCGGCCGCGTTGTCGCTGCTCACCGAGTATGCCTGCGGCACGCTGCGGTTGAGCCGGCTGCTGCTGCGGATCGACCCGGGCAACTCGGCGAGCACCGCGGTGGCCCGCCGGTGCGGCTACCGGCTGACCGGCGAGCCGCCGATCCCACAGGAGGGGCCGTACGGCCCGACCAGCCTCGACACCTGGGAGTACGTGGACGGCCTGCCCGGCGCGCGCCGCGAACGCCTGAGAAATGTCGCAGCCCGGCGGTACGGTCGTCGCACCTGACCGACCGGGAGGTGGGCGAATGATCAACGTGGATCGCACCCAGGTGATGGCCTTCCGCCTGGCCGCCCTCGGGCTCGCCGAGCGCGGCGACGCGCGGCCGGCCGACCTGCCGGTGCTCGACCTGGGCGTGCAGGAGTACACCCCGGGCTCGACCAGCGTCGCGCTGGCCGCGCGGACCAGTGCCGACCTGGAGGATGACCGCCTGGTCACGGTCTGGGCGGCGCGCGGGGCGCCGCAGCTGCACCGGCTGGGCGACGTCGCGGCGCTGAGCGAGCGGCTCTGGCCGGTCAGCGACGCCGACGCGAGCGCGCGGATCAAGAGCGGCGCGATCCCGCAGGCGGCGCGGCTCGGGGTCGCGGCGCTGCGGGCCACGGCGGAGGCGTTCCGCGAGGTGGTGCGCGAGCCGATGCCGCGCGGCGCGGCGAGCACCGGGGTCAGCGCGCTGGTGCCGCGCGAGCTGACCTTCGACTGCAAGGCCTGCCGGGCCCGGCACATCTCCGGGACGGTCTGGCAGCAGGCCGGGCTGGCCGGCGGCGTGCGGGTGCTGTCCCGGGGGCGGGACGCGATGCTCGGGCCGCTGGACACCGGCCCGATCCCGGCCGCCAATCGGGGCATCGCCGAGCTGATCGCGACCTACCTGCGGTTCCTCGGTCCGGCCGGGCCCGCGGAGGTCGCGAAATACCTGCTCAGCACTACTGCGGAGATTCGTGCGGTCTGGCCCGCCGAGCTGGTCGAGTTGCGGGTCGACGGGCGTAAGGCGTGGCTGCCGGCCGACCGGGTGGGCGCGCTGGAGTCGGCTGCCACGCCGACGCGGGCCCGGCTCCTGCCGGCGATGGATCCGCTGCTCCAGGGGCGGGATCGGGACGTTCTCGTGCCGGAGCGGGAGCGGCACAAAGAGGTGTGGCGGGTGCTCGGCAATCCCGGGGTGGTGCTGCTCGACGGGGAGATCGCCGGGGTGTGGCGTCCGCGGCTGTCCGGGAAGAAGCGGGTGGACCTGACGGTGACCGCCTTCGGGCCGCTCACGGCCGCCCGGCGCGAGCGGATCGAGGCCGAGGCGGCGCAGGTGGCCCGGGCCCGCGGGGTCCCGTCCGCCACCACGACCTTCGAGTGACCAGGCCGCTTCCGCCGCCCGTGTTTGTCGCACCCGGCTGCGGGCGCGGCGTGTGGCGTCTCGACGGCTGCGCGCGGGGCGTGTGGCGTGCTGGGTTGGGCTGCGGGTGCGGGCCCGGGGTGTTTGGGGTCGTGGGGTGATGCGGCAGGCTGGGCTTTGGTGGCCGCTACGGTGTTCGGGTGAGCACGATCGGGTTCCTGCATACCGCTGAGGTGCACGTGGCGACGTTCCGTGCGCTGGTCGCCGAGCTGGCGCCGGGGTGGCGGGACGAGCATGTGGTCGACCCGAGCCTGCTCGCCGACGCGCGGGCCGGGATTCCGGTCGAGGAACGGGTCCGGGCGCGGCTGGGGGAGCTGGCCGGGGCCGACGTGATCGTCTGCACCTGCTCGACGATCGGGCCGGAGGCGGAACGCGCCGGGGTGGTTCGCGGGGACCGGCCGATGGCGCGGGCCGCGGTCGCCATCGGCGGGCGGATCGCGGTGGCCTACGCGGTGGAGTCCACGCTGGAGCCGACGACCGCTTTGCTGCTGGAGGAGGATCCCGGGGCGGATCTGGTGCCGGTGCCGTGCTTGGCGGCCTGGTCGTACTTCGAGGCCGGGGAGCTGGGCCGCTACCACGAGGCGATCGCGGCCCAGCTGCGTGACGTGGCGGCCGACGTGATCGTGCTGGCCCAGCCGAGCATGGCCCCGGCCGCCGCCCTGCTACCCGGCCGTCTGGTGCTGTCCAGCCCCCGAGCCGCCGTCCTCGCCGCCCTCCAGCACCCCTGACCGCGAGCCGCCGCGTTCTAGTACTCCTGACCGCGAGGCGAGGCGTTCCAGTACTCCTGACCGCGAGGCGCCGCGCTCGGACGCCGCGCCGACACTGGTCCTGGTCCTGGTCCTGGTCCTGGTCCTGGTCCTGGTCCTGGGACTGGGACTCGGCCCGGGCTGAGGTTGGTTCCGGGCTGGCCTGGGCCTGGGTTGTGCTGCGCCCGAGCCGCGCCGAGCCGGGCCGGGCCGAGCCAGGCCGAGCCTAGCCGGGCCAGGCCGGGCCGAGCCGAGCCGGGCCGGGCCGGGCCGAGCCGAGCCGGGTGGGGTGGGGGCGGGCGGGCTGGGCTGGGTGGGGCTGAGTGTGAGCGAGCCCGCGCCGTGCCGGGCGCGGGCTCGATCGGAGGAGGCCGGTCTCAGGGAGTGCGGAACTTGCGCAGGCGGTAGAACGCGCCGGCCGCGGTGACGAGGCTCCAGGCGGCGACGGTGACGGCGGCGATCCACCAGCCGACCGCACCGAGGACGATCGCGGCGACGGCTATCGCGGCGGCGACGAAGAACAGGGCTAACGGGGGCCGGGGGGCCGGAACACTGAAGTTCCCGCCGCCCATCCGGGCGCAGAAGTCGGGGTCGTCGCGCCGGAGCTGGCGCTCCAGCTGTGCCAGCCGTCGGCTGTCCTCTTTGCTGAGCATGTTTTGCTACCTTCCGGTCGCCGCGCCGGTGAAGCAAGGATCGAGGGTCGGCTATCCCGATCAAAGCCCATTGTTACCTCTGAGTTGCTTCCGTGATACGTCTGCGTGTGCCGAATTTTTCGCCCGAACTACCTGTGGACCCGATCGACGCGCCCAGCGGGGGATATGACCGGAAAGGTGTTCGGCACCCGGTACAACGGCTTTGCCGTGTTTCGATGACGGTGCGAACCGTCCGAATGCCGTCCCACGGATCGAGCCGATCAGGTCAGATGGCGAGAGAAACGACTGGTCACGGGGCTGCGAAAAACGCGGCGCCCGAGTTATCGGGCGCCGCGCAGTTGATGTTCCGAATCGAAGGATCGAAGACAGTGCGAGGGGGATCAGGCGCGCTCCCGGGAACCGCGGAACACCCAGATGCGCATCAGCAGGAAGCGGACCGCGGTCGCGATCAGGTTGGCCAGCACCAGGATCGACAATTCGACCATCCGGGACGGCTGGGTGGCGGCCGCGTCCAGCAGGGCGAGCGAGCCACTGGTCAGCGCCAGGCCGATGCCGAACACCACGAGCCCCTGCGCCTGGTGCCGGAGCGCGCCGTCCGTGCCGCTCACGCCGAAGGTCAGCCGCCGGTTCGCCGCGGTGTTCGCCACCGCCGTGACCAGGAGCGCGATCAGGTTCGCCGCCTGCGGGCCGACACCGACCCGGAGCAGGGCGTAGAGCGCCAGGTACGCCAGCGTGCTGGCCACGCCCACCCCGGCGAAGCGGATCAGCTGCCCGGTCAGGCCGGTCGGCACGCCCTCGACCGGCAGCGGGTTGCGCCCGAGCTGTTCGCGGAGCGTCGCGATCGGGAGCTTTCCGCTGCTCAGCGCGCGGGTGATCCGGACGATGCCCTTCAGGTCCGCCATCGCGGTCGAGACGATGTCGACCCGGCTGTCCGGGTCGTCCACCCAGTCCACCGGCACCTCGTGGATGCGCAGGCCGGCCCGCTCGGCCAGGACCAGCATCTCGGTGTCGAAGAACCAGCCGGTGTCCTCCACCATCGGCAGGAGCCGGCGGGCCACATCGGACCGGATCGCCTTGAAGCCACACTGCGCGTCGGAGAAGCGGGCGGCCATCGTCGTACGCAAAATCAGGTTGTAACTGCGGGAGATGAACTCGCGCTTGGCACCTCGGACGACGCGTGAGCCGCGGGCCAGCCGGGAACCGATCGCGAGGTCGGAGTGGCCCGAGATCAGCGGCGCGACCAGCGGCAACAGCGCGCCCAGATCGGTCGAGAGGTCGACGTCCATGTAGGCGAGGATCGCCGCGTCGGAGTGCGTCCAGACGTGGTTGAGCGCCCGGCCGCGGCCCTTCTGCGTCAGGTGCACCGCTTCGACCTCGGGAAACTCTGCCTTGAGACGCTGCGCCACGGCCGCGGTGCCGTCGATGCTCGCGTTGTCCGCGATGGTGACCCGGAACCGGTAGGGAAAATGCGCGGCGAGGTACGCGTGCAACCGCCGGACGCAGGGCTCGAGGTCGACCTCCTCGTTGTAGACCGGCACGACCACGTCGAGCACCGGTGCGGTGACGCGGGCCGAACCGGCGTCCTGCGAGGGCAGCGTCGAAAGGCTCATGGGAACAATTTCCGTCCCGCGTCTTTGCGCGCTGTATAAGAAGGCTGTGGGCCAACTGTGAGTTGTTGAGCCTTTCTGTCCGCTTTGTATCAGGGATGTTTCGGACCATTCGGTACGACGAAAGCGGGCGGCCCCGGAAGGGAGCCGCCCGCGTGGGTCGGATGTGGAGGGTGGTCAGCTCGCGGTGAGGTCGTACACCGTGGTGCTGCCGACGGTCGTCGCGGTGAAGTTCTCGGTCACCCAGGCGGAGATCTGGCTGCTGTCGCTGCTGCCCGAGCTGCCACCGCCGCCGATCCCGCTGCCGCCGATGAAGTAGTGGATCTTCCCGGCCGCCACGTACTCCTGGAACTGGGCGAGCGTCGGGGACGGGTCGGTGCCGTTGAAGCCGCCGACCGCCATCACCGGTTTCTCGGTGGCGAGCTGGTAGCCCGAGGCGTTCTGCGAACCGATCGCCGCGGCGACCCAGGTGTACTTGCCGGCGTCCTGCTCCAGCAGGGCCTTCATCTCGGTGCTGACCGTCGCGGCGTTGAGCAGGCCGCCCATTCCGCCGCCGCCCATGCCTCGGCCGCCACGGGCGCCGTCACCCTGCGTACCGTCGCCCTGGGTGTTTCCGCCCTGGGTGTTGGTGTTGTTGCCACCCGGGGCCTGGCCGCCGCCGAAGTTTCCGCCACCGGGGAAACCGCCGCCGTTCTGACCGCCGCCCGGGAATCCGCCGCCGTTCTGGCCGCCACCGGGGAAGCCGCCCCCGCCGCCGCGGTTGCCGCCACCGCGACCGCCGCCCGGACCGCCCATGCCGCCGCTCGACGGGCCGGCCGTCGGGATCGACCCGGTGTGCGGCTGGGACGCGGTCTGCACCGCGTACGCCGCCGGCCCGGCCAGCGCCGTGATCAGCGCGATCACCCCGCCGACCAGGGCGATCCGCCGGCCCAGCCGGAACGAGGCGACCACCGCGACCGCCGCCACGATGCCGACGATCAGGACCGGCAGGCGCAGCCAGGGCAGGAAGTCCGAACTGCGGCCCAGCAGCGTGTACGACCACCAGGCGGTGACCGCGATCGTCGCGCCCAGGGTCAGCGCCGCGAAGATGTTCGCCCGGTGCTTCCAGAGCAGGGTCACGCCCATGCCGACCACCGCGCCGACCGCCGGGGCGAGCGCCACCGTGTAGTACGCGTGGAAGATGCCCTGCATGAAGCTGAAGATCAACCCGGTGATCAGCAGCCACGAGCCCCACAGCACGAGGCCGGCGCGCTGCAGGTCGGTGCGGGCCCGGCGGGCCGTGATCACCAGACCGGCGGCCAGCACGATCAGCGCGGCCGGCAGCAGCCAGGAGATCTGACCGCCCTGCGAGGAGTCGAACATCCGGCTCCAGCCGGTCTCGCCCCACATCCCGCCGCCGGCGCCACCGCCACCGCCGCCTCCGACGCTGCCGGTCTCCTCACCGTTGAGCCGGCCCAGGCCGTTGTAGCCGAGGGCGAGCTCGAGCAGGCTGTTGTTCTGCGAACCGCCGATGTACGGCCGGGCGGACGCCGGCACCAGCTCGACGATCGCGATGTACCAGCCGGCCGAGACGATCAGGGCGCCGAGCGAGAGCAGCAGCTGCCAGACGCGTTTGAGTAGCTTGGGCGGGCCGGCGATCAGGTACGCCAGGCCGTACGCCGGGACCACCAGCAGCGCCTGGAGCATCTTGGTGAGGAAGCCGAAGCCGACGAACACCCCGGCGAGCACGAGCCACTTGGTGGAGCCGCTCTCCACGGCGCGCAGCGTGGCGTACGCCCCGGCCACCATCAGCAGCACGAGCAGGGCGTCCGGGTTGTTGAAGCGGAACATCAGCACGGCGACCGGGGTGAGCGCGGTGACCGTGCCGGCGATCAGGCCGGCCGCCGGGCCGAAGCCGCGTCGCACGGTGGCGTAGAGCAGGCCGGTGCTGGCCACGCCGAGCAGCGCCTGCGGGACCAGGATGCTCCAGGTGCTGAGGCCGAACATGCGTACCGAGATCGCCATGATCCACAGCGAGGCCGGAGTCTTGTCGACGGTGATCGAGTTGGCCGCGTCGGACGAGCCGTAGAAGAACGCCTTCCAGCTCGCCGAGCCGGCCTGGACCGCGGCCGAGTAGAACGCGTTGGACCAGCCGGACGCGCCCAGGCCCCAGATGTAGAGGAACGCGGTGCCGATCAGCAGCGCGAACAGGGACGGGCGGATCCACGGGGCGTCGCTGCGGCCGAGGAGCCAGCGGGCGGCGCCGGTGCGGTCACGCGGTGGGGACGGCGTCTCGTCGACGACCGGCTCGCCCTCGACGACCGCTGCGGCGTCCGGCGGAGAGGTTGACGTAATCGAGGTCATCGGGCGAACTCCCAGAGAGCTGGTGGATTCGTACTCGATGAACTGTTTACGCGGGCCCTGTCGCATCCTTGTGCCGTGGCTGTGTGGTCCCTGTGAGTCCCGCCCGATGTCGGCGGGACCCACCAGAACCCCTGGTCAGAGCGTCCGGCGCTTGGCCGACGCGGCCGCCAGCCGCTCCAGCACCGCGACCGTGCCGTCCCAGCCCATGCACGCGTCGGTGACCGACTGGCCGTACGTCATCTCGGCGCCCAGCTCCTGGCGACCCGGCACCAGGAAACTCTCCAGCATCACGCCGCTGATCGCGTGCTGCCCGGCCTCCATCTGCCCGGCGATGTCCTCGGCCACCAGCGGCTGCCGGTTGTGGTCCTTGTTGCTGTTGCCGTGCGAGCAGTCGATCACCAGGCGCTCCGGCAGGCCGGCCTTGCGCAGCAGTGCGATCGACGCCTCGACGTCCGCGGCGCTGTAGTTCGGCTTGCCGCCGCCACCGCGCAGCACCAGGTGACAGTCCGGGTTGCCGGTGGTGTGCAGGATCGCCGGGGTGCCCGAGTAGTCGATCCCCGGGAAGACGTGCTGCGCCGCGGCGGCGTGGATCGCGTCGACCGCGGTGGAGACGCTGCCGTCCGGGCGGTTCTTCATGCCGATCGGCATCGACAGGCCGGACGAGAGCTGGCGGTGCACCTGCGACTCGACGGTCCGGGCGCCGATCGCACCCCAGGCCACGGTGTCCGCGATGTACTGCGGGGTGATCGGGTCGAGGAACTCGACGGCCACCGGCAGACCCCGGCCGACCACCTCGAGCAGCAGCTTGCGGGCGATCCGCAGGCCCTCGCCGACGTCACCGGTGCCGTCCAGGGCCGGGTCCATGATCAGACCCTTCCAGCCGACCGTGGAGCGCGGCTTCTCGAAGTACACCCGCATCACGATCAGCAGGTCGTCCTTGAGCCGCTCGGCCTCGACCTGCAGCCGGTCGGCGTACTCGGCGGCGGCGGCCGGGTCGTGCACCGAACACGGGCCGACCACGACCAGCAGGCGCTGATCTCGGCCGTTCAGCACGTCCTCGACCTGCTTGCGGCCGGCCAGCACGGTGTCGTGCAAATCGGTGGTCAGGGGCAGCTCGTGATGCAGCAGGGCCGGGCTCATCAGCGGCACGATCTTCTCGATCCGCTGGTCACGGACGCGCTGCACCTCGGGGGCGGTCATCGGTGATCTCTCTCCTTCAACCGGCCCTGGACGAGAGCCGGTTTGCTCGGGGCAAACAAAAAGGCAGCGACGTCGTCGCTGCCTCAGCCGGCTCTGGCGGGGTGTCTCAGGTCATGCGGTCATGGCCGAGGCACCGGCTTGAGCCGGCCTCGTAAACCAATAGAACGACCACGTCCGAGACACGCCCGCCAGCATAGCCCGATCAACCGACCCGTGGCAGATATGGCGTGTGATGTTCAGCTGATGGGACGACCTGCGAGGTCGCGGCCGGCAGCATCACGGTGAAGATGGTCTGCCCCGGCCGGCTCTGCACGCCGACCTTGCCGCGGTGCGACATCACCACCGCGTGCACGATCGACAGACCCAGGCCGGTGCTGCCGGCCGCGCGGGACCGCGAGCTGTCCCCGCGGGCGAACCGCTCGAAGATGTGCGGGACCAGATCGGCCTGGATGCCCTGACCGTTGTCGATCACCTGGAGCACGGCCGCGTTCGGCATCGTGCCGACCTTGACCGTGACGGTGGTGCCCTCCGGGGTGTGCGTGCGGGCGTTGGCCAGCAGATTCGCCAACACCTGGTGCAGCCGGGCGCCGTCGCCGATCACGGTGACCGGCTCGTCCGGCAGGTCCAGCTGCCAGTAGTGCCGGGGAGCGGTGGCGTGCGCGTCGCTGGTCGCGTCGACGGCCAGCATGGTCAGATCGACCGGGTCCTGCGCCAGCGGGCGGCCGGCGTCCAGCCGGGCGAGCAGCAGCAGGTCCTCGACCAGGGCGGTCATCCGCTTCGCCTCGGACTCGACCCGGCCCAGCACGTGGGCCAGCTCGTCCGGGACCGGCTGGCGGCTGCGCCGGCTCAGCTCGGCGTAGCCGCGGATCGCGGCCAGCGGCGTGCGCAGTTCGTGACTCGCGTCCGCGACGAACTGGCGGACCTGCATCTCGCTCGCGTGCCGCGACTCCAGCGCGCTGCCGATGTGGTCGAGCATCCGGTTCAGCGCGGCGCCGACCTGGCCGACCTCGGTGCGCGGGTCGGTGTCCTGCTCGGGCACTCGCTGCGCGAGTTGCACCTCGCCACGATCGAGGCGGAGCTCAGCGACGCGACTCGCGGTTGCGGCCACTCGGTCAAGAGGCTTGAGGGTACGGCGGACAATGAGCGCCCCACCCCACCCAGCGATCAGCAGCGACCCGAGGACGATGCAACCGGTGAAGCCCGCGACGGTAAGCAACGTCGAGTTCGTGCGCTCCAGCGATAGGCCGACGTAATAGACGTCGCCCTCCCTCCGGACGACCCGGACCATCAGGTACCGCGGCAGGTTGCTGCCGAGGTTGACGGTCACGACATCCCCGTTGGTGGGAACCTCGCTCAGGACGATTGCCTTGCCGGCCGCCGGAAGCTCGGCGATCTCCTGCGACGATTCGGTGAATTTCAGTACACCGCCGGACAGGGTGCCGTCGGATTCCTGCTCCAGCACGATGGTGTTGTCCGGGGTGCCGCCGGGTAGAGCGCTTTTGCTGTTCGTTCCGCTGGAGGAATTCGAGCCGCCCGGCCCACCCGGAGGGCTGCCGCCGAAATTCTTGGGCGCCTGGAATCCGATTCGCCGGGAGACGTCGGTGAGCTGGTCGACGTTCTGCTTGCGCAGCGAGTTGTACAGATAGAGCTCGGCGGTGCCGCCGACGACCAGGCCCAGGACCGCGAGCAGGGCGATCATGGTGGCGACCAGCCGGGTACGCAGCGGCCAGCCCGCCGGGCTGCGCCAGCGGGCGGGGCGGGGGTGGGCCTTGTCGGCAGCGCGCATGGTCAGTCGGCCGGCTTGAGTACGTAGCCGGCGCCGCGCATGGTGTGGATCATCGGCGCGCGGCCGGCGTCGATCTTCTTGCGCAGGTAAGAGATGTACAGCTCCACGACGTTCGCCTGCCCACCGAAGTCGTAGTTCCAAACCCGGTCCAGGATCTGCGGCTTGCTGAGCACCCGGCGCGGGTTGCGCATCAGGTAGCGCAGCAGCTCGAACTCGGTCGCGGTCAGCGTGATCAGGTCACCGCCCCGGCGGACCTCGTGCGAGTCCTCGTCCAGGGTCAGGTCGCCGACGACGAGCTGCGACTCGGTGCGCATCGGGGCGTGCCCCATCCGGCGCATCAGCCCGCGCAGCCGGGCCACCACCTCTTCCAGGCTGAACGGCTTGGTGACGTAGTCGTCGCCACCGGCGGTGAGGCCGGTGATCCGGTCCTCCACCGAGTCCTTCGCGGTCAGGAACAGCACCGGCACCTCGGGCGACTCGCCGCGCAGTCGGCGCAGCACCTCCAGCCCGTCGATGTCCGGGAGCATCATGTCCAGGATGACGGCGTCGGGCCGGAAGTCCCGGGCCGTCCGCACCGCGCTGAGCCCGTCGCCGGCGCTCTTGACCTCCCAGCCCTCGTAGCGCAGCGCCATCGAGAGCAACTCGGCCAGCGTCGGCTCGTCGTCCACCACGAGTACGCGAACCGGGGTGCCGTCGGGCCGCCGGAGTTCGGTGCTGGAGTCTGCGTTCGCCATCGTCATGTCCCCAACTGTGGTCGGCGACGCTCGGCGTCGGCTTTCCGTTTCCTGTGTAGCAGCTGTGGAAGTGCCCTATAGGAGAGAGGTGTCGTCTTGGTTTTCGGCACGGGCGGCTTCCGGTTCAAGCGTTAGCGGCATTTCTCCGTACGCAATAAGCAGTTTTGTTGGGTTTTGTCGGGAACCTGGGAGGGGTGGAACACTCGCTGTCGACCCGATGTTGTGCAAGCGTTGGTCAAAGTCGGCGGACGAGCGTGGGGAGCTGTCACGTGGATCTTCTCGAGGAGTACCGCAGGGCCACTTTCTTCTTCGAGTCCGGCGACCCGCTCGGCGCGGCCCGGCTGCTCGAACCGATCGTCGAGGCGGAGCCGCACAACGCCGCGGTCCGTCAGCTGCTCGCCCGGGCCTACTTCAACTCGGCCCAGCTCAACGGGGCGGAGACGCAGCTCAGGGCACTGATCGAGCATGATCCGTCGGATCATTACGCGCATCACGTGCTGGGCCGCACCCTGGAGCGGGCCGGCCGGTTCCGGGAAGCGCTCCCGCACCTGCGGCTGGCCGCCGCGATGAAGCAGCAGGCTGATTACCAGGAAGCGCTGCGCCGGGTCGAGACCTGGCTCGGCAAGAACGCCGACGCATAGGGTCTGACCATGAAGCTGAAGCTCGACCTGCACGACATCTTCAACAAGGGCCAGGAGATCGACCGGGCCCTGCGGGGGATCATCGACGAGGCGATCCAGAAGAAGGCCGCCATGGTCGAGATCATCCCGGGGAAGGGCAGTGGCGCCTTGAAGAAGAAGGTGATCCGCTTCCTCGACCAGAAGGACATCAAGCAGCTCTACCACCGGATCGAGAAGGACGGCGACAACTGGGGCCGCCTCTTCGTCCACTTCCGCCACGAGGCCCCGGCCGGCCGCCGCGGCCGGGGTAGGTAGCTCGGCTAGAAGCTGTAGGTCTTCGCTACCGCGACCATCTCGCTGCTGTGGGAGCCGAGGATGCCGACGCCGGCCGGGCGGGCGTGGAAGCCGGGCATCTCGGTGACGTTGTCGCTGGCGTCCATCGCCCGGACCTTCACCGGCCCGGCGCCGTGGATCGTCAGCACCACCTGAACGCCCTCGGCCGGCGGCGCGTGGAAGATGAAGCCGGTGCCCCAGCCACCCCCGGCGGACTTGTCGGCCGGGATCTGGACGCCCGCGACCGTCAGGTTGGTGACCTGTGTCGCCGCGGCCACGTGCAGCGTGGTGAACCGGACCGTGCGCTGCGGCTTCAGCAGCAGGCTGACGACCCGGTCACCGTTCGCCGCGGTGGTCTCGGACTCCTTCGTGACCATCGGCGCCGGCAGCGTGGCGGCCTGGGCCGGGCCGACCCGCAGTTCCCCGGCGCCGAACGCGGGCAGGGTCTCGGCCACCGGCTTCGGGCCGCCCGCGACGTACTGCGACGTCCACTTCTGGGTGGTTGCCTCGGTGCTGAGCCACTCGGCGGTGCCGGTGTCGGCGTCCAGCGCGTACATCAACTGGGTGAGCACCGGGTGCTTCGCGTCGAACCGGTCCACCGCCAGGCCGGTCACCGTGCAGACGATCGCGAGGAGCGAGGCGACCAGGGTGGCGAGCATGCCCCGGCGGCGGGCCCGCAGCGCCGGCAGGCCCTGGACCGGCTCCGCGGACGGGTGGATCAGGTCGATCACCGGCAGCAGCGCGAGCAGGAGCAGCACGGTCAGGAACGCGCCGGCCGCGCCCATCGCCATGCCCAGCGCCGGGAACAGCATGAACACGGTGGGCAGCAGGATCACCGTGGCGATCGCGCCGCCGACGGCGATCGCGGCGGTGGCGGCCAGGTCCCGTACGAACAGGGCGGTGAGCGCGGCCAGCGCGCCGGCCAGCGCCGGGACGGTCGCCAGGTAGGCGCCGCCCGGGGTGAGCGCGGCCAGCACCACGCCGAGCCCGGCCAGCCAGGCCAGACCCGCGACGGCCAGCGCGGTCGCGCCGAGCTTGCGGCGCAGCAGGGCGAACCAGCAGAAGACCACGGCGGCGGCGATCGCGATCACCGCGATGCGATAGAGACCCGGACGGTACGGATCGATCGGCAGCGCGCCGTACTCCGGCCGGACGAGCTTCAGCACCGTCCAGAAGACCTGGGCCAGCACCGGCGCCACCACGATCGGGGCGAGGGTGAGCGCGCCCGCGACGGCCAGGCGCTTCCCGGTCAGCCGGCCGCGCCGCCGGGCCAGCCAGCCGAGCGCCGCCACCGCGACCACGGCCAGCACCGCCAGCGGCCAGACCAGCGCCCCGGGGTAGCGCACCAGCAGGCCGGGGACCGGGAAGTAGGTCGCGTCGCCGCCCGGGTGCAGCGCGGCCAGGTCGCGGTCGCCCAGCTCGCGGGCGACGGCCAGCGCGTTCGCCCCGTGGTGCTGCAGGCTGTCGTGATCCATCGCCGAGGGCAGGTCGGTGGGCGCGTGGTAGACCGCCGCGCCGTCGATGTACGCCGAGTTCAGCCCCTGGAAGCCGGCGTCCCGGAACGCGGTGAAGTCGGTGTCGTTGGGCAGCCGGCGGTAGATCTCCACCGCGAACGACGTGCCGACCGGGTCGGGGGCGTGCGCGTACGCCCCGACGAGCGCGGCGTTCCCGGTCGAGGTCTCGAACATGATCGCCGGGCCGGAGCTGCCGCGCGCCTCCAGGTTGAGCACCACGCCGCCGTCCCGCGCCAGGTCACTCTGCCGGACGAACGCCTCGGCGCCGCACAGGCAGGCCTCCTCGGCGTCGGTGAGCACCAGCACCACGTCGTTGCGCAGCTTGTCGCTCTGGGTCAGGGCGCGCGCGGTCTCCAGGATGGTGGCGACGCCGGCCGCGTCGTCGTTGCCGCCCGGGCCGGTCTGCGCCGAGTCGTAGTGCGCGACCAGGAACAGCCGCCCGGTGGAGGACCTGCCCGGGATCACCGCGATCACGTTGCGGACCCGGGCCAGGCCGGTGCCGCCGGCGCTGGCGGACAGCTCGCCGCCCTGCGCCGAGACGGTGTCCTGCACCTGCGGGCTCAGGCCCAGGCTGGTCAGGGCCTGGACCAGATAGTCCCGGACCCGGTCGTTGGCCGCGCTGCCGGCCGGATGCGGCACAGTGGCGATCGCCTGCACGGTCTGGAAGGCGCGCTCGGCGCTGAACTCGCCAGCCGGAGCCGAGACCGGGGCCGCGGACGGCGGCAGGATGGACCGGACCGCGGTGAGACCCGCGAGGGCGAGCACGGCGAGGACGGCCAGGGCGGCGAAGCCACGCCGAGCCGGCCGGACGAGAGCGGCGTCACGCATGGGTGACATCTAATCGTGGAGGTACGACATCCGGGTACCCGGTAGATCAATTGCAACGTGCAATAGCGTTGTGGGGGTGACTACCTCGCTCGACCCCGCCGCCGTCATCGCGGAATTCATCGACGCGGTGGCCCCCTATGATCCTCAGCCGGACGCCGCCCCGGTGGCGCTGCTCGGACTCCGCACCGCCCGGGGCGACGAGATGTTCACCCTGAGTGATCATGTGATCCGCGCGATGTGCCGTGCCCTGGCGTCCTATCGCGACCCGGAGGACCGGGGGGAGTGCGTCGGCTGTGGCGGTCGCCACCTCGACGAGAACCTGCACTGCAAGAACTGTGGGCGGCTGCACGGCATCCTTGGCCAGGTGATCGCTGATCATGCCCGCCGGGTGGCCGCGTCCGATGATGGCAACGCTCCCAGCGAGCCGGCGTGAGGCCAGGTCACGAGGTGGTGACCGGTGTTGTGCCGCCGCGTCCGGTGGTACACGATTTGCCGGTCACCTCTGCGTCGAGTGGGGATTCTCCGATGACGGATCGTTCGCTCGCCTCCAGTACGTACGCGCTGCACCAGCAGCACCTGGAGCGATTGCGGATCCTGCTGGTCGAGGACGACGAGGGCGACGCCTTCCTGGTTCGCGAGCTGCTCACTGAGGCGCAGGCGCCGTTCGACCTGACCGTCGCCAGCAGCCTGCGGGAGGCCCGCGAGCTGGTCGGCAACGCCGAGTGCGTGCTGCTCGACCTGGGCCTGCCGGACGCCGAGGGCATCGACGGCCTGCGCAAACTGCTGGCGGTCGCCGGCAGCGCCGCGGTCTGCGTGCTCACCGGCCGCTCCGACGAGCACCTGGGCGTCCAGGCGGTCGCCGAGGGTGCCCAGGACTACCTGGTCAAGGGCCAGGTCGACGGGGTCTGGCTGGTCCGCGCGCTGCGCTACGCGGTCGAGCGGAAGCGGGCCGACGAGGCCTCCCGCCGGCTGCGCGAGGTGGAGCTGCGGCAGGAGGAGTCGGCCCGGCTGGAGCGCGGCCTGCTGCCCAAGCCGCTGATGCAGACCACCGAGGTGCTGGTCGAGACGTTCTACCGGTCCGGGCGCGCGGCCGGCCTGCTCGGCGGGGACTTCTTCGACGTGGTGCAGATCGGCGACGACAAGCTGCACGTGATCGTCGGTGACGTCTGCGGGCACGGGGTGGACGAGGCGGCGCTCGGCGTCGAGCTCCGGGTCGCCTGGCGCGCGCTGGTCCTCGCCGGGGTGCCCGAGGAGCAGGTGCTCGCGTCGCTGGAGAAGCTGTTGATGACCGAGCGCCGGGCCCGCGAGGTGTTCGCCACGGTCGCCTCGGCCACCATCCACCTGACCGAGAACCGCGCGACGGTACGCCTGGCCGGCCACCCGCCGCCGGTCGTGCTCAGCGCGGGTCGCGCCACGCCGGTGCACGCGCGTACCGGGATCGTGCTCGGGGTACGTCCTACCCCTACACCCGCTACCGAGCTGGAGTTCACCGGCGATGACTGGTCTCTGCTGATGTACACCGACGGCCTGATCGAGGGGCACACCGGCGCCGGCAACGAGCGCCTGGACGTGGACGGGCTCTGCCAGCTGCTGGACGAGCCGGCCGCCCGGAAGGTTCCGCTGAACGAGCTGCCGGCCTGGCTGGTCGCCCGCGCCGACCAGGACAACGGTGGCCCGCTCACCGACGACGTGGCGATGCTGCTGATCTCCCGGGGTGGTGGGCGATGAGCCGCTTCCGGGTCCGGACGTGGTCGCTGCGCGCGCGGATCGCCGGGCTCTGCGCCGGTCTGGGCCTGATCCTCACCGGCCTGGGCGTGTTCGCGGCGTTCACCGCGGCCGCGCACAACAACCAGCTGGACGACGTGCTGAACCGGTCGAGCCCGATGCGGGCGGCCGGCGAGACGCTGAACACCGCGCTGGTCGACCAGGAGACCGGCATCCGGGGGTTCGCCATCACCGGGCGGGATGCCAGCCTGGATCCGTACCGTCAAGGTCTTGCCGAGCAGGATGCGCAGATCACCCGGATCGAGGGCTACCTGCACCCGGAGGACCGGGAGATCCGGGCCGCGCTGGACGACGTCAAGTCCCGGATCGACGCCTGGCACCGGGACGTCTCCGATCCGGTGATCGACCTGGTCCGGACGAAGGGCGTGGACGCCGGCCAGGCCAAGGTCGACGCCGGTGACACGCAGGACTTCGACCAGCTGCGCGCCGCGATCGGCACGATGCAGGCGCGCATCCAGGTGCTGCGGGCGACGACCGCGGACGCGGCCAAGGAATCCAGCCAGACCATGGTCACCATCGAGATCGCCGCCGCGGCGATCGTGGTGCTGGCCGGCATCTTCCTGCTGCTGCTGCTCGACCGGCTGATCAGCCGCCCGATCGTGGACCTGGCCGACCAGGTGCGCCGGGTGGCCGGCGGTGACTACGAGCGGCACATCGAGAGCAAGATGGGCTCGCCGGAACTGGTCGGCCTGGCCGCCGACGTCGACCGGATGCGCCAGCAGATCGCCTCCGAGCTGTCCGAGGTACGCGACGCGCGCCAGCAGGTCGAGTGGGTCAACCAGCAGCTGCAGAGCCAGGCCGAGGAGCTCACCCGGTCCAACCGGGACCTGGAGCAGTTCGCCTACGTCGCCTCGCACGACCTGCAGGAGCCGCTGCGCAAGGTGGCCAGCTTCTGCCAGCTGCTGCAGCGGCGCTACCAGGGCAAGATGGACGAGCGCGCGGACCAGTACATCGGCTTCGCGGTGGACGGCGCACAGCGCATGCAGCGGCTGATCAACGACCTGCTGGCGTTCTCCCGGATCGGCCGGCTCACCAACGGGTTCTCCGACGTCGACCTGAACAAGGTGCTGACCGAGGTGAAATCGCAGCTGGAGCCGCGGGCCGGCGACGACGCCGAGATCAGCTGGCCGCCGCTGCCCACTGTGGAGGGCGAGGAGCCGCTCATCACCACGCTCTTCGTGAACCTGGTGGGCAACGCGCTGAAGTTCCGCCGGCCGGACGTGCCACCCGAGGTGCGGATCACCGCCGAGCGGGACGGCCGGGAGTGGAAGTTCAACGTGCGCGACAACGGCATCGGGATCGAGGCCGAGTTCGCCGACAAGGTCTTCGTGATCTTCCAGCGGTTGCACGCGCGTGACGCGTACGAGGGGACCGGGATCGGACTGGCGATCGTCAAGAAGATCGTCGAATACCATGGCGGGCGGATCTGGCTGGACGTCGACGTTCCGGTGGGTGCGTCCATCTGGTTCACACTCCCCGCGGTGATCGGCGCCGACGAGCCCGACGAGCCGGCCACTGAGCCGGAGAGCCGAGAGGTGGTAGGCGCGTGAGTATTGCTCGCGAGAGTGGGACCCCGATTGAGGTCCTGTTGGTCGAGGACGACCCGGGTGACGTGCTGATGACGCAGGAGGCGTTCGAGGAGCACAAGGTCCGCAACACGCTGAACGTGGTGTCGGACGGCGCCGAAGCGCTGGCCTATCTGCGTCGCGAGGGGCAGTATGCCGACGCCGTACGGCCGGATCTGATTCTTCTTGATCTGAATCTGCCGCGGCGGGACGGCCGTGAGGTGCTCGAGGAGATCAAGAAGGACGACGAGCTGGGGCGGATCCCGGTGGTCGTGCTCACCACGTCCTCCGCGGACGAGGACATCCTGCGCAGCTACCAGCTGCACGCGAACGCGTACGTGACCAAGCCGGTCGACTTCGAGCGGTTCATCGCGGTGATCCGGCAGATCGACGAGTTCTTCGTCAGCGTCGTGAAGTTGCCACCGCGTGCTTGATCAAGTTTCCGGTCTCATCCGTGAGGTCGCACAGACGATCGTGCTGCCCCGCTTCCGGACGATGACCGCCGACGAGGTGCACCAGAAGTCGCCCGGCGACCTGGTCACCATCGCCGACCAGGAGTCCGAGCGCGCGCTGACCAGCGGTCTGACCGCGATCCTGCCGGGTTCCGTGGTGGTCGGCGAGGAGGCGGTCGCGGCCGACCCCGCGGTCCGCGACCGGATCGGCGCGGGCGGTGCGGTGTGGATCGTCGACCCGGTCGACGGCACCAACAACTTCGCCGCCGGGAAGACGCCGTTCTGCGTGATGGTCGCGCTGGTCCAGGACGGTGAGACGACGGCCGGCTGGATCCTCGACGTGGTCGAGGACCGGCTCACGGTCGCCGAGCGGGGCGCCGGCGCGTTCCGCGACGGGGTGCGGCTCAAGGCCCGCGACGACGCTCCGGCGGCGGCCGACCTGCACGGGGTGATCTCCCGGAAGTACCTGCCGGAGCACCTGCGGGACCAGGTCGACGCGCACGGCGGCGCGCTGGGCGGATACACCACCGGGCGGCACTGCGCGGGCTATGAATACCCGGCGATCGCCACCGACGTGCAGCAGTTCGGCCTGTTCTGGCGGATCCAGCCGTGGGACCATGCGCCCGGCTCGCTGATCGTGCGGGAGTCCGGCGGCGTCGCGCGGCACCTGGACGGCCTCGAATACCAGCCGGTGAACCGGCAGCGCGGGCTGCTGATCGCGGCGAACGAGGAGATCTGGCAGACGGTACAAAACGTCCTTTTCCCGGACGGGCCGCCGATCATCGAAGACTGATTCGGGTACGCCGTGTCGGATCTCACAGTGCGATCCGAAGCGGTCACCCGGGGATCTACCGTGCGGGGATGACCTCGTACCTCGATGAGCTCTTCGGGTTGAGCGGGCGGACCGCGGTGGTGACCGGCGGCAGCTCCGGAATCGGCCGGGAGATCGCCCTCGCCCTCGGGCGGGCCGGCGCCCGCGTCGTGCTGCTGGCGCGGCGGCCGGAACCGCTCGCCGAAGTGGTCGCCGAGCTGGCGAAACTCGGCGCCGAAGGCGGCGCGATCGCCGCCGATCTCGCCGGCCGCGAGGCCGTCAAGGCCGCGATTTCCAAGATCATTGAGGGGTACGGCGTTCCGGACGTGCTGGTGAACTCGGCCGGCGTCAACCTGCGACCGCCGCTCGGCGAGCTCACCGAGGACGTCTGGGACCTCACCCTGGCCGCCAACCTGACCGCGCCGTTCCTGCTCGGGCAGGCGTTCGGGCCGACCATGGCGGAACGCGGCTGGGGGCGGATCATCAACATCGTCTCGCAGCAGGCGTTCCGTGCCTACGGCAACAGCGGCGCCTACGGAGCGGCCAAGGCCGGCCTGGTCGGGCTCACCCGCTCGCAGGCCGAGGCCTGGTCGCGGCACGGCGTCATGGTCAACGCGATCGCGCCCGGAGTGGTGCACACGCCGCTGACCGAAGCGGTCTTCGCCGATCCCACGAAAGTGTCCGCGCACGCCGCACGGACGATGATCGGCCGGAACGGATTGCCCAGTGATTTCGCCGGATGTGCCGTTTTCCTGGCGAGTGCGGCGAGTCAAGCGGTGACCGGGCAGACACTCTTCGTCGATGGTGGATATTCGGCCACCTGATCGATCTCCCTCTCTCCAGGTCCGGCACGGTAAAGTACCGGCGCTCCCGACTTGGAGGTTTCCGTGGCGGTCATCCCCCCGCTTGGTTTCCGCGCCGTGTCTTCTGGCCGGTCCGCCGGCGGCCGCGGTGTGCTGGTCCTCTTGCTGACGACCGTGGTCGCGGCCGTCCTCGCCGTGTCCGGAACAGCGGCCTGGGCCGCCGACCCGGAAGGCGGCACCAAGAAGCTGCGCGCCAACCTGGAAGCCGCCGCCAAGGGCTACGACCAGGCGAAGACGAAGCTGGCCGCGTCCAAGAAACGACAGGTCCAGCTCGCCGCCACGATGAAGGCGGCGCAGGGCCGGGCCGACAAGCTCACCACCCGGGTCGCCGCGGTCGCCAACCGGTCGTACCAGATGGGCCGGATGAGCACCGTCATGCTGCTGCTGAACAGCAACTCGGCGGACAGCTTCGTCGAACGGGTCCAGGGGCTCGACATGCTCGCCCAGGTGGACGGCAGCACGCTCGCGTCGTACAAGGACGACATCGCCACCACCAAGAAGGCACAGAGCGCACTCGCCGCCGAGATCATCGAGCAGAAGCGCCAGGTCTCGGTGATGGACCAGAAGAAGAAGCAGGCCGAGACCGCGCTCGGCGAAGTGGGCGGGGGATCGGCCGGCGGCTTCGTCGACCCGTCCTCGCCGGCCGCCGACCCGGCGCCGCGCAACTCGGACGGCTCGTGGCCGAAGGAGTCCTGCACCGTCGACGACCCGACGTCGACCGGGTGCATCACGCCGCGGATGCTGCACGCCTACCAGCAGGCCCGGGCGGACGGGTTCACCCACTACACCGTGTGCTGGAGCCAGCGGTCGTCCGGTGAACACCCGAAGGGGCGGGCCTGCGACTTCTCGTCGAACGCCACCACCTACAAGAACGCGGCGGCGACCGGCGCGGACAAGGCTTACGGTGACCGGCTCGCGGCGTACTTCGTGAAGAACGCGGACAAGCTCGGCGTGATGTATGTGATCTGGTACCGCCAGATCTGGACGCCGAGCACCGGCTGGCGCGCGTACAGCGCCAGCGGCGGCCCGTCCGTGGTGCACACCAACCACGTCCACCTCTCCATGCTCTGATCCGCTTCATGCTCTGACTGCTCCACCCAGCGCCCGTCCCGTTCCCGGGGCGGGCGCTTCCGCACACGCCGCTCCCACACGCCGCCCGCCTGCCCGTGCCGCACCCGCCCTGCCTGCGGCTTGCCCTGCCTGCGCTTGCCCTGCCTGCGCCGCGCTCGCCCTATTGCAGCGCGCCCGCTCGCGCCGCCCGCCCTGCCCGCGCCGCGCCCGCTCGCGCCGCCCGCCCTGCCCGCGCCGCGCTCGCTCGCCCTGCCCGCACTGCCCGTGCCGCCCGCGCTGGCTTGTGCCCGCGCCCGCTTGTGTCGCCCGCGCGGCTTGTGTCGCCCGCGCTGCGTGGGTGGCGCGGGGCGGGCTTTCGGGTGTGGCGGGTGGGCGGCGCGTGGCGGGTGGGGTGGGAGCGGCTGAGGACGGATAGCATCCCGGCGATGGAGAACGCGCCGCCCCGCGCCCTGCCGACGGCCCTGGCCAATGCCCTGGCCTTCGGCTCCAGCGGTGCCGTCCTGGTCCTGGAGATCGTCGCCCTGCGCCTGGTCGGCCCCTACGTCGGCGTCACCCTGCAGGTCAGCAGCTCGGTGATCGGCATCTCGCTGGCCGCCATCGCCTACGGCGCGTGGCTCGGCGGCCGTCTCGCCGACAAGTTCGACCCGCGAATGCTGCTCGCCCCCGCCCTGATCCTCGGCGCGATCGGCACCGCCGTGACCCTGCCCCTGGTCCGCTGGGGCGGCGAACTGCTCCGCGGCGGCGCCGCCCCAGCCGTACTCATGCTCGCCGCCATGGCCGTCTTCCTCCCCGCCTTCGTCCTCGCCACGATCCCTCCGATGGTCGTCAAACTGCAGCTCAGCAGCCTGCGTGAGGCCGGCACCGTGGTCGGCCGGCTGTCCAGCATCGGCACCCTCGGCGCGATCACCGCGACGCTGGGCACCGGGTTCGTCTTCGTCGCCGCGATGCCGAGCAGCGCGATCATCCTGAGCCTGGCCGTCCTGCTCGCGCTGGGTGGTCTGGTGCTCGGCTGGTGGCTGCGCCGCGACGAGAACCACCCCGAGCTGCCCGGCTCACCCCGCTTCCGCTCCGTGCTCGCCACGATCGGCCTGCTCGGCGCCGGGCTGGGCGCGATCTCGCCGAACCCCTGCGACGTGGAGACCGCCTACCACTGCGCCCGGGTGGTGACCGATCCGAACAATCCCGGCGGTCGCACCCTGCTGCTCAATTCGGCCTCGCACTCGTACGTCGATCTGAACAACCCCCTCCATCTCGAGTTCGAATACATCCAGTGGATCGCCGCGGTCGCCGACGTGTTCCGCCCGGCCGGCGCCCCGATCGACGCCCTGCACGTGGGTGGCGGCGGGTTCACCGTCCCCGGCTACCTCCGCGCCACCCGGCCGGGCAGCGACCAGTTGGTGCTCGAGCTCGACGGCGGCCTGGTCGACCTCGACCGGCGCAAGCTCGGCCTGGTCACCGGCCCCGACCTGCGCGTCCGGATCGGTGACGCCCGGGTCGGCGTGGCCGAGCGCCCGTCCGGGAGCTACGACCTGGTCGTCGGGGACGCCTTCGGCCACCAGGTGGTGCCCTGGCACCTGGCCACCCGGGAGATGGCCACGGACATCTCCCGCACCCTGCGCGCCGACGGCGTCTACGCCCAGAACGTGATCGACTACCCGCCGGACCGCCTCATCCGAGCCGAACTGGCCACCGTCGCGGCGGCTTTCCCGAACGTCGCCCTGATCGCCCCGGCGGACGCCCTGGCCGGCGAGGTCGGCTCCAACTTCGTGATCGTCGCCTCCCGCAGCCCGTTACCGCTGACCGCCCTGAACACCCGGCTCGCCCGGATCGAGAAGCCGGTCAAGCTCTTGGCCGGTGCCGACCTGACCACCTACATCGGCGACGCCAGGGTCTTGACCGACGACTACGCCCCGGTCGACCAGCTCCTCCCGGGCTGACCCCCGCCCCGGCCGCGAGCCACCCAGCCGGCGATTTCGCAGGCCGCTTGGGCTGAGCCCCCGCGAGCGGCCCAGCTCCTCCCGGGCTGACCCCCGCCCCGGCCGCGAGCCGCCCAGCCGGCGAATTCGCAGGCTGCCTGGGCTAAGCCCCCGCAAGTCGCCCGACCGGCGCGTCCGCATGCCGTCCGGAACAGGGGGCGGCGGACCGTTCCGGCGGCGAATCCGCACGGGTTTCGGTGTGCGGCTCCGGAGGATGAGCCGCGCGGGCGAGAATCGGCGCATGGGGCGTACGGAGCGAAACGGTCACGAAGGATCGCTTCGCCTCGCCGGGCGCTATCGCCTCGTCGAGAAGCTCGGCACCGGCGGCATGTCGGTCGTCTGGCGGGGTTTCGACGAGACCCTGGGCCGCGAGGTCGCGGTGAAGGTGCTCGCCCCGCAGCTGGCCACCGATCGGACGTTCCGTGACCGCCTGCGCCAGGAGGCGCTGGCCGCGGCTCGGCTCTGCCACCCGCACATCACCGGCATCTACGACTTCGGCGAAGCGCTGCTCTCGGAGCACCTGACCGTCCCTTACGTGGTGATGGAGCTGAACGACGGCGAGTCGGTCGGCGCCCGGATCGGCCGGCAGGGCTCGCTGGACTGGCGGGAGGCGGTGATGGTCTGCGCCGAGGTCGCCTCGGCGCTGGCCACCGCGCACGCCCGTGGCGTGGTGCACCGGGACGTGACTCCGGCCAACGTGATGCTCACCGGGTCCGGCGCGAAGGTGGTGGACTTCGGCATCTCGGCGGTGGTCGGCCAGCGGGACGCCGGCCCGGACGGCAGCCTGCTCGGCACGCCCGCCTACCTCGCGCCGGAACGTCTCGGCGGCGCGCCGGTCTCGCCGGCCACCGATGTCTACGCCCTCGGGCTGCTCCTCTACCGCGCGCTCACCGGCCGGATGCCCTGGCCGGCCGAGAACACCACGCAAGCGCTCCGCGCCCACCTTTACGCCGACCCCGAACCGGTCCCGGAACTCCCCGGGATGCCGGTCGCGGTGGCCGATCTGTGCCTGCGCTGCCTCGCCAAGGACCCGGTGGACCGGCCGCCCTCGGTCGAGCTGGCCCGCGCCCTGGCCGCGACCGTCGGGGTACGCCCGATCATCCCGCCGCTGCGCCCGGGGGAGCGGCCGCTGGCCATCGCCGCCCGGGCGACGGTGCCCGCTCCGGCCGGCTCGGACGGCCGTCGCCGCTCCGGGTGGATTCCCGGCCCGCCACGCATCCAGGTGCGCCAGCTGCGCCTGCGGACCGCGCTCAAGATCGGCGCTGTGCTGCGGATGGGCCGGGTACGGCCGCTGGGCGGCGGGCTGTTCATCGGTGCCCGGCTGCGGCGGTCCGGATCGGCCGTCGCGGGGATGCGGCGCGGACGCCCGGCCCCGGGCCGGAACCCGCTGTCGGTGGCCGCCGCGTTGATCACGGTGGTGCTGCTCGCCGGCAGCGCACTGAGCTGGTCGGCCCGGCGCGAGGCCGCGGAGGCCGACCAGTCCAGCGCCGCCGCCGCCGGAGCCGCCCCGGAGGGCGCCGCCGTGCAGCGGGTGCGCTGTTCGGTCCGATACCAGGTACAGCGGGACTCGGGCGGTTCCTTTGAAGCGCGGATGACGGTGCTCACGACGGGCGGCCCGGGCGACTGGCGGGTGGACTTCACCTTCCCCGGCACGCAGCAGCTGGCCGGCTCGCCCACCTCGGTCGCCCAGCGCGGCCGGCACGTCATGGTGCACGGCCAGGGCCAGAGCCGGGTGGTCACGCTGCGCGGCGGTTACCGGGACCGCAATCCGCTGCCGCTCACCTTCGCCATGAACGGTCACCCGTGCCGGGCCGAGGTGCTGGGCAGCGTCGGCGAGCCCACGCCGGTCAAGGACGACTCGGTGAGCGCCGCCTCGGCGAAGGACCGGTCGGAGGAGACGATCCGCAAGCGCAAACGCCAGCCGGCGCGCCCGGGCGGCACCGTGCGCAAGCGGCCCACGCCGCAGACGGCGACGCGTTCCCCGGCCCCGGCCCCGGCGCACAAGCGGACCGGTGGCTTCTCGCTGGCCCTCTGAGGTTTCCGCCCGGACGGCGTGGATAGGGTCGAGGTCATGACAAGACTGGCAGTGGTCACCGGCGGCGGAACCGGAATCGGCCGGGCGACCGCCGGCATGCTCGCGGGCGAGGGCTACGACGTGATCATCGTCGGACGCCGGCCCGAGGTGCTCGCCGACGCGGTGAAATGGATCGGCCCGCAGGCCTCCGCCGTGACCGCGGACGCCGGCGACCCGGCGCAGGTGCCGGACGTTGTCGCGGCGGTGGCCGGCCGCGCGGTGGATGTCCTGGTCAACAATGCCGGCGCGTTCGTCGGCGGCGACGAGGGCACGCTCGACGCGGTGGCCGCGCGCTGGCGGGCGAACCTGGACTCCAACGTGCTCACCGCGGTGCTGATGACCACCGCGCTGCTGCCACACCTGCGCCGGCCGGGCGGAAAGATCATCCTGACCAGCTCGATCGCGGCGCAGCGCGGTGGGGGCGGGCCCTACTCCGCGGCCAAGGCGGCGCTGCACGGATATGTCCTGGACCTGGCGACCAACCTCGGTGCGGAGGGGATCACGGCCAACGTGATCTCGCCCGGTTACATCACCGACAGCGAGTTCTTCGACGGCCGGATGACGCCCGAGGGGCACGCCAAACGGGTGGCGTCCGCGCTGGTCAAGCGGGCCGGCGAGCCGTCGGAGGTGGCCGAGGCGGTGCGCTGGCTGGTCGGGCCGGGCGGTGGGTTCGTCACGGGACAGATCATCAACGTCAACGGCGGGACCGTGCTGGGCCGCTGAGCCCGGGCCCCGGCCGGGCACGAGCGGGACCGGGCTCAACGTCGTACGGCGAAAGCAGGAATTTGAATCTCCGGCGGGCGGCGGGACCGACCGCCGGAGCGGATGTCCACCGGTCATTGACTGCCTCCGGTGAAACGGCCCTCGTCCGCCCGGTTCGGCCGGAAGCGCAGCCCGGACCAGCGTTCGTCGATCGCCACCTGGCCGCACGGGCGCATGTCGAAATCGGCCACGATCGGCCACAGTGTGTCCCGGTTGATGTCGGCCTGGTTGCCCTTCGGATAGGCGATCCAGAAGGCGCTCGGCTTGTCCAGGTCGTTCTGATGTTCGGTGAGCTCGGCACGCACGCTCGCGGCGTCCTCGGCGAAGAGCACGGCGGTGCCCGCGGTGGCCAGCGTCCCGGTCTCCCGCACGCCCTCCGGCATCGGGGTGAGCAGCGGCAGGCGGGACGGCTGGTTGAGCCAGACGGTGGAGTTCGGCTTGATCAGCAGCTTCTCGGCGATGGTTTTGCTCATGTCCTGAGACTTCCATTCAGGAGTGGGTCCGGGTCGGATTTGCGCTTGAAGCGAGGGCCGGCTGCCCGGCAACCCGCCTGGGCGGCCGGGGTGGTGGTCGTGCTCCGGCGTCGCCGTCGCCCGGCCGGAGCCGGCTCGATCGGTTGGCGGTGGCCTGTCGCATGGCGTCCTCCTGCCGCTCGCGAACGGATGCCCACGAGCTTGGCCCGGCGCCGCCGACTCCGCTCCATTTTCTTTTCGACCTGTGGATAACCGCGGGCTGTGGATAACTCCGGTTCTGTCGGTGCGGGCTGATAGACATGCCGGGTGACCGAGACGACGCGGATGACGGCTGATGCGGCCGAGCGGGCGAGTGTGCGGGAGCGCGCCGAGGAGGTGCTGCGCCGGCTCGCCGGAGAGCACGCGAGACTGCGTGAGGATCAGTGGCGCGCCATCGAGGCGCTCACCATCGACCGTCGCCGGGTGCTCTGCGTGCAGCGCACCGGGTGGGGCAAGTCGGCGGTCTACTTCGTGGCCACCGCACTGCTGCGGGCCGGCGGGACGACCGGGCCGACGGTGATCGTGTCCCCTCTGCTCGCCCTGATGCGCAACCAGGTGGACGCCGCGGCCCGGGCCGGCATCCGCGCCCGCACCATCAACTCGGCGAACCTGGAGGAGTGGTCCGAGATCGAGCGGGAGATCCGGGCCGGCACGGTGGACGTGCTGCTGATCAGCCCGGAGCGGCTGAACAATCCGGACTTCCGGGATAACGTGCTGCCCGGTCTCGCGCACAGCACCGGCCTGCTCGTGGTCGACGAGGCGCACTGCGTCTCCGACTGGGGGCACGACTTCCGGCCGGACTACCGGCGGTTGCGGACGTTCCTGGAGGGCCTGCCCGGCCGCACGCCGGTGCTCGCCACCACCGCGACCGCCAACTCCCGCGTCACCGCCGACGTCGCCGACCAGCTCGGTGACGCCCTGGTGCTGCGTGGGCCGCTGGGCCGTGACTCGTTGCGCCTGGCGGCGTTGCGACTGCCCGACGCGTCACATCGGCTGGCCTGGCTCGTCGACCATCTCGACCAGCTGCCCGGCTCGGGCATCATCTACACGCTGACCGTGGCCGGGGCCACCGAGACCGCCGACTTCCTGCGCTCACGCGGGTTCCCCGTGGCGTCCTATACCGGCCAGCTGGACGATGCCGAGCGCCGCGCCGCCGAGCAGGACCTGCTGGACAACAAGATCAAGGCGCTGATCGCGACGTCCGCGCTCGGTATGGGTTATGACAAGCCGGATCTGGGGTTCGTCGTGCACCTGGGCGCGCCGAATTCGCCGATCGCCTACTACCAGCAGGTCGGCCGGGCCGGCCGGGCCGTCGAGCACGCCGAGGTGGTGCTGCTCCCCGGCCCGGAAGACGCCGCGATCTGGCGATACTTCGCCTCCCTGGCCTTCCCGCCCGAGGATCAGGTGCGGGCGGTGCTGGCGCAGCTCTCCGCCGACCGGGCGATGTCCACCCAGGCCCTGGAGCCGCTGGTCGACATGCGGCGCACCCGGCTGGAGCTGATGCTCAAGGTGCTCGACGTGGACGGCGCGGTGCGGCGCACCCGTGGCGGCTGGCTCGCCACCGGCCGACAGTGGGACTACGACACCGCCCGATTGCAGCGCGTCGCCGAGGCCCGGGACGCCGAACAAAAAACCATGATTGAGTACGCGGTGACCTCCGCCTGCCGGATGGAGTTCCTCCGCCGCTGCCTGGACGATCCGGAGGCGACGCCGTGCGGGCGGTGTGACAACTGCGCGGGGCCGCTCTTCGACGCCGAGGTGTCGTCGAGCTCGCTGGCGGCCGCGGAGGCGTTCCTCGGGCGCCCCGGCGTGGAGATCGCGCCGAAGAAGATGTGGCCCACCGGTCTGGCCGCGATCGGCATCTCGCTGAAGGGCAAGATCGGGCCGAGCGAGCAGATCAAGCAGGGCCGGTCCGTGGGACGCCTGTCCGACCTGGGCTGGGGCACGCGGCTGCGTGGCGTGGTCGGGCCGGAGTCGCCGGACGCGCCGATCCCGGCCGAGCTGGCCGCGGCGGTGGTCGAGGTGCTCAAGGCCTGGGCGCGCGGGGAGGACGCCTGGGAGCAGCGCCCGGTCGGGGTCGTGGCGGTCGGCTCGCACCGTCATCCACAGCTTGTCCACAGCCTCGCCGAGCACATCTCGACGGTGGGGCGGTTGCCGCTGCTCGGGGCGTTGAACGCGGTGCGGTCGGGGGCGGAGAGTTATCGCGGGAACAGTGCTCAGCGGGTTCGGGCGCTGCATGACGCCTTCATCGTTCCGCCGGAGGTCGCCGCGGGGATCCAGGCGCAGCCCGGCCCGATCCTGCTCGTCGACGACCTGGTCGACTCCGGTTGGACGATGGCGTTGGCTGGGCGCGCGGTGCGTAAGGCCGGTGCCGAGTCGATTCTGCCGTTGGCGCTCGCCGTGGCCGGCTGAGCCCCACGGGCGGGGCCGGCCGGCGCGGTCCCCGCGCAGCCGAGCCTGCCAGCAGGTCGGCGGGCCCGGCTCGCTGCGGTTCCCACAGCCCGGTCTGCCGCCGACCCGGCGAGTTCCGGCGGCCCGGGGTCGGCCGGGTTGGGCTTGCTCGGCGAGGCGGGTGGGCGGTGGTCAGGCGAGGCCGAGGATGGCGTTGCGGGTGGGGCGGTGGTCGATCTCCATGAAGCGGCCCGGGCCGGCGAGCGGGGTGAAGCCCGAGCGGCGGTAGACCTCGTGGGCGTCGCGGGTGGCCAGCAGCAGGCGGAGGATTCCGCGGCCGGTCATGTCCTCGACGATGCTGTCGACCAGCCAGCCGCCCAGGCCGTGGCCGCGGTGCCGCTCGTCGATGAAGACGTCGCAGATCCAGGCGAAGGTGGCGCCGTCGGTGACCACGCGGGCGAAGCCGACCTGCTCGTCGCCGTGCCGGATCGAGTAGGGCAGCGAGCCTTCGATCGAGCGGTTGACCAGTTCCAGCGAGCGGCCGGCGGCCCAGTAGGACTCCTCGGACAGCCAGCGGTGCACACGGTCGATGTCGACCCGGCTCACGTCGTCGGTCAGGACGTAGCCGTCCCGTTCGCGGTCTCCCACAATCGCTCCTTCAGCGTTTCCGAAATTCGCCGCATCCTGCCATGGATCGTGGGCGGGTCCGCCAACGCTTTCCCACTGGACGGGGAAGCGCGGGCGAACGGCCCGGTGGCCTGTCGGCGGCGCTGGGAGGTGGTGGGCGCCGGGCGGGCCAAGCCCGGCGATGCGGGCGGCGTGCGAAAGGGGCAGACCAGGCCGGCGATGCCGGGGAAGCGTGCGAAAGGGGCAGGCCAGGCCGGCGGTGTCGGGAAGCGTGCGAATGGGGCGGGTCAGGGGGCCGGGGCGAGACCCGGGAGTGCGGATGCCAGGCGGGCGAGCCAGGGTGCGGGCCCGCCGGGCAGGTCGCCGTTGACGGACCAGGTGTCCAGGGCGGCCGAGGAGAGCGAACGCACCCCACCGCTCATCGCATACTCATGAAGGCGGGGCGAGAGGCCGATGCCGGGAAGCTCCGCGAGGAGAACCGCGTCATACAGATCCTTGGCGTCGGAGTACTGACGGCCGGCCTGGTCGGCGGCCAGCCAGTGCAGCTTCCAGGCCAGGGACAACTCCCGGCTCGCGGTGAGCAGACCGACCGGCGCGCGCCCGCCGGCCCGCGGGACGACGGTCAGCACCGGCGGCTCCGGCACCGGCTCGTCGAACGCGACGTCCACGTCGACCTGCCCTTTCTCGCCGTCGGGTGTCGTCCAGGGGAACCAGATCCGGGTCCGGGTGCCGCTGGTCGCGCCGAGAGCGCCGTACTCCCCGTCGTCGTCATACTCCGTGGACTCGAGCTCGTCGACGGCCTTGAGATCGAATTCCACCCCTTCCGGAGTACGCGGACTGGCCGCCACCAGCTCCCGCAGGAAGTCGGCGGTGTAGCCGGTCTCGGTCAGATCCTCCTCGGTGATCCAGTGCAGGCCCTCGGGCGGCAGCCGGGGACGGCGGCCACCGGTGTCGAACTCCTCGAACGTCCACATCTCGTTCCGTGCACCACCGTGCACCGCCTCCGGCCAGTGCTGGGCCGGGTCGATCCGGTTGACGAACGGCCACGGCGCGAGATCGTCGACCGGGAACACCCCGTCGGAGAGCACCACCCAGTCCAGGTCGGCGGGCACCCGGGCGCGCGAACCGACCCAGGCCGGCATCAGCATGCTGCCGCGCAGCATCAGCACGTCCGCCCAGGACGACTCGGCGATCAGCCCCAGCACGTGGTCGAGCGCGGATCGGTGCGCCGCGTCCCGCGGATCCATCCTCACGAGGTCAGACGCTAACGCCCGGGTGTGACACTTTCCCCATACCGGTCGGGGGTATGCTGGTGGCATGTCTGAGGAGGCGAGCCCGCCGCACGGTCCGCACGGCTACTCCGGTGACAAGGCGGCGCTGCTCGGCCGTCTGCGCCGGATCGAGGGCCAGATCCGCGGGTTGCAGCGGATGGTCGACGAGGATACGTACTGCATCGATGTCCTGACCCAGATCTCCGCGGCGAAGAGTGCGCTGCAGGCGGTCGCGGTCGGGCTGCTCGAGGATCATCTCGCGCACTGCGTCGTGGACGCGGCTCGTTCCGGTGACCCGTCCGCCAAGGTCAAAGAGGCGTCCGACGCGATCGCCCGGTTGATCAAGTCCTGAGGTCGGAGCCTCTAAAGTGGCGGAAACCGTATAAAACCCCTGAAAGGCGATTGTCATGGCTGTGACCAGCACCTACACCGTCAAGGGCATGACCTGCTCGCACTGCGTCAACGCGGTGACCGAGGAGATCTCGGCGCTCCCGGGGGTGTCCGGCGTGCAGATCGACCTGGGGTCCGGCGGAGTGACCGTGACCAGCGAGGCGCCGCTCACCGGCGATGCGGTGCGCGCCGCGGTCGACGAGGCCGGCTACGAGCTCGCGGATGCCTGACCATCCCGGCGAAGCCGAGGCGGAAAAGGCACCCGAAGAGGCCGCTGCGGAAACGACAAGAGCGGTAAATCCGGAAAAGTCGGTCGCTACTGAAGCGCCGGCGGCGACCGGTGCGGTACCAGTGAGAAACGTGGACGCACCAACCGAGCGAAGCCCTCGCAAGAAGTCCCGATGGTCCCTGACCGAGACCGACGAAGCGGAGATCCCGGAGCCGGCGCCGCCCGCCGAGCACGAGCGGACCTCCAGCTTCCGCCTCGCCGCGTACGGCGCCGTGCTGATCGTCGTGCTCTTCGCCGGGTACGGCCTGGGCCGCCTCAACAACGGCACCGGGACGAGCACCACCACGACCCCCGCGGCCGTCACCAGCGCCGGCACCACCGTGATCAACGAGAACATGCCGCACACCCACGGCGCGTCCGGCACCGGCGCGGCGGCGACCGGCGCCCCGATCGGCGGCCTCTCGCTCAGCGCCGACGGGCTCACCCTGCGCCCGGCCACCACCACGTTCCAGGCCGGGAAGAAGCAGCGGCTCAGCTTCACGATCGTCGCGACCGGGGGCGCCCCGGTCACCTCGTACGCGATCGTCCACGACAAGCCGCTGCACCTGATCGTGGCCCGGCGTGACCTGACCGGCTTCCAGCATCTGCACCCGGAGATGGCCGACGACGGCACCTGGAGCATCGACCTGACGCTGGCCCAGCCCGGCATCTACCGGATGATCGCCGACTTCACCGCTCTGGTCGGCGGCCAGCAGATCGCCACCACCCTGGGCACCGATCTCGTGGTCGCCGGCGACTACGCGCCGCAGGCGCTGCCCGCGGCGGGCAACACGGCGACGGTCGCCGGGCTCACCGTCACGTACGAGGGAAAACCGGACACCAAAGCGGTCCAGCCCATGCTGATGACCGTCACCGGCGGGGCCGTCGAGCCCTACCTCGGCGCGTTCGGCCACCTCGTGGTGCTGCGCCAGGGGGACGTCGCCTACCTGCACGTCCACCCGGAGCAGCAACTCGTCGACGGGAAGGTCAAGTTCTGGGTGACGGCGCCCAGCGCCGGCGATTACCGGATGTTCTTCGACTTCCAGGTCGCCGGCCAGGTGCACACCGCCGAATGGACGCTGACCGTCCCCTAGCCGGGACCGGGCCGCCCATTAGCCAGGGCCGGGCCCTAGTCGCGACCGAGCAGGGCGGCCAGCGCCGGCTTGACCTGCCACTCGCCGATCAGCGCGGCATATTCCGCGCGCTGGTCGGCGCTCGGCTCGGCCCCCGTGCGGCGGGCGCGCAGCATCAGGTTGCGCGGGGTGTGCGCCGAGTCGATGAACTCCACCACGTCGACCCGGTAGCCGTGCAGCCGCAGCAGGCCGGCGCGCAGCGAGTCGGTGAGCACGTCCGCGAAGCGCTCGCGGAGGATCGCGTGCCGGGTGAACTCGCCGTAGGGCGACGGGGAGGAATTGCCCTTGAGCTGGGCGGCGATGTCGTGGTGGCAGCACGGAGCGGCGAGCACCCAGCGCGCGTCCCACTGCACGGCGCGGGCCAGCGCCTGGTCGGTGGCGGTGTCGCAGGCGTGCAGCGCGAGCACGAGATCGGGCGTGAACGGCAGCTCGGCCGCCTCGATGGTGCCGGCCACGAAGGTCACCTCGTCGGAACAACCGAGCTCGGCGGCGACCTGACCGTTGCGTACCCTCTGGTCCTCGCGGACATCGACCCCGGCGACCTGGACCGAGACGCCCCGCCCGGCCAGATATCGGTAGGCGGCGAAGGTCAGATAGGCATTGCCGCAGCCGAGATCGACGACGCGCAGCGTCGGCGGAAGCTGGTCGGGCAGCGTCGCGGCGAGCGCCCGCAGGAACGCGTCGATCTGCCGCCGCTTGGCCGCGTTGCCCCCGATCACCTCGAAGAGCGGATCGCCCGGGTCGAGCAGCCACTGCTTGGGCCGGTCGTGATCCTGAACGGTCACCGGGGGAGCGGTGGCGTCGGCGCGATGCACCTGGGCCTCACCCTTCTTGGTGATCCGAACCTGCACGGTGGCCGAGGACGTCTCCACGTGCCAGTTGCCGAACGGCTCGGCCAGCAGCTCGTCGACCGCGGCGGCGGCCTCGTCGCCGGGCGTGACGTTGCGGGTGAACGGGCGGACGCCGTCCTCGGTGACGATCTGGAGCTTGGGACCGCTCTTCAACGTGACGGGGCGAACCTGGGCGCGTGTGACCGAGGGCACATGCCCGCGGCGACGGCCGGCCGCGACGGCCCGGGTCAGCCCCGGAGCGAGAAGGAGTTCGCGCACCTCGGCGAGTGCTTGATCGAGCGGTTGTGGCATGTCCCCATTCTGCCCCGCACCCGGGATCGGCCCGGCGGGCCTGTGGACAACGTTATCCACAGGGGCTGTGGCGCCCGGCTTCATCTCGCTAGGTTGTTCCGGAGCGGAGGGGGACGATCCTATGTGGCATCTGACCAATACGCCGGTGACCGGCGCACTCTCCTCCCCGGTGCGGAAAATCCTCGCCGAGGGATTCGCCGCGACCCGGCAGAGTCGCTTCGTCCAGAGCCTCGCCGCCGGCCAGTTGCCGATCGCCGCCTACGCCGAGCTCACCGCGCAGCACTGGTTCGTCTACGAGTCGCTCGAGCTGGCCACGGCCGCGATGGCCGGCGATCCGGTGGCCGGCCGTTTCTACTTCCCGGAGCTGTTCCGGCTCCGGGCGATCGAGGCCGACCTGCGTTTCCTGCAGGGCCCGCGCTGGCAGAGCCGGATCGCCGCGCTGCCGGCCACCACGACCTACTGCACACGGATCCGATCTGCCGCGTTCGACCAGGCCACGGGCTATGTGGCGCACCACTGCGCGCGCTACCTGGCGGATCTCGACGGCGGCCAGTGGCTCGGCGCCGCGGTGCTCTCGGCCTACCGTTTCCGCCGCCAGGGCTACCGCTTCTTCGTCTTCGACGGCATCGATCCGGAGCTGTTCCCGGCGAGGTACCACGAGCGCCTGGACACGACGCCGTGGAGCCGCGCCGAGCAGACCACGTTCCTGACCGAGATGACCACGGCCGTCCAGCTCAACCTCGACCTGCTCAGCGACCTCGAAACCCGATGGACCTGAAAACCAAAACCCGATTGGGGTACGAACAAAGCCCCGCCACCCGTGAGCGAAACTGACCGGCGCTGGGCGCTGGGCGCTGGGCGCTGGGCGCTGGGCGCTGGGCGCTGGGCGCTGGGCGCTGGGCGCTGGGCGCTGGGCGCTGGGCGCTGGGCGCGCCGTGATCAAGAGCAGCCGCAAGACCGGTCGTGATCGAGACGCGTCCGCGAGACCAGGCTGCGATCAGAAGCGGTCAGACCGCCAGCCGGGTGCAGAAAAGCCTGGGACCGCGGGGCGGTCCCAGGCTCACTAGGTGGATCAGGCCTCGGCAGTTCCCACGCCGGCCTCGGAACCGCTGGTCACGCTCTCGGCGTGCTCGTCAGCGCCGGCACCCGCGGCGGTCCGCCGACGGCGGCGGCGCGGACGCGACTCCTCGGCAGGCGTCTCGCCGGCCGAAGCAGCCGGCTCGACGCCGGCCGAAGCGGACTGCCCAGCGGCAGCCGGAGCAGCCGGAGCGGCAGACGACCCGGCAGCAGCCGGAGCGGACGACTCAGCAGCCGCAACGGACGGCGCAGCCGAGGCGGCAGCGATCGGTGCGGTCGAGGCGGCCGTGACCGACGGCGCGGTGGCTGTCGCGGACGGCGCGGCGGCCAGGGCGGCCGAGTCCGCGGCGACGAGCGGAGCCCCCGCCGTGCCCTCGCCCGGAGCGGAGTCCGAGAAGGTCACCGCGGTGGCCGGGGCGCGCCGGCGACGGGTCCGAGCACGGGGCGCCGCCTCCTCCGCGGACGTCGACGCCGAAACGGGCGAGGTCGCCGAATCGGACGAGGATGCCGAAACGGATGACGGCGCCGAGACGGGCGCGGACGACGCGGCGACGGGCGCGGCCGTGGATGCGGAAGACGTGGAGACAGCCGACGGGGTCGACGACGGCGCGGATGCGGCCGTCAGCTCGCCGGCACCGTTCGTACCGCCGAGGTCTGCACCCGGACCCTCGACGACCTTGCGCCGACGCCGCTGCCGCTTGGGCCGGTCAGCCCCCTCCTCGGGAGAGGAGGGCGTGGCCGAGCCGTCAGGCGAGGCCGAGCCCGAGGCCGGAGCCGAGCCACCCCGCCGGTCACGGTCGCGGTCGCGGCCGTCCCGGCTGTCGCGGCTGTCGCGGCTGTCGCGGCTGTCGCGTCCACCGCGACCGCCGGTGCTGGGCCCGGTGCGGGACCGCCGGCCGCGACCGCTGCCGCCGAGGTCTTCCTCGATCTCGGCGGACAGGCCGGCCCGGTTCCGCTCGGCGGTCGGCAGTGTGCCGGAGATGTCGGTCGGAATGTCCAGGTCCGCGTAGAGCGCCGGGCTGGTGTGGTAGGTCTCCGGCGGCTCCGGCATGCCGAGCACGAGCGACTTGTCGATCAGCACCCAGCGCGGCATGTCCTCCCAGTCGACGAACGTCACCGCGACACCGGTGGCACCGGCGCGACCGGTTCGGCCGATGCGGTGCGTGTACGTCTCGGGGTCTTCCGGGCAGTCGTAGTTGATCACGTGGGTGACGCCGGAGACGTCCAGGCCACGGGCCGCGACGTCGGTCGCGACGAGCACGTCGATCTTGCCGCTGCGGAACGCCCGCAGCGCCCGCTCGCGCGCGCCCTGGCCCAGGTCACCGTGGACCGCGGCGACCGCGAAGCCGCGGAAGTCCAGCTCCTCGGCGACCTTGTCGGCGGCCCGCTTGGTCCGCGTGAAGATCATCGTGAGGCTGCGGTCCTTGGCCTGCAGGATCCGCGACACCATCTCGATCTTGTTGAGCGGGTGGGTGCGGTAGACGACCTGCTTGGTCAGCGGGTTCGGACCGCTCTCGGTGGTGTGACCGGCGTGAATGGTCATCGGGTTGCGCAGGAACCGGCGGGACAGCGCCACGATCGGGTCCGGCATGGTGGCCGAGAACAGCATGGTCTGCCGCTCGGCCGGGATCATCGCCAGGATCTTCTCGACGTCGTCGAGGAAGCCCAGGTCGAGCATCCGGTCGGCCTCGTCGAGCACCAGTGCGTGCACGGCGTTCAGCTTCAGGTGCTTCTGCTTGGCCAGGTCGAGCAGACGGCCGGGGGTGCCGACGAGGATCTCGACGCCCTTCTTGAGGGTGTCGACCTGCGGCTCGTACGCCACGCCGCCGTAGATCGGGAGAACCCGGACGCCGCGCGTGCTGCCGGCGGCGGCGATGTCGCGGGCCACCTGGAGGCCCAGCTCACGGGTGGGGACGACGATCAGGGCCTGCGGCCGGCCGTCGGCGCCCTCGGACGGGGCGAGGACCCGCTCCAGCAGCGGAAGGCCGAAGCCGAGGGTCTTGCCGGTGCCGGTCGGCGCCTGGCCGATCAGGTCGGAGCCGCGCATCGCGATGGGCAGCGCGTACTCCTGGATGGCGAAGGCGTGCGTGATGCCCGCCGCGGCCAGCGCGTCCACGGTCTCGGGACGAACACCCAGCTCAGCGAAGGTGGGGCTGTTCGGCCGAACCGGAGCACGATTCGTCACAGGGATTAGAGCTTGCTCAATGTCGGTCATGAAGTTTTACGGGTGCCCTCTCGTGGTGCGCCCGTTGAATGTCTAGGGCGCGATCTGGTTTGGCGCGGGCCGCACGCTCGAAAGCGGGCCACACGCGGGGCCGTCAGTCGACTGATCGACGACGACACCAGACCACTCTACCCGACCCAATAGCAGACGCACGCGAGAGCAGTTACGGGAGGGAGCTCTGTTGCTGGAGCGCCCTCCCGTTACCGCATCAGCGGGTGGTGAAGCCGAACGGCCGGTGTGAAGCCTCGGCGATCTCCACGTAGGCGAGCTTGGCGACCGGGATGATCACCTTGCGGCCCTTTTCATCGGTAAGCGAAAGGACGCCGTCCTTGGCCAGAGCCTCGGACACGGCCTGCTCGACCTCCGCCGGGGTCTGAGCGCTTTCCAGCACCAGCTCACGCGGCGAATGTTGCACGCCGATCTTGACCTCCACGGAGTCCTCCTCTGTCAACCCGTGTACCGCTTGGAAAGGCTATCCGATTTCCGGTGCCGTTCCGGCCGATGAACCGCCCTGGAGGGGGAAGCTCGCGATCCCACGCCAGATCAGCGCAGCTACGAGCGCTTCGGCTTCAGCTTTGGGCGTACGCCGCCCGTTCGCCAGCCAGTACTGAGCGGCCGCCCCGGAGGCGCCGGCCAGACCGGAGGCGAGCAGCTGGGCCTGATCGGGCCGCAGGCCGGTGTCCGAGATGATCGTCTCGGTCAGCGCCTCGATGCAGCCCTGCTCGACCCGTTCGACCCGCTGCCGCACCTGCGGGTCGTTGCGCAGGTCGGACTCGAAGACCAGGCGGAACGCCTCGCTCTCGTGATCCATGAAGTCGAAGTACGCACGCACCGCGCCCTTGACCCGCTCCTTGTTGTCCGGCGTCGCCAGCAACGCGCTGCGCACCTTGGCGATTATCGCGTCACAGTGCGTGTCCAACAGGGCCAGGTACAGCTCGAGCTTGCCGGGAAAGTGTTGATAGAGCACGGGCTTGGAGACACCCGCCCGCTCGGCGATGTCGTCCATCGCAGCGGCGTGGTAGCCGTGCGCGACGAAAATCTGCTGAGCAGCGGCCAGCAGCTGCTTTCGGCGTGCCGAACGCGGCAGCCGGGTGGGGCGGGTGGTCTGAGCCCCGCCGGACGCGGCGGTCATATCTGGTGAACCTCCAGGGGGTCGGTCCCCGCGGTTTGTCGTCGCGGATTGCCCGGATCGGCGCTTGTCGCGGTCGTGCGGGCAATTGTCGCGACGCTGCAACTTATCGCCACTGCAACCACACGGTAGCCTCAGCGGGGGCGAGCGAGGAGCACGCGGTGGATGAAACAGGGCATTCCGGAGACACCGGAGCCGCGGGTGGCGGCAACGGTGCCGACGCGCATGACCGCAATCGGATGAATGGCTGGACGAACGGCGAAAACCCGTGGTCGAACACGGGCGCCACGCTGGAGAACGAGTCGGACCTGCCGCCGTGGCGGCGTGGCGGCGTCAGCCGGCAGCCGTTTCCGGAGCGCCCGTTCGGGACCGCGCCGAGCTCGGCGGTGCCGGCCCAGGCACCTCCGCCGCCGGGGTTCGTGGACCCGTCACAGCCCACCGAGATTCCCCCTTCCGGGAACACCGACATACCGTCGCCATGGCCCGGCGATCGCAGCCGGTTGGCTGACATTCTCGGTCACCGGCCGCGTCCGGTCGATCCGGCGTCGCCCGCTCCGTCCAGTGCGCCCCCTTTTCCGTACGAGGGTGACCTCGACGATTCGTATCGGGTCACCCCGTCGCCGTCGCCGATCCAGCGCGCCGCCGTGCCGATGGCCCGTCCCACGGGCCCGACCCAGGGAGATCCACTGAGCCGTCCCGACTCGCCGTCCGAACCGATCCGCTCCCGGCACGCACTGGTCAACGACACGTTGGCGCAGGGCCTTCCCCGGGTGGACTCCGCGGCACCCGCGGGGGACCAGCGTTCGGTGGACAACGAGCCCGGCCTGGGCCTGCCCACGTACGATGCCGCAGGTTTCTCCCGCCGGAGTTACGATCCGGCCCCGTACCCTCCGGAGAGTTTGAGTTCCGCCCTGGGTGAGCCGAGCGGGGCCCTGCCGCAGCGCGTGCCGGCCCAGCCGGACGTGCCCCGAGTCCCGGAGCCGCCCGCCGTGGAACCGTCGGCCGAGGCCCCCGCCCTGGCCCGCATCGCGACGCACCTGCGCCGCGGTGACGTGGTGCCCGCGCAGGAGCGCCAGGAGGGCTTCGACGTGCAGGCCATCCTGGCCGCGGTGCGCGAGGTCCCGGGCGTGCGGGACGCGTCGCTGCGGGCCACCCCGGCCGGCGCGCACAGCCTGCGGCTGGACCTCTCCGACGGCGCCGACGCGGCCGAGGTGAGCCGCCAGGTCGCCCGTCTCCTCTCCGAGCGGATGGGGCTGGACGCGGCGATGCCCGGTGCGTTCGGCGCGCTGGCCGAGCCGGTCGCCCCGGCCGCTCCGCCCGCCCGGCCGGCCGCGTTCGTGCCCGCGCAGAGCACCCGGCCCGGCCGCGCCTCGGTCAAGCCGGTCTCCCCGGCGCCGCTGCCGGCCGCCGCGACGTCCGCGCCCCCGGCGCCCGCCCCGGCTCCGGTCTCGGCCGCCCCGGTCTCCGCGATGCCGGTCACCGCGCCACCGGCGATGACGCCGCCGGTCCGGCCCACCCCGCTGATGGCGCCCCCGCCGCCGCTGCCGGTCCCGAAACCCGAGCCGGCGCCCGCCGCCCTGGCTCCGCGGGACCTGAACAAGCCTCGCCCGCTCGACCCGGGCGACCGCCCCGGCCCGCGCGTCCTGATCGAGAACGTGCACGTCAACACGTTCGGGGCGGACGCCACCGTGGAGGTGCGGCTGCGCGCCGGCGACCGGAGCGCCTCCGGCGTCGCCACCGGCCCGGCGGTCGACGGCTACCTGCTCCGGCTCTGCGCCACCGCGACCGCCGGTGCGGTCGACGAGTTGCTCTCCGCGTCCACGCACGCTGACGGGCCGGCCCGCTGCTTCGTCGAGCACGCGGCCGCGGTCTCGTTCGGCTCCACCCAGGTCGCGGTCGTGGTGCTGCTGCTGTCCTGCGCGGGCGGCTGGGTCGAGCAGCTCTCCGGCTCGGCGGTGGTCACCGGCGACGACCGGCACGCCATGGTGCGCGCCACATTGGCTGCCGTGAACCGTCGCGTCGAGGCACTGTTGGCCTAGTGAAGGGCGCGGTGTTGGCCGGCGACAGCGAGCTGTTGCCGGAAGGTGAGGTGCCGCCACCCTGGCCCGCGCGGCGGGTCGTGGTGGGTGGCGCGATGCTGCACGTGCGGGACACGCCGGCCACCCGGCCGGAGGCCGAGCCAGCGGTCTACGTGCACGGCCTCGGCGGCTCCTCGCAGAACTTCACCGACCTGGCCGGCCTGCTCGCCGACCGGTTCGACGGGCAGGCCGTCGACCTGCCCGGGTTCGGCTACAGCGACCCCAGTCCGAGGTATTCGATTCCGGCCTTCGCGGCCACCCTGATCGACTACCTGGACGCGTCCGGCCGCGGCCCGGTCCACCTGGTCGGCAACTCGCTGGGCGGCTCCATCTCGGTGCGGGTCGCCGCGCTGCGCCCCGACCTGGTGCGCACGCTCACGCTGATCTCGCCGGCGATGCCGTTCCTCAACCCGCGCCGCACCGCGCAGGGCCCGATGCTCCCGCTGCTCGCGATGCCCGGCGCGGAACGCCTGATGGCCTGGGGGCTGACCCGGATCACCGCGGAGGAGATGGCCGAGCAGGTGCTCGCCGCCTGCTTCGGGGACACCAGCAAGGTGCATCCGCAGCGCCGGCTGGAGGCGATGGAGGAGATCCAGCTGCGCTACACCGTGGCGCACTACCCGCGGGCCTACCTCGGCACGCTGCGCGGGCTGGTCGGCAGTTTCCTCCGGGCCTACCTGCCCGGCGTCAACTCGCAGTGGCGGCTGGCCGCCCGGGTGCAGGCGCCGACGCTGGTCGTGGGCGGCCTCAACGACAAGCTGGTCGATCCGCGGGTGCCGGCCCAGGTGGCCAGGGCGATTCCGGACGGCCGCCTGCTGATCCTGCCCGGGGTCGGGCACGTGGCGCAGATGGAGGTGCCGCGGCTGGTCGCGCGCGGGATCGTCGGCATGCTGCGGGACGTGCGTCCGGCCGTGGCGTGACCGGGACGCGGCGTCCGTCACTCAAGATCGTTTCGGGCGGGTGCGATTGACCTTCGTGTGCGAGGCTCAAGCGCAAGATGATCGCTCCAGTCACTCCCGTACACGAACCGGACACCCAGCCGCCCGCGGGTGATCGGTGGCGCCAATGGTGGCTCGCGCTGTTCGCGGTCACGCTGGTGCTGCTCGCCGTGATCGCGGTGGCCTCGCAGCGGCCGGCTCCGACCGCCGCTCCGGTGTCCGATTCCGCCCCCGTGCCGTCCGCGAGCGCCACGCCGACGCCGTCCGCGCCGTCCGCGACGCCCTCGCCGTCGGCCTCCACGCCGATCCTGGAATCCGCCTCGGCTTCGCCATCGGCACCCACATCGCTGGTGGACCCCGAGCTCCTGCAGATCCCCGGCGTGGTCCCGACGCATGCTTCAGGCGATTTTGCGTACGCGGTCAAGCGCGGCTCGATCCTCGGCCGCAAAGGGCAGCTGAAACGCTTCCGGGTGGCGGTGGAGAAGGGCAGCGGGGAGGACCCGGACGCGTTCGCCGCCCAGGTGGTGAGCACGCTCGGCGACGATCGCGGCTGGGTCGGGAACGGGACGTTGCGGCTGCTCATGGTCAACGGGGACGAGCGGGCCGACTTCACGGTGTACCTGGCGACCCGGGACACGGCCGGCGCGATGTGCCAGGCGGGCGGCACGAACATCCGGATCGGCGGGGTGCCGTACACGTCCTGCCGGGCCACCGGGAAGGCGATCATCAACCTGGACCGCTATCGGAAGTCGTCGAAGCCGTACCTGAACGCGAAGATCCCGCTGGCGGTGTACCGGAACTACGTGATCAATCACGAGGTCGGTCACGAGCTCGGGCATCATCACGAGGGCTGCCCGAAGTCGGGTGGTCCGGCGCCGGTGATGGTCCAGCAGACGCTGACCACCCGGGGGTGCGTGCCGTATGCGTGGCCCCGCCTGCACGACAAGGCGTTCTCCGGCCCGGCCCTCTGACTCGCCGGAGGCTCTGGGGCGGCTGGGGCTCGGTTCTTCCGGTGGGGAATTCGATTCTGCTGTGACGGACGGAGAGTCATGGCAGGCTGGCTGTTGTTATGGCAAACGCGACAAATGCCTCCCCTGATCCGGCGAATGGCGCGAACCCGCCCGCCGCCGCCCGGCGTGCCCGCAACGAGCTGGCCAGCGCGAAGACGACGTCGGCGGCGACCGCGAAGTCCGTGAAGTCGGTCGTCACGGCGCAGACCGGCTCCGCGAAGCCGTCGAAGAACGTCGTGACGGCGCAGACCGGCACCCCGGCGAAGTCCACCCGGACGAGGAACCCCGCGGCCGAGCCGGCCCCGGCGCCCACCTCCCGCGCGGTGTCCCCGTCGGCCGCCGCCAAGCCGAAGCCGACCACGGCCAAGCCGACCGCCGGCGGGGCCAAAGCGGCTCCGGCCGGCGCGAAGCCCGTGGCATCACCGGCCCGCAAGACAGTCGGGAAGCCGGCCGGGAAGCCCGCGCCGGGGACCACCGGGGCAGCGGACCGGGGGACCGCGGCGCGAGCCCGCAAGAGCCTGCGCGAAGCGGTCACCGGCGACCTCGAGACGACGGCCCGGGCGCGCAAGAGCGTGCGGGAGACCGTGCCGGGTGACACCGGGACGACGGCGCGCGCCCGCAAGAGCCTGCGCGCCGGTGACGGCGGTCGCGCGGTGCCGGCCGAGACCGCGGCACGGGCCGAGACCGCGGCGCGGGCCCGCAAGACGGTGGGCACCGGCACGCCGGCTCGGAGCCGGGCGGTGCCGGCGGAGACGAGCACGGCGTCGCGGCCCCGCAAGACGTTGTCCAGCGACACCCAGCCGGGTGCGGCGGCTACCCCGCGCAAGAGCATCGGCCGCGGGGCTGACACGGTTCGGGCGGCCATGCACGCGGCAGATGATCGAGACCTTTCCGGTGGACGGCACCGCCGGACCGCCGAGCCGATCGACGACTCGACCGGACGTCACCGGATGTCCGCGGACGCACCCCCGCGGCATCGCGCCGAACAGCACCCCGCCCACGCGATCGGCGGACCGGACGCCCCCGCGGGCCTTGATGATTCCGCAGGTCAAAGCAGGTCGGCGCCCGAGAACGATGCCGCGCACGGGGACCGGCCGGGACCGGTGCAGCCGACTGCGCGGCATGCTCAGCCGCAGCTCGCGAAGCCGCCGGTGGACCCGGAGACCGGACTCCCGCCGGGGATGACCCGCGGGATCCTGGAGCTGGCCGCCGAACGCCTGGCCGCCTCCCGCGCCGCCCAGGCCGCCCAGGAAGCCCAGGCCGCTGACGACGACGGCGACGAGCCCGAGACGGACGAGCCGGAACCCACCGACGAGACCCAGCGCCCGGCCACCCGTCGCGGCGGTCGCTCCATGGGCGGCGCCGGCCTGCGCAATCCCGGCGCGGCCGGCACTCGTCCCGGCTCGGGTTCGCGCCCGCCCCTGGCCTCCCGGCCGCCGGCCGGCCCACCCGAGGCCGTCCGCCCGCCGACGAACCCGCCCCCCGCCGGAGCCTTCGGCTATCCGCCGAACGCGGTGCCGGGCCTCGTCCCGCCGATGGCGATGCCCGACGCGGACCGGTCCGACGACCCGATGGCCACCAGCGGCTATCCGGACCCGACCGGGCTGAGTGAGACCGAGGCCGGCTGGCCGATCAGCACCCGCCGGCCGCGCGGCACCCGGCCGGCCCCGGCGCCGCCCGAGGACGAATCGGTCCTGTCGCAGGAGCCGGCCCCCGGCATCCCGCAGCTCGTGCGCCCGATCCGGGCCGGCCGTCCGGCGCCGGCCCCGGTCGAGCCCGACGACTCCGCCGACCACCTGCCGCACACCGAACCGGACCCGGCCACCCAGACCGACCGTTCGCCGCGCCGCCGCCCGATCGTCCGCGCGAACCCGGCCACGCCCGGCAGCCCGCACCCGGACTTCTACCGCACCCCGGCCGGCGCGACCCCGGTCGCCCCGCCGTCGCACCCAGGAGCGCTCTCCTACCCGGACGAGTCGTACCCGGAGCCGTACCCAGGAGCGGAGAACCCGGCGGCGCCGGGCACAACGCCGTACCCAGGAATGGTTGTGCCGCAAGCCCAAGCGGCCCGGCAGCCGGCCGCCCAGCGTCCGGACACCGTCGAGATTCCGCAGGTCCTGCCGGAGGTAGAGACCGAGGACGGCGCCTGGTTCTGGTCCACCACCGACCATCCGCCGGTCGGCCTCCCGGAGAGCCTCCGTCTCCCGGTGGGCATCCCGGAGGGCCTCTGGCACCCGGCCGAGCGCGATCAGGGCGACGACCGTCCGACCCGTGAGCAGCCGATCTACACGGAGGCCGCCGAGCCCGGGGTGGCGGAGGACGCCGCGCCGCCGAGCGAGACCGGGCCGAGCGAGACCGGGCCGATCGAGACCGCGCCGATCGAGACCGCGCCGATCGAGACCGGGCCGGCCGAGCCGGAGGCGGCGCCGCCCGCGATCGAGACCCGGGAGACCCTGGTCCCGCACCAGATCCTGCCGGCCAGCGCGGACGCCCCGCTGGTCGAGATCGACCGGACCGTCCCGCCGCCGGACGTCGACGGCCGCGAGGAGATCCGCGCCGAGCTGACGCCGAACGGCCGCAAGCTGCTGCGACGGCGCCGCCGGGTGACCTTCATGGCGTACCTCCTGGCGGTTTCCCTGGTTTTGATCGTCGGCCATGAGCTGCGCGATCGGGAGCGGCCGGTCGCCGACCGGGCGCCGGACCCGATCGGCGCGGTCGCGCCGCAGAACCAGGACCAGCCGTCCCAGGATCAGAATCCGAACCAGGAAGACCAGGACAAGGTGGGCTCGGTGCAGGGTGCGCCGACCGCCGCCGGCGAGGCGTCGGGCCAGGCAGAGCATTTCCGGTACGTCACCACGAGCGGCCCGCTCCTCGGCAAGGCCGGCGAGCTGCACCGTTTCCGGGTGGCCGTCGAGGAGACCGTGCCGGACGTCGAGCCGACCGCCTTCGCCAAGGTGATCGACCGCACGCTGGGCGACAAGCGCAGCTGGATCGCGAGCGGGAAGGTACGCCTGCGCCGGGTGCCGAAGTCGGCCGAGACGGACTTCATCATCTATCTCGCGTCCGCGGCGACCTCGGAGAAGATGTGCGCCGCGGGCGGCCTGCACACCGAGGGCTTCACCTCGTGCCGGGTCCCCGGCCGGGTGATCATCAACGCCGACCGCTGGGCCGACGGAACCCCGGATTACGAGGGTGAGCTGGCCCAATACCGCCAGTACGCGATCAACCACGAGGTCGGTCACGAGCTCGGACACGGTCACGAGGCCTGCCCGGGCAAGGGGAAGCCGGCGCCGGTGATGCTGCAGCAGACCTACGGTCTGGACGGCTGCATCCGCAATGCCTGGCCCTATCGCAGCGGCAAGCGGTACGAGGGTGACCCGGTCCCGTAAATATTCCGCGATCCCGCATGTCGGGCCCGTGTCCGACGTCATGGGCGGGAAGCCGTTCGACGAGCGACAATGGGCGACGATCCTTACCACCGAACCCGGGGAGTGAACTGTGGCTCTGCCCCCGCTCGTCGAGCCGGCCGCTGAGCTGAGCATCGACGAGATCCGCCGCTATTCGCGTCACCTGATCATCCCCGACGTCGGGATGGACGGGCAGAAGCGCCTGAAGAACGCGAAGGTCCTCGCGGTCGGCGCGGGCGGCCTCGGCTCGCCGGCGCTGCTCTACCTGGCCGCGGCCGGCGTGGGCACGCTCGGCATCATCGACTTCGACACCGTCGATGAGTCGAACCTGCAGCGCCAGATCATCCACGGCGTCTCCGACGTCGGCACGCCCAAGGCGGAGTCGGCGGCGCGCAGCATCGCCGAGATCAACCCGCTGGTGAACGTGATCGTTCACAACACCGCGCTGGACCGCGACAACGTCAAAGAGATCTTCAGTCAGTACGACCTGATCGTCGACGGCACCGACAACTTCGCCACGCGGTACATGGTGAACGACGCGGCCGTGCTGCTCGGCAAGCCGTATGTCTGGGGCTCGATCTACCGCTTCGACGGCCAGGCCTCGGTCTTCTGGGAGGAGCACGGTCCCTGCTACCGCTGCCTCTACCCGGAGCCGCCGCCGCCCGGCATGGTGCCGAGCTGTGCCGAGGGCGGCGTCCTCGGCGTGCTCTGCGCGTCGATCGGCTCGATCCAGGTCAACGAGGCGATCAAGCTGATCACCGGCATCGGTGAGCCGCTGGTCGGTCGCCTGATGGTCTACGACGCCCTGGAGATGGAGTACCGCAAGATCAAGGTCCGCAAGGACCCGAACTGCGCGCTCTGCGGCGACAACCCGACCGTCACCGACCTGCTCGAGGACTACGAGGACTTCTGCGGCGCGGTCTCCGAGGAGGCGCAGGAGGCGATCAGCGGCTCCACGATCACCGCCCGCGAGCTGAAGGACTGGCAGGACAGCGGCAAGGACATCTTCCTGGTCGACGTCCGCGAGCCGGCCGAGTGGGAGATCAACCGGATCCCCGGCGCGACCCTGATCCCCAAGGGCGACATCCTCTCCGGCGAGGCGCTGGCGAAGTTCCCGCAGGACCGGCAGATCGTGCTGCACTGCAAGTCGGGCGTCCGCTCGGCGGAGGCGCTGGCCGCGCTGAAGGCGGCCGGGTTCAAGGACGCGGTGCACGTCCAGGGCGGCATCGTGTCCTGGGTCAACACGGTCGACCCGTCACTGCCGTCGTACTGATTTCACACTGGGGAGTCATGATCTTGGCTCCCCAGTGTGACAGTGCCACTACCGAATCGGACCATTGCGACAGATGGTCGAACGCGGCACCGAATCACAGAATCGGCGGGTAGCGTCTCCACCGTGGTCGATATCGATGCCGCCATCGGATACGTGATGGCCCATGGTGACCCGGTCGAACGCGCACGTCTGTCGTATCTGCGGACAGGTGAGCCAGCGTCGCCCGAGATCATCGACCGCATCTCCGGCGGTCAAATGGTGGAGGGCGGCTGGCCCGCCTCGGCCGACGGGCAGGTGCCCTCGGTCGATGCCACCTGTTTCCGCCTCGGCGAGCTCGACGATCTCGGCGGCCTGCAGGCCGGCCCGGTCGCCGAGCGGGCCCTGCACTGGCTGGCCGGCGCCCAGCGACCGGACGGGACCTGGCAGGAGCACGAGTCGCTGACCGGCGAGGCCCCGGCCTGGGCGATGCCCGGCGACCCGGAGGCCACGCTCTACCTGACGTCGGCGGCCGGCTTCTGGCTGACCGCGGCCGCCGTGGAGATCGACCCCTATCAGACCCGCGGGCGCTACGACAACGTGCTGGCCTCGGCGGCCGGCTTCGTCGCCGGCCAGATCCGGCCGGACGGCACGTGGCCGTCGTTCCTGGCGGCCGGCTGGCACGCCGCCGGGCTGCTCCACCAGCAGCAGTATTTCTACGAGTCGTCCCGGGTGCAGCTGGTCCTCGGCGAGCGGCTGCCCGAGATGGGCCCGGCGGATGTCGCCCAGATGGCGGCCGCGCTGCGCCGGGTCAACCTGGGCGACGACTGGCTGCTGCGGAACGCCCGGAAGCGGCTGGCGGAGACGCAGCGGTCGGACGGCGGGTGGGACAGCAACGAGGGCCCGATCTTCGACGTCAACATCACGCTGACCACGCTGCGCGCCTGTCGTTGAGACGCTTTCGCCCGGCCGATCACTCTCGATCGACCGGGCGGCAGCGCGTTCAGGCCAACCCCTCAGCCCTGAACTGTCAGACCGCGAAGCCGCGGTGGCGCCGCACCAGCTTGCGCATCATGAAGACGGTCTGCGCGATGGTGGCGAGGTAGAGGATCGGCCAGCCCAGCGACAGGATCGCCGACTGCACCCCGACGCTCTGCTGGCTCCAGGCGTAGATCCCGCCACCGAGGATCGCGACCAGCACGATCAGCGGCATGACGTACGCCGAGCCCTTGCCCTTCTCCGCGTTCGCCTGCGCGGCCCAGTTGTCCTTGTCGGTCTGCGCGAGGAACTGCGTCCAGGCCGAGACGAAGTGGCCCATCCGGATCCACATGTAGAGCTCGGCCGGGAAGAACAGCGCGGCGTACAGCAGGTCGGAGGCGCTCTTGTCCTTCATCGCCAGAGCCAGGCGCAGGTTCAGCAGCATCGCGATGACCGGCGGGATCAGCCAGATCGGGTTGAACACGAACGCGTGGATCGACAGCGCCGCCATCAGCAGCAGCATGAAGCCGATCCGGGACCCGATGTTGAACCCCATCGAGATGTTCTCGTACCAGCGCAGCCGCAGGTTCGGGTGCAGCGGCTGGCCCTTGTTGTCGCCGCGCTGGCCGGGCCAGAACAGGTCGATGGCGCCGAAGTTCCACTTGACCTGCTGACCGTGCAGGGCGCGGAGGTTCGTCATCGGGCCGACGAAGGCTCGGGCGGTCGCGCTGATCTTCGTACTGAAGCCGGCGTCCTTGATCTGGAGTGACAGCTTGCTGTCCTCCACCTCGCTGTCGCGCACCCAGGGCGCCTGCTGGTGGTGGCGGACCATCACCATCTCCAGCGCGCGGATGCTGAAGAGGCTGCACTGGCCGCCGAGCACCGCCATGTTCCGGCCGCGGAGCAGGTTGTCCATGTTGAACGCGCCGAACTGGGCCCGCTGGCCGGCCACCAGGAACCGGGCCATCAGCCCGCGGTACCGGCTCTTGTCGATCGTGTAGATGGCGCTCAGCCCGCCGATCCGCGGGTCGTCGGTCATCTCCAGTTCGAGCCGCTCCACGGTGTCCCGGGCGAGCGTGGTGTCGCCGTCGACGCCGAGGATGTAGTCGAAGCCGCGGGACAGGAAGTAGCCGTAGTTGAGCGCGCCGACCTTCTTGTCGGGGTTCACGCCCATGTCGTGGACGTGGATCTCGGTGACGAACTCCTCGCCCTTGATCGTCCGGGTGTGCTGGCCCTCGAAGCCGCGGGCGATCTCCGGGGTGTCGTCATCGGTGTTGTTGATGATGACGTGGATGACGTCCGGCAGCCGGGTCTGGGCGAGCAGGCTCTTCAGGACGTCGGCGATCGTCTCCTGCTCGTTGTAGCAGGGGATGATGCAGCTGATCGTGGCGTGCCGGGGCTTGGCCGCGGCGATCTCGTTGGACACCGCCTCCGCCGTCTCCAGCAGGGCCAGCTGCGGGATGGCCGGCGGCAGCGCCAGTGGTCCCGCCTTGTTGCTGCGCGGCATGAGAATGCGTCGGTCGGTAGCTCGGCGAAGGCCGGAACTCGTCTCGGTCATCGGGTGGCACCATTCGTGAGCAGAGGCAGGGCCAGAGTGTCCAGCGCGGTGGAGCGGTAGTAGCTGTTCGCCTTGGGGGCGGTCTCCACCAGCAGGTCCATCCGGATCGTGAGCGTGAGCGCCGTCGCTCCCGCCGTCGCGGCCGGCACCGTCACCACGGTGTTGTAGGGGTACGGCGGGGTGACGTCGAACTTGCCGCTGTCGGTGGCGACCACCGACCGGTTCGTGCCGTCGTCCTGGGTCACCTGGAAGGTGCTGATGGTGACCCGGTGGCTGCTGTCGGCGTCCTCGATGTGGGCGGCGACGTTGATCGTCTTGATCGACTCGGCGGTGTAGGTCTTCGCGTTGTCGGAGGTCCAGTACGTCAACTGGACCGTGAAGTTGCCCTGCTTCAGCCGGTGGGTGACCGTGCCGGTGTCCAGCGCGCCGCTCGCGCGGGCCACCTTGGTGACCGTCGCGGATGCCGTGGTCGAAGACGGCGACGGCTTAGCGGTCGGACTGCTGGTCGACTTGGTGCCGCCCAGCGGCTTACTGCTGCTGGTCAACTGTTCGAGGCTGTCGCAGCCGCTGAGGCTGCCGCAGAGCACAACGGCTGCGATGGCAGCTGCCGCACTTCGATGGAGGCGCACTGATGACCTCTTTGCTGGGAGACTGGCGATGGCAACGGGGGGACAGGCCGTAGATCGGTTCTTTCCGGCCCGGTCCAAGGGTTCGTGCGGAATCACCCCGTTGCGTGCGAGCCCGGGGTCGAGGGCCCAAGTCGGCGACCGGCACGCGCACTTGAGCGTTCCCGCGGCGACCTCGCCAGGAGCATCCGTTCGGCCGCCCAGCAGCGGCCGAAGGGAGACGAAAAACGACCGCGGCGGGCTGGAGCCGCCGCGGTCGCCGGGGTTACCGTGCCGGTCAGCCCCGGGTGTGGCCGTTCCCGGTGACGACGTACTTCGTCGAGGTCAGCTCGGGCAGGCCCATCGGGCCGCGGGCGTGCAGCTTCTGCGTGCTGATGCCGATCTCCGCGCCGAAGCCGAACTCGCCGCCGTCGGTGAACCGGGTGGACGCGTTGATCATCACCGCGGCCGCGTCGACGCCGGCCGTGAACCGCCGGGTCGCGCCGACCGCCTCGCTGACGATCGCCTCGGTGTGCCCCGTGCCGAACCGCCGGATGTGGTCCAGCGCGTCCTCCAGCGAGTCGACCACCGCGACCGAGATGTCGGCGGACAGGTATTCGGTGCCCCAGTCCTGCTCGGTGGCGGGGACCACGGCGTCGCTGTAACCGGCGACCCTCGCGTCGCCGTGCACCGTGACGCCCTTGGCCGCGAACTCCTCGAGGACCAGCGGCAGGAACGCGTCGGCGATCTCGGTGTGCACCAGCAGCGACTCGGCCGCGTTGCAGACCGAGTTCCGCTGGGTCTTCGAGTTGATCGTGATGGCCAGCGCCTTCTCCAGGTCGGCGGCGGCGTCCACGTACACGTGGCAGTTGCCGACGCCGGTCTCGATCACCGGGACCGTGGACTGCTCGACCACGGTCCGGATCAGGTCGGCGCCGCCGCGCGGGATCAGCACGTCGACCAGGCCGCGGGCGCGCATCAGTTCCTTCACCGAGTCGCGGGTGGTGGCGTCCAGCAGCTGGATGGCGTCGGCCGGCAGGCCCGCGTCGGCGACCGCCTTGCGCAGCACCGACACGATCGCCGCGTTCGACGAGAAGGCCGAGCCGGAGCCGCGCAGCAGCGCCGCGTTGCCGGACTTCAGGCAGATGCCGGCGGCGTCCGCGGTCACGTTCGGCCGACCCTCGTAGATCATGCCGACCACCCCGAACGGCACCCGGACCTGCCGCAACTCCAGGCCGTTGGCCAGCGTCGAGCCGCGCACCACGTCACCGACCGGGTCCGGCAGCGCGGCGAGCTGGCGCAGGCCGTCGGCCATCGCGGCGACCCGCTCCGGGCTCAGCGCGAGCCGGTCGATCATCGCCTCGGAGATGCCGTTCGCCCGCGCGTTCGCGACGTCGACCGCGTTCGCCGCGACGATGTCGCCGGCCCGCTCGACCAGCCGGTCGGCCATCAGCAGCAGCGCCGCGTCCTTCTCCGCCCGAGTCGCCCCGGCGAGATCGATGGCGGCGATCCTTGCGGCTGCGGCCTGCTCCAGCACGCTCATGAAAAACCCTTCTTTGCCCGTACGTCGTCAGAGGAGAACCAGGTCGTCGCGGTGCACGACCTCTCGTTCATATCCCGGCCCGAGCGCCGCCGCCAATTCCGGAGTGGACCGTCCGAGCAGCGCCGGCAACTCCACCGCGTCGTAGTTGACCAGCCCGCGCGCCACCGGGGCGCCGGACCCGGCGTCGACCAGGTCGACCGGGTCCCCGGCCGCGAACGAGCCGTCCACCGCGGTGATCCCGGCCGGCAGCAGCGACTTGCGCCGGCCCACCACCGCGGCGACCGCCCCCGCGTCCAGGTGCAGCCGGCCGCGCGGCGCGGTCGCGTGGGCCAGCCAGAACAGCCGGGCGGCCGGGCGGCTCGCGGCCGCCTCGAAGAGCGTGCCCACCTCGTCACCGGCCAGCACCTGCCCGGCCAGCGGCGCGGCGGTCAGCACCACCGGGATGCCGAACCCGGTGGCGATCCGGGCCGCCTCGACCTTGGTCACCATGCCGCCGGTGCCGACGCCGGACTTGCCGGCCGAGCCGATCGCGATGCCCGCCAGGTCGCGCTCGTCGCGGACCAGCGGGATCTTCCGCGCCGACGGGTCGGCCGGGTTGCCGGTGTAGAGCGCGTCCACATCGGATAGCAGCACCAGCAGGTCGGCGTCGACCAGCGCGGCGACCAGCGCGGCCAGCCGGTCGTTGTCGCCGAACCGGATCTCCTCGGTGGCGACGGTGTCGTTCTCGTTCACGATCGGCAGCGCGCCGAGGTCGAGCAGTTTCCGCAGCGTCCGGTACGCGTTGCGGTAGTGCGCGCGCCGGGTCACGTCGTCGACGGTCAGCAGCACCTGCGCGACGGTCAGGTCGTGCCGGGCGAACCCGGCGGTGTAGCGCGCGATCAGCCGGCCCTGGCCGACCGCGGCGGCGGCCTGCTGGGTGGCCAGGTCCCGCGGCCGGCGGGGCAGGTGCAGCGGGGCCAGCCCGGCGGCGATCGCGCCGCTGGAGACGAGAACCACCTCACGGCCCGCGCCGGCCAGGCCGCCCAGGATGTCGATCAAAGTGTCCAGACGCTGCTCGTCGATGCCGCCCGACGCGGTGGTCAGTGAGGACGACCCCACCTTCACCACGATCCGATGCGCACCGGTCACCACTTCCCGCACCCGGCCCATTCTGCTCGGCCGCCCGGTGAAGATCCGCGTCCGATCCCATATCGTGGCCGGTGATGACACCGGAGGAGTACCTCGAAGCCGTTCTCGCGTTGGTCGAGAGCATCCCGGAGGGCCGGGTGATGTCGTACGGCGCGATCGCCGACGCGCTGGCCGACCGCTCCGGCCGTAACTCGCCCCGCCAGATCGGGAGCATCATGGCCCGGCACGGCGGCGGGGTGCCGTGGCACCGGGTGGTGAACAGCGCCGGCCGGATGCCGCCCGGCCACGAGCAGGAAGCGCGGGCGCGACTGCTGTCCGAGGGCGTACCGTTGCGCGGCGACCGGGTAGTGATCGACAAGGCCGGGTGGAGCCCTGATGCAGACCGGACAGGCGAGTAGGACCGCGTACGCGGCGGCGCGTTATCGAGCCGCCCACCAGGTGCTGGAGCACGGCTCGATCTTCACCGACCCGCTTGCCCTGCGGATCCTCGGCCACCAGCCGGAGGAGTTGCTCGGCGACGAGCCCCGGCGCGGGATGCGTCTGTTCATCGCGGCCCGGCACCGGTTCGCCGAGGATCACCTGGCCGCGGCGGTGAGTCGCGGGGTGCGGACCGCCGTGGTGCTCGGGGCCGGGCTGGACACCTTCGCGTACCGGAATCCGCACCCGTCGCTGCGGGTGATCGAAATCGATCACCCGGACACGCAGGCGTGGAAGCGGGAGCGGCTCGCGGAGGCCGGGATCGACCTACCGGACAACATGCGATATGTCGGGATTGATTTCGAGCGGGAGAGCCTCCGTCTCGATCTTGACGAGCCGGCCTTCTTCCTGTGGATGGGTGTCGTGCCGTACCTCACCGCGGACGGGTTCGCGGAGACGCTGCGCTTCGTGGCGACCGTCGAGGGCAACGAGGTGGTCTTCGACTACGCCCAGTCGCCGGAGCGGATGCCGGCCGCGCGCCGGGCCGCGCTGGAGGCCCGGGCCGCCCGGGTCGCCAAGATCGGCGAGCCGTGGCTGACCTTCTTCGAGCCGGAGGAGATCGCGGCGCTGCTGGGCGAGCACAGCTTCGGCGACATCGAGGACCTGGGGCCGTCGGGCCTGGCGGCGCGCTACTTCAACCGCCCCGACGTGCCCCCGGACACCGCCGGCGGCCACGTCATCCACACCCGCCGCGAGTAGCCCGCCCGCCCCGGCGCCTGGGCCGAACAAATCCGCCGCGAGTAGCCCGCCCACCCCGGCGCCTGGGCCGAACAAATCCGCCGCGGATAGCGCGCCCGCCCCGGCGCCCGGCCGAACAAATCCGCCGCGAGTAGTCCGCGGGCCGCGGCACCCGGCCGGACAAACCGCCGCAGCTGGGCCCGCTCCTGGGGCCCGCGGCCGGACGGCCCCGCCGGGAACAGCCCGCTTGCTGGAGCGCCCGGCTGGACGAATCCGCTGCGAGTGGCCCGGGTGCCGTGGTGCCCGGCTGGACGAATCCGTTGCGGCGACGTTAGTAGCTGCGGCGACGTTAGTACTGGTCGTAGTCATGTGCGGGTAAAAAAAACAGGGCCCGCCCATCCCAAGGGGGGCCACCGCCTCTGCCGTAATTGTCGCTCGATTTTTCAAGATCGTGCGGGGTGCCTGTGGATGGCCCGTCAGTGTGGATAACTCCCACGGGTTCGGATCTTGGGGTAAGGCGCAGCCATCCGCGGAGCCGAGACAGCCTCGGTGGCCGTTCCGGGTTTTGGGGTAAACCGTGCCCACCCTCGGACGTCGCCCTGTAGGGCCTCGCGTTCTGGGCGCCCCGCGCCCTGCGAGGCCCGGAAGGGTCCCCGCGGGAGCGACGATCAGTTATTGGCCGCAGCCGAGGCAATGAAGAATTTGACCTTGATCGGGCGCAGCCCGGCGAAGCATTAACCCAGGCCGGCGAACGCGCCCGTCGCCCGCATCTGCCACTCGAAGAAACCGCGGCGATCCTCGTCGACGGAGTTGTTCAGCTGGCCGAAGAGTTCCGCGCTGATCGCGCCGCAGAGGTGGATGAAGCCGGACATTCCGGCGCCGACCAGATGGGCCGGCACGCCGACGCCGAACTGCTCGGCGACCCTCGCCAGCTCCTCCCCGAAGCGCCCCTCGGGCTGTGGCGGGACCGAGGTGATCCGGCCGCTCTCGATGCCGGCCCGGAGCGTTCCGGCCAGCGCGAAGATCACCCTGGTGGCGGGCACGATGGTGTCCTGCGGCGCCTGGTAGCCGGGGACCGGGCTGCCGTAGATCAGCGCCCACTGGTGCGGGTTGGCCAGCGCCCAGTCGCGGACCGCGTGCCCGATCGCGACCCAGCGTTCGACCAGGTCGTCCTGTGCGGCGGCGGCGACCTCGGCCGCCTCGCCGACCGCGTCGTAGGCGTCGATGATCATCGCGGTGAGCAGATCGTCGCGGCTCGCGAAGTAGCGGTAGACCGCGGACGAGGCCATGCCCAGATCCCGTGCGACCGCCCGTAACGACAGGTTTGCCCCGTCGGTTGCCAGGTGGCGGCCGGCCACCTGCTTGATCTCTTCGGTCATTTCGGCCCGGACCCGGGCCCGCAGGTTGGCGGCGCTCATGTTTGCCAGTGTGCCACAACGAGAGCACTGCTCTTGCAAAACCGAAATCCCTGTGGAACAGTTGTCCTCAACAGAGAGCACTGCTCGCAAAGGAGAACATCATGCACGTCGTCGTCGGTTCCGGCCCGATCGGCTCGAATGTCGCCCGTCTGCTCGCCGAGCAGGGTGAGCAGGTCCGGATCGTCACGCGCAGTGGCAGCGGCCCCGAGCACGCGCTGATCGAGCGGGTCGCCGCGGACGCGTCCGACGCCCGCCGCCTGACCGAGCTGACCCAGGGCGCCGAGGTGCTCTACAACTGTGCGAACCCGAAGTACACCGAGTGGGCCGACAAGTGGTTCCCGATGAACGACGCGATGATCGCCGCCGCCAAGGCGTCCGGCGCGATCTACGCGATCACCGGCAACCTGTATGGCTACGGCCCGCAGCCCGGCGGCCGGATGACCGAGGACACCCCGCTCGCCGCGGTCGGCCGCAAGGGCAAGATCCGCATCAAGATGTGGCAGGACGCGCTGGCCAGCGGCGTCCGGACGATCGAGGCCCGGGCGTCGGACTACGTCGGCGCCGGCGCGGCCAGCGTCTTCTCGCTGGTGCTGCTGCCGGCCATCCAGAAGGGCCGCACCGCGTTCGGCCCGGCCGACATGGATCAGCCGCACACCTTCACCTACACCGGCGACATGGCCCGCACGCTTGTCACGCTGGCGCGCGACGAGCGGGCCTGGGGCCGCGCCTGGCACGTGCCGTCGCCGGCCGCGATCACCATCCGGGCGATGGCCGCGCGGTACTGCGAGGTCGCCGGGGTGCCGCAGGTCAAGGTGCACGGCCTGCCGCGCTTCACGATGCGCGCGGCCGGGGCGGTCGTCCCGATGGCCCGCGAGATGGCCGAGATGGACTACCAGTTCTACGCGCCGTTCCAGATGGACAGCTCGCGCACCGAGCGGACGTTCGGGCTGCAGCCCACCGACCTGGACGTGGCGCTGCGCGAGGTCGCGGACGCGGCCGAGGTCACCGCGGCCCGCCGGATGTGACAGGTAAGCTCCGTGCTCGTGTCCACCGAGCCGGCGTTGATGGATCGCGTTCCCGAGGCCGCCGACCAGCCCGCGGGCGGTCGGCGGGCGAGCCGGATCGGGCTGCTCGCGGTCTGGCCGGCGCTGGTGATCTACACGATCACCCACGTCATCGACCTGCTGGCGGTCTGGCGCGCGGCGACCGACATCCACCGGCCGCTGATCGTCACGCTGAGTCGCTACGACGCGTTCTCCTACGTCTCGATCGCGACCCGGGGGTACGACCCGGCCATCCCGCTGAAGCCGGACGGCACGCTCAGCACCACGAACCTGGCGTTCTTCCCGCTGTTCCCCGGCCTGAGCGCGCTGGTCGACCCGATCCTGCCGGGCGACGGCCGGATCGCCGGCGTGGTGATCTCCTGGCTGGCCGGCCTCGCCGCCGCCTGGGGCCTGTTCGCGGTCGGCACCCACCTGCGGGACCGGCGCACCGGCATCATCCTGGCCGTGCTCTGGGGCGTCCTGCCGCTGGCCTGGGTGCAGGCGATGGGCTACTCGGAGACGCTGTTCACCGCGCTGGCCGCCTGGACGCTCTACGCGGTGCTCCGCCGCAACTGGCTGCTCGCCGGTCCGCTCTGCCTGCTGGCCGGCCTGACCCGGCCGACCGCCGCCGCGCTGGTCGCCGCGGTCGGCCTGGCCGCCCTGGTCGCGGTGATCCGGCGGCAGGACGGCTGGCGACCGTGGGTCGGCGGGGCGCTCGCGCCGCTGGGCTTCCTGGGGTACGTCGCCTGGGTCGGCGCCCGGCTGGGTCGGGCCGACGGCTACTTCCACGTGCAGAACGACTCGTGGAAGATGCGGTACGACGACGGGTCGTACACCCTCCGGATGCTGCACAAGCTGTTCACCGGCCCGCAGCCGCTGGCCTTCTACGTGATCACCGCGCTCCTCTGCCTGGCCGTGGTCCTGCTGCTCCTCGCGATCCCGGACGTGCCCTGGCCGCTGCTGGTCTACGCCGCGGTGATCGTGGTCCTGGCGCTGTTCGGCGACGGCTACTTCAACGCCAAGGCGCGCCTGATCCTGCCGGCCTTCCCGCTGCTGCTGCCGGTCGCCTTCGCGCTCGGCCGGGCCCGCTGGTGGACCGTCACGGTGATCCTGGGCAGCCTGGCCGGCTTCGCCGCGATCTACGCGGTCTACCTGACCACGATCTGGAAGTTCAGCCCGTAGGTCACAGCAGCAGCCCGACGCCGCCGCGCCGGGGATCGCCCGCGGCGCCGGCCTGGCCGACCGCGGTCACCCCGCCGAAGTAGTGGTTGAGGTCGGGCCACTCGACCACCTGCCAGCCGGCCGCCCGCAACGCGGCCAGTTCGGCCGGCGGGCACCCGTGCTCGGCGTGGATGGTGTCCTCCACCGCGTGGAACCGTGGCCGGGCGATCGCCTCGGCCACGCCCAGGTCGTCCACCAGCACCCCGAGCAGCGTGTCGAGCAGGGCGGTCCGGATCCGTGACGCCCCCGCCGAGCCCGCCGCCACGGTCAGCGTGCCGTCCGGCCCGATCACCACGAGCGGGCACATGTACGACGACATCCGCCGCCCCGGCACCAACTCCTCGGTGAGCAGCTCACCCTCGCCGAGCATGGAGTTCAGGTTGATGCCGAGCCCGGGCAGCCACACGCCGGCGCCCAGCCCGAGCGTCGTCGTGATCACGCAGGCGTTGCCCTCCGGGTCGACCACCGAGACGTTCGTGGTGTCGCCCAGCCGCTGCACCCCGCGGTTCCGCAGCGCGGTGGCCACCCCGGGGGCGCGGCCGGGCCGGGACAGGTCGGCCGGCAGCCCGCCGATGGTGTCCACGGTCCGGTTCAGGTCGTGCCGGGCGCAGACCCGGTGGCCGGCCAGCATGGCGTGGTCGACCGGCACCTGGGCCACCCGGTAGCCGGCCAGGTCGGCCGGGCCGAGCGTGCCGCCGGCCTCGCGGACCGTCGAGACCAGCAGCTCGGCGTACTCCCCGGTGTAGAACACCCCGGGACCGACCGTCGCCAGCGCGTCCATCGCGGTCGCCAGGCCCTGGTGGAAGAGCAGCTCGTCGCTCTCCAGCAGGCGCCCGTGCGGCTGGTAGGAGGCCGCGCCGTCGCCGTAGGCCAGCGCCGGCGCGCACGACTTCAGGGTGTTGGCGTGCGCGGCCGGCAGCAGCACCCCGGTCCGGGCCAGGCCGGCCGCCGGGGCCACCACTTCGGACCAGGGCAGCCGGCCCCAGCGCCGGTGCACCTCGCCGAGCCCGGCCGGCACCCCGGGCACGGCCACGCTGGCCCCGCCGATCGAATAGATCTGTGGCAGGCCGCCGAAGAACACGTCGACCGCGACCATCGGCTCCGGTTTCCGGTCGCCGTCCAGGCCCGGCACCGCCACGAAGAAGTCCAGGCAGGTGACCTCGCCGGTACGCGCGTCGAAGTAGGTGGCGAACCCGCCGCCACCCAGCCCGGTGTAGATCGTCTCGGCGACGCAGCAGGCCAGGACGGCGGCGACCGCCGCGTCGGCGGCGGTTCCGCCCGCCTCGAGAATCCGCACTCCGGTGCGGGTGGTCGCCGGATGGCTCGCGGCGACGCCGGCCGCAACGCTTCCCATGCGAGCGAGCGTAGGCGGCAAGGCCCGATCGTGGTTACCATGCGCGTCGATGACGCCCATCGGTCCCTCTCCCGTGGTAACCCGGCCGAGTGTCCTGCCCCGGGGGGTTTTGGCTGGGTATGCCCTTGGCTCCCTGGTCACCGGGGCGTTCGGGACCGTGCCCGGTTTGCTTCTTCTGCCCTATCTGACGGACACGCTGGGGGTCGCCGCGGGCGTTTCCGGCCTGCTCGTACTGCTGCCGAAGGCGTGGGACGTGCTGGTCAACCCGCTGGCCGGTCGGATCTCGGACCGGAGCGGCTCCCGTCGCCCGTTCCTGCTGGTCGCGGGGCTGCTGCTGGGCGTGCTGTTCGCGGCCATCTTCGGGGCGCCGTTCACCGGGGAGGCGGCGTCCGGGGCGTACGTCGCGATCGCCTTTCTCCTGGCCGCCACGGCCTACGCGTTCTTCCAGGTGCCCTACGTCGCGATGCCGGCCGAGCTGACCGACGGCTACGCCGAGCGCACCCGCCTGATGACCTGGCGGGTCGCGGTCCTGGCGGTGGCCATCCTGATCTCCGGCGCGATCGCGCCGCTGGTGGTCGACGCCACCGGCGGCGGCCGGACCGGCCACCGGTGGTCCGGGTTGTTCGTCGGCCTGCTCATCGCGGTGGGCACGGTCGCCACCTTCCTGGGTACGCGGAAAGCCTCGTCCCGAACCGCATCGGAGGCCGAACCGAGCCTCGCCGCCCAACTATGCGTGGCCTCGGCGAACGCCCCGTTCCGCGCGCTGCTGCTGTGCTGGGTCGTGCAGGCCGCCGGGATCGGCACGATGCTCGCCGGCGTGCAGTACTTCGCCGACCACGTGATCCACCAGAAGGCCGGCGGCACGTTCCTGTTCGCCGCGTTCGTCGGCCCGGCGCTGCTGGTGATGCCGCTCTGGAGCCGGGTCGGCCGGCGGCACGGCAAGCTCCGCTCGCTGATCGCCGGCTCGCTGCTGTTCGCCGGCGGCGCGCTGGTCCTGCTCGCCTCGCCGACGCTGCCGCCGGTCGCGGTCTACCTGGTCGTCGCCGTGGTCGGCGCCGGGTACGCCGGCCAGCAGGTGTTCGCGATGGCGATGCTGCCGGACTGCATCGCCTACGACACCGCGCGCACCGGCCGCCGCCAGGCCGGCGTCTTCACCGGCCTGTGGACCGCGGGGGAGACCCTCGGCCTGGCGCTCGGCCCGGGCATCTACGCGCTGGTGCTGCAGCTCTTCGGGTACGTCTCCTCGGCCACCGGGGAGGCCGCCGCGCAGGACGCCACGGCCCGGCTCGGCGTGCTGCTCGGCTTCACCGTGCTGCCGGCGCTGCTGGTCGGCGTGGCCGTACTCCTCCTCCGTGGTTACCGCGAAGTCGCTCGTTCCGAGGAGGTCGGGTCATGATCGATGCACTGCCGGAGAAGGGTGTTCCCGGCGACCAGATCCTCGCCGAGCTGCGGGCGTTGCGGGAAGGCGACCTGCCCACCCACGGCGGGCGGCTCTTCGCGTACGTCTACGACCCCGCCGTCGACGGTCTGGACGAGCTGGCCCGTCAGGCGTACGCCGTCTCCGCCTCGGTCAACGGCCTCGACCCGACCGCCTTCCCGTCCCTGCTCGCGATGGAGAACGCGCTGGTCGGCGCGGCCGCCCGGCTGCTCGGCGGGGACGTCGGCACGGTCGGCAGCGTGACCGGCGGCGGCACCGAGTCGCTGATCCTGGCGGTGAAGACGGCCCGGGACGCGCACCCCGCGATCAAGGAGCCGCGCCTGGTCGTCCCGTCGACGGCGCACGCGGCGTTCGCCAAGGCCGCGCACTATCTGCGGGTCGGGCTGGACGTCGTACCGGTGCGGGATCTCCGGGCCGACCCGGTGGCGATGGCCGCCGCGATCGGGCCGGACACCGTGCTGGTCGCGGCGTCCGCGCCGTCCTACGCGCACGGCGTCGTCGACCCGATCCCCGCGCTGGCCGCGGTCGCTTCGGAGCGGGGCGTCCGGTTCCACGTGGACGCCTGCTTCGGCGGCTGGATCCTGCCGTACCTGCGCCGGCTCGGCGCCGACCTGCCGCCGTTCGACCTGTCCGTACCCGGCGTCACCAGCATCTCGGTCGACCTGCACAAATACGCGTACGCGCCGAAGGGCGTCTCGATCCTGCTGCACCGCACCGAGGAGCTGCGCCGCCCGCAGTACTTCGCCTACGCCGACTGGCCCGGCTACACGATGATCAACCCGGTCATCTCGTCCACCCGCTCCGGCGGCCCGATCGCCGCGGCCCTGGCCACGCTGCGCTCCATCGGCGACGCCGGGTACCTCGGCCTGGCGGCCTCGACCCGGGAAGCGGTCGACATCCTCTCCGCCGCGGTCGAGGAGATTTCCGGGGTACGTCTGTACGCCCCACCCGAGAGCAGCGTCGTCTGCCTCGCCTCCGACGGCGTCGACCTGTTCGTCCTCGCCGACGAGCTGGCCGCCCGGGGCTGGCACACCCAGCCGCAGATGGCGTACCGGGACCTCCCGCCCACGATCCACCTGACGGTGACCGCCTCGGTCCGCGCCGAAGCCCCGTCCTTCGCCGCCGACCTGTCCGCCGCGGTCGCCGCCGCGCAGGCCCGCGGCCCGGTCGAGATCCCGCCGCTGCCGCCCCTGACCCCGGACCTGATCACCCCGGAGCTCATCGCCGGCCTGGCCGAGGGCCTGGGCCTGGGCGCCGGCGACTTCAGCCGGATGGCCCAGGTCAACGCGCTGCTGAACGCCGCCCCGCCGGCCCTGCGCGAGGCCCTCCTGACCGGCTTCCTCAGCCTCCTCCAACGCCCATCGTTCGAGTGACGCCATGACGCAATGATTGCGTCATACTTGCTCCATGCTTTATCCGACGCCGAGGCTGAACGATGCCGACCAGAAGGTGCTGGCCGGTATCGAGGACATGCGCCAGGAACTGCGTCACCAGATCCAGGCCAACCCCGGCAAATGGCCGCACGGTCTGCGGAAATATTTGACGGCCGACGCCGTGGCGGCGTCGAATTCGATCGAGGGTTTCCGCGTCTCCACCGTCGACGTCCAAGACTTGATGGACGGTGAGCGGGACGTCGACGTCTCCGACGAGAACCGGGAGGAGACGCTCGCCTACCAGCGGATGATGACCTACGTCCAGTCGCTGCACGACGCCGCCGACTTCTCGTTCAGCAAGGGGTTCTTGAACGCGCTGCACTGGATGCTGCAGGGACATCGCCATACCCAGCGCAAACCCGCCGGTCAATGGCGTGCCGGACCGGTGTTCGTCACCGACCCGCGCGACCCGAGCATCGCCGCCTACACCGCACCCGACGCTGCCGGCGTCCCCGATCTGGCGGAAGAACTGGTGGCCTGGCTCAACACGCAGGACGACGCGCATCCCCTGGTCCGTGCGGCGATGGCACACCTGCACCTGGTCTCCATCCATCCATGGGCGGACGGCAACGGCCGGATGTCCCGATCCCTGCAGACCTTGCTCATCGCGCGGGAGGGAGTGCTCGCCCCGGAGTTCTCCTCGATCGAGGCGTGGCTCGGCCGGCCCGGCAACACCTGGGAGTACTACAAGGAGCTCCAGCGTCGCGGCCCGGTCTACCGTCCGGACCAGGACGTCGCGAGTTGGATCCGGTTCAACCTCACCGCCTACCACCAGCAGGCGCAGACCGTGCGAAACCGGGCCGCCCGGTCGGCCACGGTGTGGGGTCTTCTGCTGGCCTTCACCGACTCGGCGGACCTGGACGAGCGGGTGATCTCCGCGCTGCATGATGTCGCTGTGGTCGGCCGGATCCGCCGCGCACGATACGAGCAGGCCGAGGGACTGACCCTGCAGCAGGCCCAACGCGATCTCCGGGATCTGGTCGCGGCCGGCCTGCTGGAGCCGGTGGGCCGCACCCGGGCTCGTTTCTACACGGTCGGGCCACGGTTTCCGGAGCGCGTACTGGCCGTGGCACGCACGCCGATGACGCTGACCGCGCCCTATTCGGATGCAGTAGGTTGACGAAATGGCCCTACCTGGCGTGCTCGGTGAACCCATCCGGTTCGTGCTGAACTGGGGGCGCCGCTACTCCCTGTGGGTGTTCAACTTCGGCCTCGCCTGCTGCGCGATCGAGTTCATCGCGTCCAGCATGAGCCGGCACGACTTCATGCGGCTCGGGGTGATCCCGTTCGCGCACGGCCCGCGCCAGGCCGACCTGATGGTCGTCTCCGGCACGGTCACCGACAAGATGGCGCCGGCCATCAAGCGTCTTTACGACCAGATGCCCGAGCCGAAGTACGTGATCTCGTTCGGTTCCTGCTCCAACTGCGGCGGGCCGTACTGGGACTCGTACTCGGTCACCAAGGGCGTCGACCAGATCATCCCGGTCGACGTCTACGTCCCGGGCTGCCCGCCCCGCCCGGAAGCCCTGCTCCACGGCATCCTCCGCCTCCAGGAAAAGATCGCCGCCGAACAGTCCGGCCCCGGCGGCGTCTCCCGCCCCGACCCGCTGACCAGGAATGCCGCCGCCCTGACCGCCCCGATGGTCACTCCGACAGGCACCTGAGGTACTTGGGTACCCGGGTACTCTGGTTCCCGGGGGTGTAGCCCATGATCGCGGAAGGTAAGCGGCAGGCGCCGCTGAAGATCGACCCGGCCACTGACGAACTGATCACTCAGGCCGCTCATTTTCTCGGCATGACGAAGAAGGATTTCGTGGCCGAGGCCGCCCGGGCCTACTTGGACCTGCGCCGGGAAGAGGTGCGCCGGGGCATGGCCGAGTCGATGAGGGTGCTCGACGGATCTCTCAGTTCAAGCGTCGCGGCGCTGACCGGTCTGTCCCCAGACCGAATCGAGGAACTTGGCGGCGTCGGAGACTGGACGGAGTGATCGGTGACGCTGCGCCCGACGATCCGATGTCTCCGGGAGGATCTACGACTGCCCATTCCCTCGGCCAGGGTTCCATTGGATCAGGTCGCGCACCCTCTGATCGCCAAGGCAGTGGAGAAGTTCGCCGATCCGGCGACACCTCACGAGCGCATTCGCTCGATCGACGACGTGGTTCTTTTCAAGGTCAAGGTCGAGCGATGGCGCGGAGCGGTGTTCACCGATGATCCGGCGGCGGAGGTCCGGGATTGGCTGGTGGCGGCAGGCCGGCGTGAAGACGGTTCCCATGACGATTTCTATGCCGCTTTGCATTTGCAGGCGCGGGCTGCTCGCCAGCGTCACAACGCGGAGCATGACAAGCCGCTGACCACCTACGCCCACAGCGTCGGCCTGCTCCCTAATCAAGACGATGACGACCGGTATCGGATCGAGGCCGGGACTCGCTTTCTTCTGCGGCTCAATTCGGTCGTCCGGGACCTCGTTCGGGGCTCGCTGGGGGACGGCCACGAACATGCTTCGGACTTTCCAGGCTTTCGGCTGGGGGTCATCGTCCGTGCGGATGACGGCAACGAGACCTATGTCGCGATCCGGATCACCGGCTCGGTTCCGGAGAGGCTCATCGCGTTGATCCTCGCGAGGATTCCCGGCTGCGCGGCGGACGCCTGGTTCCCGGAATATGCCCTGCCAGAGCGCAGTCTCCTACCGGCTGAGCAGGCCTGGTCGAATCTGATGGATCCCAAGGCAGCCGCCGAACTATTGGGCGGGCAGGAGTAGCAGACGCGCTCCCTGGGCTCGCCCGGCCGGTCTAGCGTGATCGGCATGAGTCAAGGGTCCCGTGCTGATTTCCTCGTCGACGTGCTTGCCCGGGAGTTCGGGGAGCTGATGGCGATCGATCCGGCGGCGTTCCGCCGCAAGTTCCGGAAGATGGCGGCCTCGCCGTTCGCGTTCTACCGGGGCAGCGCCTCGGTCTTCTACGCGGACCAGGCCGGTGACTACCGTGACGACAGTTATCTCGACGAGCGGACCAGCCGGGTGTGGATCCACGGCGACCTGCACGCGGAGAACTTCGGCACGTACATGAACTCGTCGGGGCGGCTCGTCTTCAACGTCAACGACTTCGACGAAGCGTACGTCGGGCCCTTCTCCTGGGATTTGAAGCGTTTCTCGGCGAGCGTCGCGCTGATCGGTTACTCCAAGGCGCTCTCCGACGACAGCATCACCGCGCTGGTCACCACGTTCGCCGAGGCCTACCTGCTGGAGCTGCGGGCGATCGCGCACGGCGGGGACGACGCGATCGGCTCGATCACGCTGGAGAACGCGGACGGGGTGCTGCGCCGCGTGCTGCAGGAGGCGCGGCTGAACACCCGGGTGGACCTGCTCAACGGGCAGACCACGGTCGACGACTACGAGCGCCGGTTCTCGATGGGTGACGGCGTCTACGACGTCGATGAGGCCACCGCGGCCCGGGTGACCAGCGCGTTCGAGGAGTACCTGGGCACGCTGCCGGAGGCCGGGCGGCCGATCTCCACCACGATCAAGGACATCAAGCTGCGCAAGGGGGTGGGGATCGGGTCGGCCGGGCTGCCCTCCTACAACCTGCTGCTCGAGGGGCACACCGAGGCGTTGGAGAACGACGTCATCATCTACATGAAGCAGGCCCAGGTGCCGGCCGTCGCGCGGTGGATCGACGACGAGCGGGTCCGGTCGTACTTCCGGCACCAGGGTCATCGCACCGCCGAGTCGCAGCGGGCGCTGCAGGCGCACGCCGACCCCTGGCTCGGGTTCACCGAGCTGGGCGGGGTCGGTCAGCTGGTCGCCGAGGTGTCGCCGTACGCCGCCGACCTGGACTGGTCCGACGTCAACGAGCCGGAGGAGCTGGCCGGGGTGATCGCCGACCTGGGTCGCGCGGTGGCCCGGATGCACTCGGTCGCCGACGACGAGTCGAGCCACGACCTGGTCGACTTCTCCACCGAGGAGGCGATCGTCGCGGTCGTCGACAAGGACGAGGCGGGTTTCGTACGGCATCTGGTCGAGTTCGCGCACAAGTACGGTGACCAGGCCCGCGAGGACCACCAGGACTTCGTCGACGTGTTCCGCAACGGCCGCATCCCGGGCCTGTAAACGCGTCAGCGGCGGTCCACCCGCACCGCGGCGGCGGCCTGCCCGATGGCTGCCGCCGTCGGACTGACGTCGATGATCGTCACTTTTGTCCCCTTCGGCATGGTCACGTCGAGGTGCCCGACCGCCGGAACGTCGGCGCACTTCTGCGTGAACGTGGCGACGGGGACCGGGACGCCGGGATCGTCCGGCCGTCCCCGCCCGACATCGACCCGCACGGCGCCGGTGCCGACGCAGGCCACCGTGATCCGATATTTCCCGGCGGTCATGCTCTGGTCGTCGGTGCCGGTGCTGCCCTTGGTCAGGAACCCGGAGAGGACGCTGACCGAGCCGCTTCCGACCGCATCGTGCGCGGCGACCTGCATGCGTTCCCGGGCGGCTTCGGTCAGAGCCAGCGAATATGCGACGCCGGACCGTCCTTCGGCCTCCGGGTCCGGGGTGAAGATCACGTCGATTGGCTGATCCGACGCGGCTACGGTCACCGGGACTGTGAGAATCGGCGGCGCCCCGTTACAAAACAGGGTGAACGGGGTCCCGGCTACGACCATCGCGACATATCCGGCGTCGCCGACGCAGGTCGCCCTGACCTCGTAGTCTCCGGCGACAAGGGACCGGGTCTGCCGCCCGGCCTCGATCGCGGTGCCACCGATCGGCGGGTCGTCCTGATCCAGGCCGATCAGGTGGGCCGCGGACCGGGCGAGCGCCTCCCGGGCCGCCGGGGGGAGGGCCGGCGCGGTCGCCGTGTGCCGTGTCATCGGCTGCCCGCCGAGGCCGATCCCGGCCGCGACCACCACGACCAGGCCGGCCGTCGTAATCGCAGCCGTCCGGCGCCGCCGGCGCCGGACCGTGTTCCGAGCCGCTTCGGTGCCCGGCGGGAGGATTCGCGGCATGGTGTCGTTGCGCAGGTCCGCGAAGAGCTGCTCGAGCTGGTCGGTCATGGCTGCCCTCCGGTGGCCTCGGTCAGGTTGAGGCGGGCCGCCATCGCGGTCCGCCCGCGGTGCAGCCAGGACTTCACGGTCCCCTCGGCGACGCCCTCGCGGTGGGCCACCTCGGCCACCGGCATGTCGGCCAGGTAGTGCAGGACCAGTGCCCGCCGATGGTTGTCCGGCAGCTCGGCCAGCGCCGCGATCAGTGCCACCCGGTCCGGCCCGGGCCCGTCGGCGTGCAGTTCGAGCACCGGCTGCCGGCGCAGGAAGCCGAGCGCGGTCTTCGTCCGCCGCCAGCGACTCACCGCCAGGTTCCAGGCCACCCGGCGGATCCAGGCGACCGGATCGTCGTACCGGGAGACTTTCCGCCATCGGGCCAAGGCCCGGCAGAACGCTTCCTGTACGACGTCCTGCGCCTCCTGCCGATCCCCGAAGTAGGCGTACAACTGCACGGTCAGGTCCGCGTAGTGGGCGGCGTACACCTCGTCGAACGTCGGCGGGTCGTGATGCACGGCGCTCGGCGGCTCCGATCGGTGCTCGGCAATGACTGTCACGGCGACTACACGCCCGTACCCGGCGGGAGGTTGCACTCCGATCCTGGCCCATAGGATGACGCCATGACGCCGGAAGAGGTCGGAGAGCGACTGGTCCACCTGATGGCCACCGACGATCCCGCCCTGGGTGAGGTCACCGCCGAGGTGTCCGGTGGCGGTCCCGGCCACGCCCGCGCGGTGGTCGACGTGCCGGCCGCCCGCTGGTGGCACGCGGCCGGGATCGCGCGGGATCCGGGCGCGCTGGGCTGCGACTTCTTCGACTGGGTGTCCGCGGTGGACGAGCTCGACGGCGGGTTCGCGGTGATCGCGCACCTCTGGTCCACCCGGCGCCGGCACGGCGTGCTGCTGCGCACCCGGGTGCCGCGGGTGGATCCCGAGGTGGAGTCCCTGGTGGATCTCTATCCGGGCGCCGCGTGGCACGAGCGGGAGACGTACGAAATGTTCGGCATTGTCTTTGCTCGTCATCCCGACCTGCGGCCGCTGCTGCTGCCCCCGGAGTTCGAGGGGCACCCGCTGCGCAAGGAGTTCGTGCTGGCCGCCCGGGTGGCGAAGCCGTGGCCGGGCGCGAAGGAGCCGGGCGAGTCGGAGGCCGGCGGCCCGGCCAAGCGCGCCCCGATGCGCCCGCCCGGGGTGCCCGATCCGAACGAGTGGGGCCCGCGGGCGCGGAAGGCCGAGGGGGAGGGCAACTGATGCCGCTCTGGCTGGACCTTCTGATCCGGGTGGTCGCCGTGATGGTCGCCTTCCTGGTCCTTCCGCTCGTCGTCGGCCAGGCCGAGCACAAGGTGATGGCGCACATGCAGGGCCGGGTCGGCCCGATGTACGCCGGCGCGTTCCACGGCTGGGCTCAGCTCATCGCGGACGGGGTCAAGTTCGTACAGAAGGAGGATGTGCACCCGGACGGCTCGGACCGGACCGTCTTCCGATTGGCCCCGATTGTCGCCCTGTTCCCCTATCTGGTCGTCATCCTGACGATTCCGCTGGGCCCGAACGGCCTGGTCGCGCAGCGCCTGGACATCGGCTTGTTCCTGGTCCTGGCGGTGCTGGGCTTCGGCGTGGTCGCGGTGCTGATGTCCGCGTGGGCCTCGGCCAACAAGTACAGCCTGCTCGGCGGCCTGCGCGGCGCCGCCCAGCTGCTCGGCTACGAGCTGCCGCTGGTGCTGGCCGCGGCCAGTGTCGCGATGGCGGCCGGCACGCTGAGCCTGCCCGGCATCGTCGAGGCCTGGCGCCCGTGGTGGCTGATCTGGCAGGCCCCGGCCGGCCTGGTCTTCTTCATCGCCGGCCTGGCCGAGATCCGCCGGCCCCCGTTCGACATGCCGATCGCCGACTCCGAGCTGGTCTTCGGCTACATGACCGAGTACACCGGCCTGCGCTTCGCGTTCTTCCTGCTGGCGGAGTACGTCGGCATCGTCGTGATCGCCGCCCTGACCACGGTCCTGTTCCTGGGCGGCTGGCACGGCCCGGCCGCGGACCATCTCGGCTGGCTCTGGACGCTGCTGAAGATCGGCGCCCTGTCCTTCGTGATCATCTGGTTCCGGGTGACGTACCCGCGCCTGCGCGAGGACCAGCTCCAGCGCCTCTGCTGGCTGATCCTGGTCCCGGTCACCCTCGCCCAGCTCGTCCTCACCGTCGCGGTGAAGTCCCTTATTTGAGCGGGGCAAGGTCGCGTGAGCGCACGCGACGGGGCAGGATATGCCCTTGTGACTGATGACGGCGAGCGCGGCATGCCCGGCAAGGGCTTGATCAATGGCCTTGCCGTCACGCTCAAGACGATGACCAGGAAAACCATCACCCAGCAGTACCCGGATGTGGAGCCCGAGCTGCCCCCACGCTCCCGCGGCGTGATCGCCCTGCTCGAGGAGAACTGCACGGTCTGCATGCTCTGCGCCCGGGAGTGCCCGGACTGGTGCATCTACATCGACTCGCACAAGGAGGAGGTCGTCGTCCCGGGCGCCGCGCGCGCCCGCCAGCGCAACGTGCTGGACAAGTTCGACATCGACTTCTCGCTCTGCATGTACTGCGGGATCTGCATCGAGGTCTGCCCGTTCGACGCCCTGCACTGGACCCCCGAGTTCGAATACGCGGAGACCGACGTCCTGTCCCTGCTGCACGACAAGGACCGGCTCGGCGAGTGGATGCGGACGGTTCCGCCGCCGCCGGCGCACGACGTGCTCGGCGAGCCCTCCAAGGAGGAGGCGACCGCTGCGCGCAAGGCCGCGGGCCCGGGCGCGGCAACTGCCGCAAAAACCGCAAGACCTGCTTCGGTACGGCGTGAGCAGGCCCCCGAGTGACCGTCGCGGACGTCCTGATGATCGCCCTGGGCGCCGTCGCGATCGGCGCCGGAGCACTGGTCGTGACCAGCACCCACCTGGTCCGGTCCGGCCTGTATCTGGTGATCAGCCTGGGCGCGATCGCCGGCCTGTACCTGGTCCTCGGCGCCGAGCTGGTCGCCTGGGTGCAGATCCTGGTCTACGTCGGCGCGGTCGTGGTGCTGCTGCTGTTCGCGGTGATGCTGACCCGCGCCCCGATCGGCCCGAGCCCGGACCTGGACCGCCCGATCGGCCCGTCCGCCCTGGTCGGCGCCGGGGTCGGGCTGGGTCTGGCGGCCCTGTTCGCGGACGCGTTCCGCTGGATCGAGTACCCCCGGGGCGACCCGGGCACCGCCGAGCGGGTCGGTGCGGAGATCTTCGGGACCTGGGTCCTGCCGTTCGAGGTGCTCTCCATTCTGCTGCTGTCCGCCCTGGTCGGCGCGATCGTGCTGTCCCGCCCGGATATTGGCAGGCGTTCGGGACAACCGAACGGGCCGCCGGACCCGACTGAGATGCAGACAGTGGAAGCAGCGGAGGAGGTGCCGTCCTGATGCACGTGACCATTCCGTACGTCATCGCCGCCGCCCTCTTCGGCCTGGGCGTCTACGGCGTCGTCCGCCGCCGCAACGCGATCCTGGTCCTGATGGCGGTCGAGCTGATGCTCAACGCGGTCAACCTGATCCTGGTCACCGCGGATGTCTCGCTGCGTTCGGCGCTCAAGGGCGTCCCCGGCGAGGCGTGGGCGGCGCCGAATTCGCAGGCCGGCTCGGGCGGAGTCGTCGCGCTCTTCGTGATCGTGCTGGCCGCCGCCGAGGTCGGCGTCGGCCTGGCCATCGTGTTGCAGTACTACCGGGTGCGCAAAGCCGTCGCCCTCGACGAGATCCCGCTGGCCGAGGAGGTGGCCGAGTGACGGCCGCCGGTGTGTTCGGCGCGCTCCTCCCGGCCGTACCCCTGGTGCTGGGTCTTCTCGGTCTTGCCCTTCCCCCGGGTGACGGCGGGCCGCGCCGGGTCGCCGCCGCGCTCGGCATCATCGGCGCCGCGCTCGCCCTGGCCGACGCGATCGTGCTGCTCGCGATCACCACCAGCCGCGGCGCGCCGCTCGCCGCGAGCACCCACTGGGTGCGCCTCGGCGACATCGACGTGACGCTCGGCTTCTCGGCCGGTCCCGCCGCGCTCTACGTCGCGCTGGCGGTCTGCGCGGTGGCCCTGTGCGTGCAGGTCTACTCGGTGACCTATCTGCACGACGACCCGCGCTACGCGCCGTATGCCGCTCAGGTCAGCCTGTTCACCGGCGCGATGCTGCTGGTGGTGACGTCCGGCGACCTGATCGGCCTGTTGATCGGCTGGGAGGTGATGGGCGCCTGCTCCTACCTGCTGATCGGCCACGACCGCCGGCTGCCCGAGGCGCCGGCCGCCGCGGTGAAGGCGTTCCTGGTCACCCGGGTGGGTGACGTCGGCTTCCTGCTCGGCATCGCGCTGCTGATAGTTCCGGCCGGCACGTCCCGGATCAGCGACGTCCTCGCCCACGACTATTCGACGGCCACCCTGACCGCCGCGTTGCTGCTGCTCCTGGCCGGGGTCGCGGGCAAGAGCGCGCAGTTCCCGCTGCACACCTGGCTGCCGGACGCGATGGCCGGCCCGACCCCGATCTCCGCGCTGATCCACGCCGCGACCATGGTCGCCGCCGGGGTCTACGTCGTCTTCCGGATGTTCCCGCTCTTCCAGCAGTCCCCGGCCGCGCTCGCGGTGCTCGCCGTGATGGCGTCGATCACCATCCTGCTCGGCGCGCTGTCCGCGACGGCACAGGACGACATGAAGCGCGTGCTGGCCTGGTCCACGGTCTCCCAGATCGGCTACATGACCGGCGCGCTCGCCGTCGGCTCACCCGCCGCCGCGCTGTTCCACCTGCTCACCCACGCCGCGTTCAAGGCGCTGCTGTTCCTCGCCGCGGGCGCGGTGATCCACACCGTGGGCACCAACTACCTGTCCCGGATGGGTGGGCTGCGCGAGCACATGCCGGTCACCTTCTGGTCGTTCGTGATCGGCCTCGGCGCGCTGGCCGGCGTGCCGCCGCTGGCCGGCTTCTGGTCCAAGGAGAACGTGCTGACCGCGGCCGCGCACGCGACCGACGGCGGCGAGACCGTTCCGGTCTGGGCCGCCTGGCTGGTCTGGGTCTCCGCGCTGCTCGCGGTCGGCGTGACCGCCTGGTATGCGACCCGCCTCCTGCTGCGCGCGTTCTTCGGCCCGTCCCGCGCCTACGGGCCCGACGGCCCGGATTGGGAGATCGGCTTCGACGACGCGCGGTACCACGTGCCGGCCGTGCCGCACGACCCGCCGGGCCCGATGCGCTGGCCGATCCTGCTGCTCGCGATCCCGGCGGCGCTGCTCGGCCTGGCCGCGTTCGCCCCCGGCTTCCGGCACGCGCTGGAGCTCGAGGACCCGCATCTGAGCGCCGCGATCCTGCTGCCGTTGCTGCTGCTCGCGGCCGGCGCCGGGACAGCCTGGTGGCTCTGGTGGGCGGTGCCCGGCGTGGACCCGGTGCTCGCGCTGGGCCGGGCCCGGCCGCTGTTCGCTGCCGGCTTCCACCTGGATCATCTTCAAAGCCTGCTTGTCGTACGGCCGGTGAAGGCGCTCGCCCGGTTCGCCAAGGCCGCGGATGAACGCGTCGTCGACGGCGCTGTCGAGGGCGCCGGCACGGCCACCCGGAGCCTCGGCGGGATGTTCGCCGACGCGCACCGGGTGGCGCTGCCCGGCGCCGCGGTCCTGGTCCTGTTCGGGGCGCTGGTCCTGGGCGTCGTCGCGTGGTTGGGAGCCCTGGCGTGACCGACTCCACCTGGACGGCCGCGTCCGTGCTGCTCGTCGCCCTGCTCGCGGTGCCCGCGCTGGGCGCCGTCGTGGTCGCGGTGCTCCCGGCCCGGCGCGACCGGCAGGCCCGGATCGTCGCCACCGGCTTCGCCGCGGTCACGTTCGCCCTCTCGATCGTCCCGTTCTTCGCCGGTGACCGCGCCCGTGGCTGGTTCGCCTACGGCGGGCTCCGGCCCACCGTGCCGCTGCAACCCTGGGTGAACCTGGACCTGCCCTGGGTCCCCGCGCTCGGGCTGCGGTTCCACCTCGGGGTGGACGGCGTGTCGTACCCGTTGGTCGTGCTGACCGGGCTGCTCACGCTGCTGTGTTGCGCCTACACGGTGCGCAAGGTGCCGAAGGGGGGTGGCTCCGGCCGTACGCTCAGCGCCTTGCTCTTGATCCTCGAAGTCGGTGTCCTGGGCACCTTCCTGTCGCTGGACCTGATCCTGTTCTTCGTCTTCTTCGAGGTCGTCCTGCTCCCGATGTACGCGGTGATCGCCGGCTGGGGCGGCACCGAACGCCGGGCGGCCGCGCGGAAATTCGTGCTCTACACGCTGTTCGGGTCGGTCCTGCTGCTGCTCGGCGTGGTGCTGGCCGTCACGAAGGCCGGCACCGGCGACCTGATCACGCTGACCGGCGCCTCCGGGCTCACCCGGACCACCCAGTGCGTGGTGTTCGCCCTGCTCGCGGTCGCGTTCGCGGTGAAAGCCCCGCTCTGGCCGCTGCACACCTGGCTGCCCGACGCGCACACCGAGGCGCCGACCGTCGGCTCGGTGATCCTGGCCGGCGTCCTGCTGAAGATGGGCACCTACGGCCTGATCCGGGTCGGCGTCGGCGTCGCCCCGCTCGGCGCCGCCTGGGCCGCCCCGGTCCTGGGCGTCCTGGCCGTGATCGCGATCCTCGCCGGGTCGCTGATCTGCCTGCGCCAGCGCGACCTGAAGCGGCTGATCGCCTACTCCAGCGTCGGGCACATGGGGTTCGTGCTGCTCGGCATCGCGACCCTGACGGTGACCGGCCTGCAGGCCGCGCTGCTCGGCAACGTGGCGCACGGCCTGATCACCGGCCTGCTGTTCTTCCTGGCCGGCACGATCAAGGACCGGGCCGGCACCGGCTCGCTGGACCAGCTCAGCGGCCTGCGCGAGACCGCGCCCCGGCTGGCCGGCCTGTTCGGCTTCGCCGCGATCGCGTCCCTGGGCCTGCCCGGGCTGGCCGGCTTCTGGGGCGAGGCGTTCGCGGTCGTCGCGGCGGTCGAGCGGGGCGGCCCGCTCTGGGTGACCCTGGCCGTCCTCGCCGCCGTGGGTGGCGCCCTGACCGCGGCCTACTTCCTGCGCCTGCTGCGCCGCCTGACACACGGCCCGACCACCCCGACGGTGCACTCGCTGCGCCCGTCGATCGCCGCCGTCGAGTGGTTCGCCTGGACCCCGCTGATCCTGCTGACCCTGGCCGTCGGCGTCGTCCCGGCGCTGGTCCTGTCCGAGACCGCCCTCCCGCTGACCACTCTCCTGGGAGGCCACCCGTGAGCCAGTCGGTCGACCACTTCGCGCTGCTGCCGCTGTACGCGGCGGCCGGCACCGCGATCCTCGCCCTCCTCGCCGACCTGTTCGTCGCCAAGCGCGCCGCGACCCTGGCGACCACCGCGCTCGGCGGCCTGGCCACGGCGGTCCTGGCCCTGGTCGTCGGCGCGGAGCCGGGCACGTTCTGCACCACCGGCGCCTGCTCCTGGGTCCCGACCTGGCCGGCCGCGGTGGTGGCCGCCCTGTTCGCCGCCCTGACCGTCGGCGTCCTGGCCCTCTCCACCCCGGCCCTGCGCCTGGGCATCGCCCCGGCCGGCGAGTTCTGCTTCCTGCTGGCCTGCTCGATGACCGGCGGCGTGGTGATCGCCTACGCCGGCGACCTGATCACCCTGATCGTCGGCCTGGAGACCCTGACCCTCCCGCTGTACGTCCTGGTCGGCCTGCGCCGCTTCGCCCCGGAGGAACGGGTCACCACCTCCGGCGCCTCGGCGTCCGTGACGTTCTTCCTGATCAGCGTCGTCTCCACGGCCGTGACCCTGCTGGGCGCCGCCCTGAACTTCGTCGCCACCGGTGCTCTCCACCTGGCCCTGCTGCACGCCGCGTCCGGCCCGTTCGCCCCGCTGGCCGGCGTCGGCGTCGCCCTGCTGGTGATCGGCCTGGCCTTCAAGGTCGCCGCGGTCCCGCTGCACGCGTGGGCCCCGGCCACCTACGACGGCGCCCCGATCCCGGTGGCGGCCTACCTCTCCACCGCCTCGAAGCTGGGCGGCGTCCTGGCCCTGGCCGCGGTCGTCTCCCGGCTGGACGCCCGCGCCGTGATGGCCGTCCTGGCCGTCCTCACGATGACCATCGGCAACCTGGTGGCACTGCGCCAGACCCGGATGATCCGCCTCCTGGCGTGGTCCTCGATCGCCCAGGCCGGCTACATCCTGGCGGCGCTGGCCCTGGGCGCCCCGGGCGTTCCCGCCGCGCTCGCGTACGCCGTCTTCTTCATGGTCCTGGAGTTCATCGCGTTCACGGTGGTGACCGCGATGCGTCAACCCGGCGCCGACGGCGGCTCCCTGCTCGACTACCGGGGCGCGGCCCGCCGAAGCCCGTGGCTGGGCGCCGCCCTGGTCCTGTCGCTCGCCGGCCTGGCCGGTCTGCCCCCGGGCCTGGCCGGCCTGTTCGCCAAGCTCTCCGTGGTCAACACCCTGGTCCAGCACAACTGGTCCTGGCTGGCCGGCGTCGTGGTGCTGAACGCCGTGATCGCCCTGGCCTACTACGTCCGGGTCGCCGCCTCGCTCTACACCCTGCCCCCACGAATCGGCCGGAGCGTCGCCGACCCGGTCCTGCTGGACGCGGCCCTGCACCCACGCCTCCCACTGTCCCGCCCGATCGCCGCCACCCTGGCCGCCTCGGTCGCGGTCGCGGTGGTGCTGGGCTTCGCCCCCCAGCTCCTCTTCAACGCCCTGACCTGACCTCCCCGCGCGAAGACCCGACTCGCCGGATCACGTCGCTACGGCAACCGCCGTGGAGATCCGCATGCGTGACCGCCCGGCCTGGCAGAGCCCTCTGAGTCGACCCCGTAGCCCACGCTGGTCAGAATGCATGGCCGGCCCTGATCCCAGGACCGGCCAAACCGTGTTAGCGGTAGTTGTTGAACTGCAGGGCGACGCCGAAATCCTCCGCCTTGAGCAGAGTGATCACGGCCTGCAGGTCGTCCCGCTTCTTGCCGGTGACCCGGAGCTGGTCGCCCTGGATCTGGGCCTGCACGCCCTTCGGCCCCTCGTCCCGGATCTTCTTGCTGATCGCCTTGGCCTTGTCGGCCTCGATCCCCTCGACCACCTTGAGGTCGATCTTGAAGGTCTTGCCGGACTGCCGAGGTTCTCCCGCGTCCAGAGACTTGAGGGAGATGTTCCGCTTCACCAGCTTCTCCTTGAAGACGTCGAGGGCGGCCAGGGCCCGCTCCTCGGTCTCCGACGTGATGGTGAAGGCCTCGCCCGACTTGGCGACCTCGGTACCCGTGCCCCGGAAGTCGAACCGGGTGCTCAGCTCCTTCTCCGCCTGGTTGTATGCGTTGTCGACCTCCTGCCGGTCGACCTTGCTGACGATGTCGAACGACGGGTTGGCTGCCATGATCAGACTCCTGCGGCTGGATGCGTGTCGATGTCGCCGGTGGACCTCTTCCATTCCCGCGACATGCCGACCGTACCCGGTTGCGGACCGGCCCTGCGGTACGGCTATGCTCATCTCCGCTGCCGCGCGAAAGCGAGGTCAGCTGCCCAGGCGGGTTGCCCGAGCGGCCAATGGGAGCGGACTGTAAATCCGTCGCGAAAGCTACAGAGGTTCGAATCCTCTACCCGCCACAGGCATTGAGAACGGCCCCGGAATCTGCGGAAACGCGCTCCGGGGCCGTTCTCGTTGTGATCCGGCAAATCCGACCGGATCTGCCGAGCGCGAGCCTCCGAGCTGTCGCCGGCCAGTCGCGGCGCCTACCGGTCGACACGTCCCGTGACCCCCGCTGCGCCAGTGGCGCGCTCGGGTGGGGCCGGCGCTGCGGGAGGATCGGCGGATGAGTCAGTTGCCGGGGGATGTGCGGGCCGCCTACCGGTTCTTCGCGTTCTTTCTTGCCAACGGGACGTTGTGTCTCGATCTCCTGGACGGGATCGACTATCGCCCGGCGCTGATGGCCTACGGATCGGCGTCGGAACAGGTCATGGCGATCTTCTCGAACGTCCTCGACGTCGACGACCAGGGGCACGTGACGAACCTCGGCGACGCCGAGTGGCGGGCCGCCCAGTACATCCGGCGACTGTGCGATCCCACCTACACCGTCACTCCGCCCTTCGAGCCCTGGGAACTGGACCTTCCGATGTAGGAACGGCCCGCGATGGGAACGGCCCCAGGAGACCGGGAACGGCCCGCCGTTTGATCACCCGTTCGGGGTCCGGCGGATCGGCCGATCGGCCCAGTCCACGGGGCCGCGCATCCGGCGTCGAACCACTACGTTCTTGGATGTCCTTGGTTACGGTCATCGATTTTAGGTGTAAACAAGACATGTACGTGGTTCTCGCCTGGTTCAGCGATCGCAACCTCCCCGAAACAGTCGTCCGCGCGGCCCGGGAACGCTTCGAGTCGGCCGTCTCCACTCTGGTTCCGGACACCTATCAGCGTCACGACCTCGGCGGCCCGGACTGGGGCGTCACCTTCCTGCACCGCGGTGACCAGGGCGCCTACCGCTGGCCGATGCACGCTGTGGACGGTCGGGTCACCGCGCTGTCGCTGGGCCTGCCGGTCGGGGCGGAGGTCACCGGCGGGCCGGTCGCGATGGCCCGGCGGTTGCTCGACGGGGCGGACATCCACCGGGCGGTCGTGCCGCCGTTCGGGCTGATCGCCGTGGACGGCGATGAGCGTTTCGCGATCCAGCAGGACTGGGTGGGCATGTGCCGCCTGTTCACCGGGTCGGCGAACGGGATCACCGCGTTCTGCAGCCGGCCCAGCCTGCTGGCCACGTTCCTGACCGGGGCGGTCGAGCCGGATCTGGCCGGCTGGGCGTCGTACGCGGTGGTCGGCCACTTCGGCGGCGACCTGTCCCCGGTGCGCGGCACCACGTTGCTGGAAGCGGGCCGGCGGGTCACCGGCCGGCGGCGCCCGGGCGGCGGCTGGGAGCTCACCGAGGAGATCCGGTACAACGTCGACGACGTGGTGATGTCCGGGTTCGCCGGGCAGGGGCGCTCGGTCGAGGATTCGCTGGACCTGGCCGCGCAGGCGATCACCGGGACGGCCGCGAGCGTCAGCGAGCTGTACGGCGAGGCGATCACGCTCGGCCTCTCCGGTGGCAAGGACTCCCGGCTGATCGCGGCGTCGCTGGTCGCCGCGGGCCTGCGGCCGAAGTTCGCCACGAACGAGGACACCGCCGCCGAGGGGGTGACCGCGCGCGAGCTGGTCCGCATCCTGCGGGACAAACGCGGGCTGGATCTGGAGCACCAGCTGAGCCGGTCCGGCGCGCCGGACGACGTGCTGAAGGTGGGGCTGTACGAGCGCGCGGCCCGGCTGCAGCGCCTGCATGACTTCCAGTTCCCGTCCACGTACACGATCCGGCCGGCGGTCCGGGAGCAGCTGCGTGACCAGGCGACGCCGGTCAGCTTCACCGGCGCGGCAGGGGAGCTGAGCACCGGGTACTGGTATCCGGCCGCCGAGGGCCGGACCCCGGAGGAGGAGGCGCTGACCCGCCTGACCGCGGCGGTGCCGAAGGGCGCGGTGATCGACGGCGCGGTCGGCGCCGAGCGGGCGCGGATCACCGGGCTGCTGGATCACGCGAAGGGGATCGGACTGCGGGACCTGCACCTGATCGACTACGTCTACCTGGTCGAGCGGGTCCGCCGGTGGTACACGTCGGCGTACGCGATCGGCATGGTCACCCCGTTCCTCTCGCCCGGTTTCGTGGCCGCCACGTTCGGGCTGACCGCGGCGCAGAAGCGGGAGCGGCTCCTGCACAACGGCCTGATCGAGCGGCTCGTCCCGGAGTGGGCGGACATCCCGTTCGTCAGCATCTCCACCGGAAAGTCGACGGCGGCGCGGGTCTGGGACGGCGACGGCGTGCACGTGATCGCCGACCTCCTCGACACCGCGCGGGGCCCGATCGCCCAGCTGATGCACCGGGACGTGGTCGAGAAGGCGCTGGTCTCGGCGGTGCACAACGACAAGGCCGACCAGCGGGTGCTGCGCCAGTTCACCGCGCTGGGGGTGGCGTCCGCGCGGTTGGAGCCGGGCACCGCCGGGCCGGTCACCGGCGCCGCGTTCGGCCGGGTCACCGCGCCGCCCAAGCCGGTGGTGCCGAAGCAGACCAGGCGGCTGCCCTGGCTCCGCAAGGTGGCCCGCAAGATCCTGCGGTAGGGCTGTCCAGCGAACTCACAGCGGCACTCCGGATGAACGCGCAGCCTTCTCGCGTTCTCTGGAGTGCGGGTCACGAGCCCGCATGCTGAAGGAGTCGAACGTGCACAGCCATCACAACGGACTCAAGACGGCCGCCCTGCTCGGCCTGCTCTCCGGCCTGATCCTGGCCGTCGGGTACTGGCTCGGCGGCAGCACCGGCCTGGTCATCGCGGTGATTTTCGCGCTGGTCACCAACGGTGTCAGTTACTTCTTCTCGGACAAGATCGCGCTGCGGGCGATGGGCGCGCAGCCGGTCAGCGAGGCCGAGTTCCCGGCGCTGTACCAGATCGTGCGCGAGCTGGCCCAGCAGGCGGGACAGCCGATGCCGAGGCTCTACGTCTCGCCGGCGATGCAGCCGAACGCGTTCGCCACCGGGCGTGACCCGGAGCACGCGGCGGTCGCGGTCACCGTCGGGATCACCCGCATCCTGGACACGCGTGAGCTGCGCGGGGTGATCGGCCACGAGCTGTCCCACGTCTACAACCGGGACATCCTGATCTCCAGTGTGGCCGGTGCGCTGGCCGGCATCATCACGATGTTCGCCCAGCTGGCGATCTTCCTGCCGTTCGGCGGCTCGGACGACGAGGACTCGCCGAACCCGGCCTCGCTGCTGCTGATGCTGATCCTCGGCCCGCTGGCCGCGTCGATCATCCAGCTGGCGATCAGCCGGAACCGCGAGTTCCAGGCGGACGCGTCCGGCGCGACGCTGACCGGCGATCCGCTGGCCCTCGCGAGCGCGCTGGAGAAGATCCAGTACGGCGCGCAGCGGGCGCCGCTGCCGGCCGAGGGGCAGCTCACCAGCGCGGCGCACCTGATGATCGCGAACCCGTTCCGCAGTCAGGGGATCGCGGCGCTGTTCTCCACCCACCCGCCGATGGCGGAGCGGATCCGCCGGCTCCACGAGCAGGCTTCGCTGACGAGTGGCGCGTCCCGGCCGTACCTCCGCTGATTTTGCCTTTGCTCTTCTCTTGGGACGGCCGCGCTTTCCAGCGCGGCCGTTTCGCTTTTTCAGAAGACCAAAACGATTGCGACGGTACGGCGTTCAGCTGTGGCCCGCGACACCAAGAAGACCGTCGATCGCGGTACCCCCTGGGGGTATGTTGAGGGGCATGAACGCGCTGACCCGCACCGCCATCTCCGCGACGCTGCACTGCCTCACCGGCTGCGCCATCGGCGAGGTCCTCGGCATGGTCATCAGCACCGCGCTGGGCTGGCACAACGCCGCGAACATCGCCCTCTCCATCGTCCTGGCCTTCGTCTTCGGCTACGCGCTGACCATCCGCCCGGTCCTCGCCGCCGGCGTCCCGCTGCGCCAGGCGATCGGCGTCGCGCTGGCCGCGGACACCGTGTCGATCGCCTCGATGGAGCTCTTCGACAACGTCGGCCTGCTGGTCATCCCCGGCGCGATGGACGCCGGGCTGGGCGACGGGCTGTTCTGGGCGAGCCTGGCCGGCACGCTGGCGATCGCGTTCGTGCTGACCGTCCCGGTGAACCGCTGGATGATCGCCCGCGGGAAGGGGCACGCCGTGGTGCATCAGCACCATCACTGAGTTGCGGGGTTTCGGTAATCTGACGCCGAGAACCGGCGCACGCGAAGGAGCCCGGCCCATGGCGAAAGAGGTCACCGGCTCCGGCCGGCGCTCCGAGCAGATCGAGACGTTGCGGGCCGCCGACCACGACCGGCAGCAGATCGCCGACCAGCTGAAGGTCGCGCTCGACGAGGGACGCCTGTCCCTGCATGAGTACGACGACCGCGTCGCCGGCGCCTACGCCGCCCGGACGTACGCGGAGCTGCTCGTCCTGGTCCAGGATCTGCCGCGGCCGGGCCTCAACGCCACCGAGGTGCGCGCCCGCCGGACAGCCGACGCCCGTCGCGAGTCCCGCCGCATTCCGGTCGCGTTGCTGGTGCTCTGGACCATCTGGGCGTCGCTGGCCGCGGTGAACCTGGTGGTCTACGCGCTGGTCCGCAAGACCGTGAACTACTACGTCTACCCGTGGCCGGCGTGGATGCTGGTCCCGGGTGCGGCCCTGACCGCCGTGACCATCGGCGTCCAGGTGATCCGCCACCAGCAGCGCCGCTACTGACCGTTCAGAACGCGGCGGTCATCCCCACACGGCGGTCATCCCCACACGGCGGTCATCCCCACACGACGATCATCAACGTGACGGCGCCCGCCAGCACCACGGCCACGCCGGCCTGCGGGATCGGCGCGCTCAGCCCGGGCGACGTGGCGATCATGAGTGGCAGCACCGCGGGCAGGAACAGCACGCCGCCGAGGACGCACCCGCCGGCCACGAAAGGTTTTGGGAACCGCAACCACCCTCGGACGTCGCCCTGGAGGGTCTCGCGTTCTGGGCGCGCCAGCGCCCTGCGAGGCCCGGAAGGGTCCCCGCGGGAGCGACGATCAGTTATTGGCCGCAGCCGAGGCAATAAAGAATTTGATCTTCAAAAAGGGGTTACTTGACGCGGCGGGTGTTGCGGGCGACCAGCGACTCGTAGTCCTTGTGCTTGTCCAGCCACTCGGAGACGAACGGGCACATCGGCACGACGGTGCGGGACTTGGCCCGCGCGTCGTCCATCGCGAAGCGGGCCAGCGCCGACCCGACTCCCTGCCGCTCGAAGGCCGGGTCCACCTCGGTGTGCGTGAACACGACGATCGGCCCGGTCAGCTGGTAGGTCAGCACCCCGGTCACGGCCCCCGACTCGTCCCGAGCCTCGAAACGGCCCTTCTCCGGCACCTCGGTCACCACGAACTCCATCGGGAAATCAAACCACGGAGACGGGAAATCAGACCACGGAGATCAGCCGAGCCGCTCGGTCACCTCGGCCAGCATCTTCGGCGGCAACTGGGGCGCGTCCAGGAGGCGGGCCAGGCGGGTGCGGTCGTGCATCCAGATCTCGTAGGACTCGGCCAGCGTCAGCCCGTGGCCCGGCCGGTCGACGACCGTGATCCGGTCGCCGGGGACCAGCGTGCCGGGCGTGACCACCCGCAGGTAGGCGCCGGACCGGTTCGCCGCCGCGAAGCGTTTCACCCAGCGGGGCTCGCCCATCTTGTTCTGGAAGGTCAGGCACGGGATCCGGCCGAACGTGACCTGCAGCACGAGGCCGGACCCGAACGCCCACTTCTCGCCGATCACGCCGCCGACGAGGTCGAGCCCCGTGGTGGTCACGTTCTCGCCGAACATGCCGGGCGGCAGGTCGCGGCCCAGCGAGGCGGACCACCACGAGTAGTCCTCGGCCGCGTACGCGTAGACCGCCTGGTCGTCGCCGCCGTGATGTTTCGTGTCCCCGATGTGGTCGCCGACGACGCCGCTGTGCAGACCGATCGTTTTCGGACCGGGGGCGCGCACCGCGACCGGCGTCGTCACGGGCTTCTTGAAGATCCCGGTGGTCGGCGCGTCCTTGCCCAGGCTGGGCTCGGACGAGCCGACGTTGACCGACTGCGCGATCCCGATCATGTGAAGGTCACCATCGCTCGATCCTCCACCGGCCGATAGCCCAGCCGGTGGTAAAGCGCGTTGCTGGTCGGATTGTCCAGGTCGGTGTAGAGCACCACGTCGGTGGCGCCGTCGTCGAGCGCGGCCCGGGTCGCGGCCGCCGTCGCCCCGGCCGCGTAGCCACGCCGGCGCAGCTCCGGGGGCGTCCAGACGGTCAGCACCCGGATCATGCCGGCCGACAGCCGGGAGCGGATCGCCATCGACACCGGCGCGTCCCCGTCGATCCAGAGAGTGATGCCGGCGTGCGTGAGGCGATCGTCGACGGCCGACCCGGGATCGGTCGGCGGGCTGCCGACGAAGGCGCCGAACGCGGTCGACCAGGCGATCAGCAGGTCCCGGTCGGCGGCGGTGGCGGGCCGCGCGAAGCCGGACGGCGCGGGGTCGGGCGGGGTCAGCGTGCCCAGCAGGTGCAGCCGGGTTCGCCTACCCGGAACGACGGGACGGGAGCCGGCGAAGTCCGCGATGTCGCCGGCGGTCATGTTGACCCCGGAGATCGAGCGGCCGGCGAGCGCGTCCACCGCCGCGGGGACCGCCGCCGGCGGCAGCGAGCCGAACAGCACCGGGTGCGGGGGCGTCTGCAGGAGCACGCCCGCCACCACTCCGTCCGGCTCGGTCCACCAGCCGAAATACGGGTCTTCCGGGCCGTACGCGTGGATTCCCCGCGACCCCAGGTTGTCGATCAGCCCCACGCCTTCGCAATTCGCGCCAGGCTGTCCCGCCGGGTGGCCGGGTCGTAGACCGTTCCGGCCAGGATCAGCTCGTTCGCCCCGGTCCGCTCGATCAGCGCGTCCAGGTCGGCGACCACCTCGTCCGCGGTGCCGGCGTACTGCGTCCCCGGCAGGGAGCTCAGCATCTGCAGATCCAGATCGGACAGCTCGCGCTCGGCCGCGGCCTCCGGCGAGATGATCGGCCCCAGCCGCCCGGTACGCAGACTCAACGCCATGATCCGGCTGGGCCCGGCCAGGAACTGCGCCTCCTCGGTCGTCTCCGCGGCGATCACCGAGGCGCTCACCATCGCGTGCGGCTCCGGGAACCGCGGCGACGGCTGGAACCCGGACCGGTACAGCCGCAGCGCGCCGTCCACGTCGGAGGCGACCGCGAAGTGGTACGCGTAACAGAACGGCAGGCCCAGGGCCGCCGCCAGCTGCGCGCCGTACGTCGAGGAGCCGAGGATCCAGACCTCCGGGTACGTCTCCGGAGCCGGCGTCGCCCGCAGCCGCCCGGCCTTCGCGGCCGTCCGCTCGTCGCCGAGCAGCCCCAGCACCGTCTGCACATGCTCCGGGAACTGCTCCACCGTCAAATACGGCGAAACGCCGCGCAGCGCCGCCGCCGTGGCCTGATCAGTTCCGGGCGCGCGGCCGATCCCCAGGTCGATCCGCTCCGGGTAGAGCGCCTCCAGCAGCGCGAACTGCTCGGCCACCACGAACGGCATGTGGTTCGGCAGCATCACCCCGCCGGAACCCACCTTGATCCGCTTGGTCTGCGCCGCGACCGCCCCGATCAGCACCGGCGGCGTGGTCGACGCGACCGCCGGCATGTTGTGGTGCTCGGCCACCCAGAACCGGGCGAACCCCAGCTCGTCGGCGGCCTTCGCGACCTCGATCGTGCCCCGCAGCGCGTCGGCGCTGCCGTGCCCCTCGCGAACGGTGGCCAGGTCCAGGACGGAAAGCGGTACCCGAGTCATGTGGTCGTCCATTCCGGAGATTGCAGGAGGGCGAAACCCTCGTCGATCAGGCGGTGCAGGCCGGCGATGCCGGTCGCCGCGTCCCAGCGCGGAAGCACCGTGTTGAGCACCGTGCGAGCGGTGTTGATCTGCAGATCGAGCTGGAGCTCGGGGATGGCGCGCCCGGCGGCCCAGCCCCGGACCGCGTCCCAGAATCGGTCACACACATCCCGCGAGCAGACGGCCAGCTCGGGCGAGGTCTGCAAGACCCGCCGATGCCGGACCAACTGCTCGGCGGCGAGCGACGTGTAGCCGAGAATCAGCTGGTGCAGCGCGGTCCAGAGCGGCTCGCCGGCCGGCCGCGCCGCGGTCAGCTCGGCCCACAACCGCGGATCATCCGGATCCGGGTCGAAGAGCACCGACTCTTTCCCGGCGAAGTAGTTGAAATAGGTCCGCCGCGAGATCCCGGCCGCGGCGACGATGTCATCCACCGACACCGCGTCGAACCCGCGCTCCGCGATCAGGCCGACGGCGGAGTCCCTGATCAGCCGCCAGGTCTCCGGGCTTCGTCGTCGCACACTCCCGACCATAGCGCGGCGTGCACTGAGTGCAAGTTAGAACTTCTAGAAGACCAAATTCGGTCTTTCCTACGCTGCGGCCAATAACTGATCGTCGCTCCCGCGGGGACCCTTGCGACCCTCGCAGGGCGCTGGCGCGCCCAGGACGCGAGGCCCACAAGGGCGACGTCCGCGGGTGGTTGCGGTCAAACCCGAAACCTGACCCGGTTCGCGGTCGCACACTGGGGCGATGAGTACCGAGGTGCTGGGCGGCCTGGCCGGGCTGGCGCTGTTCATCTTCGGCATGCGGATGCTGGTGCTGGGCCGGGCGCCGGGCATGATCGCGCGCTCGTTCCGGTCGCCCCGGGACGCCGGCTGCTATCACGTGCTCTTCGGCTTCGCGCTGCTCATCTACGTGGGTGGCCTGCACCTGCCGGGCACCGTCGCCGGTCAGGTCGCCGCCGTGGTGGCGATGTTCCTGGTCGCGATCGCCCTGGTGCGCTTCCGCCCCCGTGGGCGTGGCCCCACCCGCAAGGCGTGAGGTAGGAAGAGCGGCATGGATCTCACCCACGCCGTGCTCTCCTTCGCCGTCCTGGGCGCGCTGCTCACCATCACGCCCGGCCTGGACACCGCGCTGGTGCTGCGGTCCGCGGTGACGATGGGCCGGGGCCCGGCGTTCGCCACCGCGCTCGGCGTCAACACGGGCGCGCTGATCTGGGGCGCGGCCGCCGCGGTCGGGGTTTCCGCGCTGCTCACGGCGTCGGCCGCGGCGTACACCGGGCTGCGGATCGCCGGCGCCGCCTACATGCTCTACCTGGGCGTCCGGATGATCCGCTCGGCGTTCCGCCCGGGCGGCGGAACCGTCGAGCCGACCGGCCCGGCCGCCCCGACCTGGTGGAGCACGTTCGGCAAGGGCCTGTTCACGAACCTGCTGAACCCCAAGGTCGGCGCGTTCTACGTGGCCGTGCTCCCGCAGTTCATCCCGGCCGGCTCGTCGCCGCTCGGGGTGGGTCTGCTGCTCGCCCTGGTGCACGACGCGGAGGGGCTGCTCTGGTTCTCGGCCATCATTCTCGGGGCGCAGGCCGCGCGCGGTTTCCTGGCCCGCAGGTCGGTGCGGCGTACCGTCGACGCCGGAACCGGCGCGGTCCTGATCGGCTTCGGACTGCGCCTGGGACTTTCCGGCAGATAAGACCGGTAGGTAAGACCGGTAGGTAAGGCCGGTGGATGAGACCGGTGGACAGGACCGGTGGACAAGAGAGGTGGCGAGCTCGGTGATCGACCCCGTGGTGGACCTGGACTGGCTGCGCGCCCACGCCGGCGACGTGATCCTGGCCGACGTCCGGTGGTATCTCGACGGACGGTCCGGCCGGGCCGCGTACGAGAAGGGCCACCTGCCCGGCGCGGTCTTCATCGACCTGGACACCGCGCTGGCCGCCCCGGCGTCACCGGCCGAGGGCCGGCACCCGCTGCCGGACCCGAAGGTCTTCGCGGCGGAGATGTCCGCCGCCGGCATCGGCGACGCGAGCACCGTCGTGGCCTACGACGACGCCGGCGGGGTGATCGCCGCCCGGCTCGTCTGGTTGCTGCGGGCGCTCGGTCGCGAAGCCGCGCTGCTCGACGGCGGCCTGCTGGGGTACGACGGCGAGCTCACCACCGACGCCCCGCCGCCGTCCCCGGCCGTCTTCTCCCCGCGCGAGTGGCCCGCCGAGCGTCTGGCCACCCTCTCCGACAGCGCGGACGGCGGCCACGTCGTCATCGACGCCCGCGACGCGCCCCGGTTCCGCGGCGACAGCGAGCCGGTCGACCCGCGGGCCGGCCACATCCCGGGCGCCCGCAACCTGCCCTGCCGGGCGAACGTGGCCGCCGACGGCCGGTTCCTCCCCGTCGCCGAGCTGCGCGAACGGTTCGCCGCGGCCGGCGCGGTCGACGGCGCCGAGGTGATCTCCTACTGCGGCTCCGGGGTGACCGCCTGCCACAACCTGATCGCGCTGGAGCACGCCGGGCTGGGCGCGGGCCGGCTCTACCCGGGCTCGTGGTCGCAGTACAGCCACACCGACCGCCCGGCCGCCACCGGCGACCGACCCTAGTCCGGCCGCCCGGCGAGCCCGCGCGCGTCGCTCGCCGCCTTCGGGTCCAGGCCCTGGTAGCCGGTCTGATCGTGCTGCCGGGCCTGGTCCTCGATCCAGCGCTGATGCGCCTCCCAGGCGGCCTGTTTGCTGCTGCCGACCGCGGCCCCGATCTGCGACCACGAGGCCCCGGCGGCGCGTGCCGAGCGGACCATGGCCTGCCGCCCGTACCCCGCCTTCCGGGTGATCACCTCGCTGAGCGCGAGCATCTCGAGGGTCTCGGCGGGGGAGAGAGCGGACCCGTCCTCGTCCGGGTTCATCGCGGCGAGAGCATCGCGCATCCGCAGATCGTCGTAACGCCGCGTAGCGGTGGTGAGCGTATGCCGTCGCTCCAGATCCTCAGGCGTCGTCATGAAAAGCGAGTCTCGCGTCAGGCGGCCTTGACGTCAAGGCGACCTGACAAGCCAAGGTGAATTGCCCTCAGTTCTCCAACTAAATCACCTATAAGGTCATCAATCCTTCAGCGTGGACAGTCATGCCCACCTCAGCCGTTCGGCCAGGATTGGCCGGTGCGTCGCGCCGACCCGCCGACGAACACTCCCTGTCGCACAACCGGTGTGGCACGATCAGGGAGCGCTTCAGCGCGACCCTTCCCCCACTGAGGAGCGGGACATGTTCTCAAGGAAGCTGAGTCGACTGGCGGGCTTGGTTTTCGTGCTGGTCGCCGCCATCGGTGGAATCGGTGCGGCAGCCGCCGCCGGCGATGCTGGCAGCACGGACACTTCAGCTGTTAGTTACCAAACTCAGGAATGGACCTGGAACTGACGAGAAGGGCGGGTCAGCCCGCCGCCCGTTGACGAGGGAGCGCAATGCCCGGCCGTCCGCAACCGCGTCAAGGCTCGGCAGATTATGCGTGGCTCATCACGGGCCCCATGGTGCTGTTCTCGTCAGCTTGTCTGGCCTACTTCTGGGTAACTGATCCGTCCTGGTATCAGCAGTGGCTGGGCGGCCTGCTCATTCTCGGCCTCTATTACCTGACCCAGCGCGCCACGTTCAACATCGTCGTCCGGCGCAGCTCGTTCGAATTCAGCATGACCGAGCTGGCCGTGGTGCTCGGCCTGTTCTATCTGCCGCACGCGATGATGATCCTCGCGGTCACCGGCGGCATGCTGTTCACCCAGCTGTGGACCGGTCTCACCCCGGTCAAGCTCTGGTTCAACGTCGCCAAGGCGGCGGCCAGCGCCTCCGCCTCGCTTCTGGTGATCGCGGCTTTCCCGCCGTTGCACGACGCGGATCCCGGCACCTGGGGCATCCTCTGCGCGGCGATCGCGGTGAACCAGCTGGTTTCGCTGGTGACCCTGGCCGGTGTGATGAGCGTGGTCAACGGTCTCCGCGCCGGTCAGGACGTGTTCCGGGCCAGCTGGTCGGGCCTGGCCATCGCGGCCACGAACGCGGCGGCCGGCCTGCTCTTCCTGGTCGCTCTGGAGGCCAGCCGGTGGTCGGCGCTGCTCCTGATCGTCCTGGTCGCCGCGCTCATCCTGGTGTTCCGTTCGTACGCCGACTTCTTCCGGCAGCACCGCACCCTCGCCGACGTGTACGAGCTGACCCAGGCGGTCCAGCGGGAGAAGACCGACAACGCGCTGCCGGACGTGCTGCTCGGCCGGGTGCGGGCGCTGATGCGCGCGGAATTCGCGACGCTCTGGCTGGCTCCGCAGGGCCGATACCCCGAGGTGCTGCTGAGCGCCCATGTCGAGAACCGGGGTCTGCTCGATCTGTCCCCGGTGCCGGTCACGGTCCGTGAGCGAGTGCTCGAGCAACATCGCCCGGTGGCGGTCGGCCCGAAGTTCGAGGCCAACGAGGATCTCGCCGCCCAGCTGCGGGCCGCGAAGGTGAAAGACGTCGTGATCATCCCACTGCGCTCGGGGCAGGCCACCGTCGGCACGCTCGAGGTGGCCAACCGGCTCGGCGACAACCGCTACTTCCGCGACGGCGACGTGCAGGTCCTGGAGACGGTGGCGGCACATGTCGCGGTCGCCGTGGAGAACTCGCGGCTCGTCGACCGGCTGCGCTACGACGCGTATCACGACCGCCTGACGGCCATGCCGAACCGCCGCCGGATGCTCGACGCGCTCGCCGAGTCGGTGCAGGTGCAGGTCGAGGACGAGGTCGTCGCGGTGCTGCTCTTCGACGTCGACGGCCAGCGCAACGTCAACGAGTCGATGGGCCACGCCGCCGGCGACAAGCTGCTCGCCGAGGTCGCCGAGCGCCTGCGCGGCATCGCCGGCCCGGGCGCGCTGGTCGGCCGGGTCGGTGGCGACGAGTTCATGGTCACGCTGCGGACCGAGGGCATCGAGGCGACGATCGACCTGGCCACCCAGATGCGGGAGCGGCTGCGCGGCCCGATGACGGTCGGCTCGCTCACCCTGGACGTGGACACCGCGGTCGGCGTCTCGGTCTACCCGGATCACGGCAGCGACCCGGAGACCCTGCTGCAGCGGGCCGAGCTCGCCGCCAACGCCGCCAAGGTCCTGCCGTACGGCGTGCAGCCGTTCCACCCCGCGCTGGAGTCCCGCGCGGTCCGCCGGCTGGGCATCGCCGCTGATCTTCGCCGGGCGATCGACAACGACCAGCTGGACGTCTACTTCCAGCCCAAGGTGACGCTCACCGACCGGCACGTGCTCGGCGTCGAGTGCCTGGCCCGCTGGGTGCACCCGACCCACGGCGAGGTCGCCCCGGAGGACTTCGTGGCGGTGGCCGAGCACACCGGCCAGTTGGCCCGGCTCACCGAGGTGGTGCTCACCGCCGGCCTGCGGCACTGCCGCGCCTGGGCGGACGCGGACCGCCCGCTCTCGATCGCGGTCAACCTCTCCGCCCGCACGTTGCTCGACTCCCGCTTCCCGGACCTGGTCCAGGCGCTGCTGGAGGAGCACGGGGTGGACCCCGGCCAGGTCACCTTCGAGATCTCCGAGCCGGGCATGCTCAACGACATCGAGCGGGTCCTGCCGACCCTCTACCGGCTGCGTGATCTCGGGGTCCGGCTGAGCGTCGACGACTTCGGCACCGGCGCCTCCTCGCTGGGCTACCTGCGGCAGTGGCCGGTGCACGAGGTGAAGATCGACGACACGTTCGTCCAGGGGATGGCGACCGACTCGGGTGACCTGGCGATCGTCCGGGCGATCGTCAGCCTGGCCCGCGAGTTCGGCCTCACCGTCGTCGCCGAGGGCGTGGAGAGCGAGCTCACCCTCGACCTGCTGGGCGAGATGGGCTGCGAGATCGGTCAGGGTTACCTGTTCAGCCGCCCTTTGCCGTTCGAGCGGCTGGAGGCCTGGCTGAGCGCTCAGACCGAGCCGGAATCCACTCCCACCGGTGAGGTCAGAAGGCTCCGAGCCGTGATCTGACCTGCGGTTTCGGGTTGTTGGGGATACCGATTTCACCCCCGATACCGGCCCGTGTATTCTTACTCCTGCAAGCGAGCGAGTGATCGCAAGCGGGCAGGCCCCCTTAGCTCAGTCGGCAGAGCGTCTCCATGGTAAGGAGAAGGTCTACGGTTCGATTCCGTAAGGGGGCTCTACCGGGTTCGTTCCCGCCGAGTCGGTGATGGACGTGAGCCTGGCTCAGCGGTGTAGCTCAGTTGGTAGAGCAAGCGGCTCATAATCGCTGTGTCGCCGGTTCAAGTCCGGCCACCGCTACTCCTCAGTGTGGTCTCAAATCCGAGGCCCACTTTGCAGAGCGACGGTTCGAGCGTCTACGCTGGTGCGTCGTCAGTTAGTTTCCAGTTAGCAGGAAGGCACCCCGCCGTGGCCAAGGCGACCGACGTCCGTCCGAAGATCACCCTGGCGTGCACGGAGTGCAAGGACCGGAACTACATCACCAAGAAGAACCGGCGCAACGATCCCGACCGCATCGAGTTCAAGAAGTTCTGCCCTCGGGACGGCAAGCACACCCTGCACCGCGAGACCCGCTGAGGTCTCCAGCACCCAAAAGTTTCTCGCTGCGCCGCCCGGAGTTACTCCGGGCGGCGCATTGTAGTTTGTGGGGTATGCCCCTGGATCAGACGTTTGCCGGCCGTTCCTGGCCGCCCACCGAGACCTATCTCGTCGGCCGGGAGAAGATTCGTGAGTTCGCCCGCGCGATCGGCGCCACCGAGGCGGAGTATCACGACCCCGAGGCGGCCCGCGCCCTCGGCTATCCCGATGTGGTGGCCCCGCCCACCTTCCCGGTGACCATCACGATGGCCGCCAGTCGCCAGGTGGTGAACGATCCCGCCCTCGGCCTGGACTACTCCCGGGTGGTGCACGGCGACCAGCGGTTCAAGTACGACCGGCCGCTGGTGGCCGGCGACGCGGTGGTCTGTGTGAACACGGTGGACGAGATCACCACGCGGGGCGGCCACTGGTTCATCACGATCCGGACCGACGTGCGTACCGAGGCCGGCGAGCCGGTCGTCACGGCGTGGTCGAAGCTGGTCCAGCGCGGCGAGGAGACAGCGGCATGAGCGAGACTTTCGAGCCGCAGACGTTCCGGGTCACCCGGGCGGATCTGGTCCGCTACGCGGGCGCCTCGGGCGACTTCAACCCGATCCACTGGAGCGAGCGGTTCGCCGTCGAGGTCGGCCTGCCCGGGGTGATCGCCCACGGCATGTTCACGATGGCCCTGGTCGGCCGCGCGGCGACGGCGTGGGCCGGCGCCGGTGACGCGGTGAAGGAGTTCAGTGTGCGGTTCAGCCGGCCGGTGCCGGTGCCGGACACCGACGAGGGTACGGAGGTCGTGGTCACGGCCACGGTCAAGGAGGTCACCGAGGACGGGGACACCCGCCTCGCCCTGACTGCCACATGCAACGGAGACAAGGTACTGTCTCTGGCACAGGCGCTTGTCGGTAAGCGGTAGGCCCGGGTTGGGATAACCACGGGCGTACCCGTACACTGGTGCGCCGTGGGACTGTGAGTCGCAAGACACGCGGTCCCGCAAAGGGGTGTAGCTCAATTGGCAGAGCAGCGGTCTCCAAAACCGCAGGCTGCAGGTTCAAGTCCTGTCACCCCTGCGCAATCCTCCTCGACGTGCCCGCCCGGTGCGCGGTTTGCACAGTCCGCGTCCGGTCGAGTGCTGACAGGAATCAACACCACCGACGACGGAAGTAGGGCGAAGTGGCCGATAAGGACCGGCCCGGTGACGACGTCCCGGGCGACGACGAGCTCCTCGCTGACTCCGTCGACGGTGATGACGCCGCTGAGGCCACTGACGCACCGGTGAGCCGTGGTGGCGGCACAGCGGTCGCTGAGCGCACGAAGGACGACGACACCCCGAAGGCCAAGAAGGAGCGCAAGCGCACCGGTATCTTCGGTCGAATCGGCGGATTCTTCCGTGAGGTCATCAGCGAGCTGCGGAAGGTCATCTGGCCGACGCGCAAGGAGCTGCTGACCTACACCGGCGTCGTGATCGCGTTCGTCACGGTGATGACGGCGATCGTGGCGGTGCTGGACTACGGGTTCGGTAAGGGCATCCTCTACGCGCTGGGCGGCAAGTAGCCGCCCCAGTGATCCCGAACCGAGTGACTTATCTGGAAGTGAGCGAGCGTGCCTGAGTACGACGACGAGACCGCGCAGTTTGCTGACGAGCAGTCGTCGCCGATCACCGACGAGTCGGTCGAGGAGACCGACGAGACTGCGGTGGCGGTCCAGGCGCCCGAGGCCGACGAGGACTACGACCCGGTCAAGGAGCTGCGGCAGAAGCTGCGGTACGCGCCCGGCGACTGGTACGTGGTGCACTCCTACGCCGGTTACGAGAACAAGGTCAAGACCAACCTCGAGACCCGGATCACGAGCCTCGACATGGAGGATTTCATCTTCCAGGTCGAGGTGCCGACCCGCGAAGAGGTCGAGGTCAAGAACGGCAAGCGGAACCAGGTGCAGGCCAAGGTCTTCCCGGGCTACATCCTGGTCCGGATGGACCTGACCCCCGAGTCGTACTCGTGTGTGCGCAACACGCCCGGCGTGACCGGCTTCGTGGGCGCCACCGACCGGGTCGACCGGCCGGCCCCGCTCTCCCTCGACGAGGTGCTGAAGTGGCTGGCCCCGGCCGTCCAGGCCGAGGAGAAGAAGTCCAAGCCCGAGATCAAGGTGCTGGACTTCGAGGTGGGCGACTCGGTCACGGTCACCGACGGCGCGTTCGCGTCGCTGCCGGCGTCGATCAGTGAGATCAACGCGGACCAGCAGAAGCTGAAGGTCCTGGTGTCGATCTTCGGCCGGGAGACCCCGGTCGAGCTGAACTTCAACCAGGTCACCAAGATCTGATCGCCGGCGTTCCGGTGATTTAAGTGGGAGGGGCCGCGATCGGTGCGGCCCCGCCAACAACCACAGGAGTACTGAGAAATGGCACAGCGCAGCAAGATCTACCGGGCCGCGGCCGAGAAGATCGACGCCGACAAGCTCTACGAGCCGAAGGACGCGGTCGCCCTCACCAAGGAGACCGCCTCCAAGAAGTTCGACCCCACCGTCGAGGTCGCGATGCGCCTCGGTGTGGACCCGCGTAAGGCGGACCAGATGGTCCGCGGCACGGTCAACCTGCCGCACGGCACCGGTAAGACCGCCCGCGTCATCGTCTTCGCCCAGGGCGCGAAGGCCGAGGAGGCCGTCGCGGCCGGCGCCGACGAGGTCGGCACCGACGAGCTCGTCGCCCGGATCCAGGGTGGCTGGCTGGACTTCGACGCCGCGATCGCGACGCCGGACCAGATGGCCAAGATCGGCCGGATCGCCCGCATCCTCGGCCCGCGTGGCCTGATGCCGAACCCGAAGACCGGCACCGTCACCATGGACGTGACGAAGGCCATCAACGAGATCAAGGGCGGCAAGATCACCTTCCGGGTGGACAAGCACTCGAACCTGCACCTGATCATCGGCAAGGCGTCCTTCACCGCCGAGCAGCTGGTGGACAACTACGCCGCGGTCCTCGACGAGGTCCTGCGGTCCAAGCCGTCCGCCGCCAAGGGCAAGTACCTGAAGAAGGTCACCTTCAGCACCACGACGGGCCCGGGCGTCCCGGTCGACCCGAACGCGGTCAAGAACCTGCGCGGCGAGGTCCAGGCCTGACCGCCACGCACTGACACGTCTGAGCCCCGGGGACTTCCCCCGGGGCTTTTTCGTGGAATCCTTGCGGCCATGCTTCTGGACGGGGTCTGGTTCCGGTACACCCGGCGTGCCGCCTGGGCGCTGCGCGGCGCCGACGCGAGCGTGACCCCCGGGCAGACCGTGGTGGTGCTCGGCCCGAACGGCGCCGGCAAGTCCACCCTGCTGCAGCTGGCGGCCGGCGTGCTGCGCCCGTCCCGCGGCGCGGTCCGGGACCGGCCTTCGGTGGTCGGCTGGGTCCCCGAGCGCTTCCCGGCCGATCAGCCGTTCACCGCGGCCGGCTACCTGCGCGCGATGGCCGCCCTGCGCCGGGTCCCGCCCGCCGCCGCGGACCGCTGGATCGAGCGGCTCGGGCTGGCCGGGCACGCCGGGACGGCGCTCACCGCGCTCTCCAAGGGCACCGCGCAGAAGGTCGGCCTGGCCCAGGCCCTGCTCGCCCGGCCCGGCCTGCTCGTCCTCGACGAGCCCTGGGAGGGCCTCGACGCCCAGGCCCGCACGCTGGTCCCGGAGATCGTCGCGGAGGTCACCGCGGCCGGGGGCGCGGTGCTGGTCAGCGACCATCGCGGCGAGATCACCGGCCTGCCCGGCGCGGTCCACTGGGCGGTGGCCGGCGGGGAGCTGCGGGTGGACGCGCCGCCGCCGGCCCGCTTCGCGGCCGACGACGCCGACGAGGTGGTGGTCGAGATCGCGGTGCGCCGCGCGGAGGCCGACGAGGCGGTGGTCCGGCTCCGCGACGCCGGTCACCGTGTGCTCGGGGTCCGGGAGAAACAGATTTCCGCCGTACGGGACGAGCCGGGCGCCGCCCGATGATCGCGCTGAGCCGGATGCGACTGGCCGGGTTCTTCCGCGGCGGCCGGGCCCTGGCCCCGCTGATCACCGTGCTGGTGGTCCTGGGCGTGCTCTACGGCGGGGGAGCGTCCCCGGCGGCCACCGCCTACGGCTACTCGGCGGCCGCCCTGTTCCCGGTCCTGGCCTGGCTGACGAAGGTGCTGCTGGACACCGAGCCGGACGTGCAGCGCCGGCTGGCCCGGGTGGCGGTCGGCCCGGTCCGGGAGGGTGTCGCCGGGCTGCTCGCGGCGCTGCTGGCCGGCGCGGCGGTGTGTGCCGTCGCGATGGTCGCGCCGTGGCTGTTCCACGGCATCCGGCCGCCGGTGGCCGGCTCCGGCGAGGCGCCGACCGGCACCGGGGTCCTGCTCGGCGTGCTGGCGCACGTGCTCTCCCTGCTCGCCGCGGTGACGCTGGGCGCGCTCTCCGGCCGGGCCGTCACCCGCCGCGTCCTGCCCGGCGTGACGGTCCTGGTCACCGGCTCGATCCTGGCGGTGGTGCTCGGCCTGACCAGCTCGGTCGCGCCCTGGCTGGTGCCGCCGGTGATGGCCACCGCCCGTGCCCTGAACCGCGGCGGGACCCCGCACAGCGGCACGTTGACGCTGCTCGTCGCGTGGTCGCTGGGGTGGTCCGCGGTGGCCCTGGGGGTCTACGCCGGCCTGCGCCGGTCCCGATCCTGACGGGCGGGGGAGGATTGTCGGGGACGGTGCTCAGGCCGTACCCAATAAGCGATTTGGGTTTTGGGGTTTGGCCGCGTAATCTTCCGTCTTGGAGTTCCACCCATAGACCGCTGGTCACTGTGGCGATCGTCGCAAGACGAGAGCCGCGGCCGAAGGTCCCGCAAGAGCGGGCGACCTGCGCAGGGAGAACGGTTCGCGATGATGACATGCGTTCGCGCGTGTTCTGGTCTTCCGCCCCGTGCCCTGCGCCGGGGCGTTTTGCTTTTTTCGGACCCTCTCGACCAGTGGCAATAGCACTGAGGAGAGGAGGGACATGGCGGACAAGCCGGTCCGGGCCGACAAGGCCACGGCCGTCGCAGAGCTGGCGGACAACTTCCGTGACTCCGCGGCCACCGTGTTGACCGAATACCGGGGCCTCACCGTCAAGCAGCTCACCGAGCTGCGACGGGCGCTGGGCCAGCAGGCCAAGTACTCCGTTGCCAAGAACACGCTGGCGAAGCGTGCGGCTGGCAACGCGGGCATCGAGGGCCTCGACGCGCTGTTCACCGGTCCTACCGCGCTCGCCTTCGTGGGCGGTGACGTGGTTGACGCGGCCAAGGCGCTTCGTGCCTTCGCCAAGGCCAACCCCGTCCTGGTCATCAAGGGCGGTGTCTTCGAGGGCAAGGCCATCTCGGCCGAGGACGTCAACAAGCTTGCCGACCTCGAGTCCCGTGAGGTGCTGCTGGCCAAGCTGGCCGGCGCCATGAAGGGCAACCTGAGCAAGGCCGCGGCCACGTTCCAGGCTCCGCTCTCCCAGGCCGTGCGCCTGGTGGACGCCCTGCGTGACAAGCGTGAGAAGGAAGGTTCCGCCGAGGCCGCCTGACGGCCTCGCGAACCGAGCACGTTCTACATCAGAAGCTAAGAAAGGTTGCCAATCATGGCGAAGATCAGCACCGAAGACCTGCTCGACGCTTTCAAGGAAATGACCCTGATCGAGCTCTCCGAGTTCGTGAAGACCTTCGAAGACGTCTTCGACGTCAAGGCCGCCGCGCCGGTTGCGGCCGCTGCCGCTGCCGCGCCGGCCGCCGAGGCTGCCGTGGAGCAGGACTCCTTCGACGTTGTCCTCGAGGGCGACGGTGGCAAGAAGATCCAGGTCATCAAGGTCGTGCGTGAGCTGACCGGCCTGGGCCTCAAGGAGGCCAAGGACGCCGTCGAGGCCGCCCCGAAGGCGATCCTCGAGGGTGTTGCCAAGGACAAGGCCGAGGCTGCCAAGGCCAAGCTCGAGGCCGAGGGCGCCAAGGTCACCCTCAAGTGATCTAACGCTCCTCAGCGTTTTCTGTCGATGGCGGAGATCCGGTTCGGATCTCCGCCATCGGTGTTCCTCCCGCCGTCGGCCCTGCTCAGCGACGCACGTTCGAGCAGGTCACCGCGTGGCTGACAAAGCGTCACAAAGCTCGCCATCCATGCAGTAAGGTCCCTCTGGTGCGCCGCCCGGACGACCGGGTGAGTCCGACCCGCGGCACAGGCCTTGACTGTGTGTCCCCTGACAGGCACGCTGATGGCAGCAAGTTTCCGCGCTTGCGACAGCCGCCCCGTGGGTAATCGGTTGACCCGATGACCACGGACCGGCACCCGAAGAAGATGCGCCGCGTTTCTTGAGCGGCCCTGGCTCGAAGTTGACCGCGTGAACGCAGGTCAGCGAGGTCGGGGACACGTTCCGCAGGCCACTTCGTGGTGTGGGCTGGACAGCGGTTAGCCAAGCGGCTACACTGCTAGTTTGCGCTGCCTTCTATCTTGACGCCTGTCGGTCTATTCACGTCTGTGGATTCGACGGGTGTCTTTTGGAGTGCACGCAGACCAGTTGCATCAGCAACTCAGCCGCATAGCAGCACCGGTCCTCGGAAGGACGCATCTTGGCAGCTTCCCGCCCTGCGAAGACCAGCCGTACGTCGAGCGCTTACGCACCCCGCCGGGTCTCTTTCGGCCGGATCACCGAGCAGCTAGAGGTCCCCAACCTCCTCGCCCTCCAGACGGACTCGTTCGACTGGTTGGTCGGCAACGAGGCTTGGCAGGCGCGTACGACGGACGACCCGCACGCCCACTCGGGCCTCGCAGAGATCCTCGAAGAGATCAGTCCCATTGAGGACTTCTCCGGCACCATGTCGCTGTCCTTCTCGGCTCCGCGCTTCGACGAGGTCAAGGCCTCGATCGAGGAGTGCAAGGAGAAGGACCTGACCTACTGTGCCCCGCTGTTCGTGACCGCGGAGTTCACCAACAACACCACTGGCGAGATCAAGAGCCAGACCGTGTTCATGGGTGACTTCCCGATGATGACCCCCAAGGGGACGTTCGTCATCAACGGCACCGAGCGGGTCGTGGTGAGCCAGCTCGTCCGCTCGCCGGGCGTGTACTTCACCAAGGAGCCGGACAAGACCTCCGACCGCGACCTCACCAGCGTCAAGGTCATCCCGAGCCGGGGTGCCTGGCTCGAGTTCGACATCGACAAGCGCGACACCGTCGGTGTCCGCATCGATCGCAAGCGCCGTCAGGCCGTCACTGTCCTCCTCAAGGCGATCGGTTGGTCCGCCGACCAGATCCGTGAGCGCTTCGGCTGGTCCGAGCTGCTCATGACGACGCTGGAGAAGGACCACATCGCCGGGCAGGACGAGGCCCTACTCGACATCTACCGGAAGCTGCGCCCTGGCGAGCCCCCGACCCGGGAGAACGCGCAGACCCTTCTCGACAACCTCTTCTTCAACCCGAAGCGGTACGACGTCGCGAAGGTCGGCCGGTACAAGTTCAACAAGAAGCTCGAGATCGACGTCCCGATCGTCCGGGGCACGTTGTCCGAGGAAGACATCGTCAAGACCGTGGACTACCTCTGCCGGCTGCACGCCGGTGAGGAGGGCTACGAGGCCGACGACATCGACCACTTCGGCAACCGTCGTCTGCGCACCGTCGGCGAGCTCATCCAGAACCAGGTCCGCGTCGGCCTGTCCCGGATGGAGCGCGTCGTCCGCGAGCGGATGACGACCCAGGACGTCGAGGCGATCACGCCGCAGACCCTGATCAACATCCGCCCCGTGGTGGCTGCGATCAAGGAGTTCTTCGGTACGTCGCAGCTGTCGCAGTTCATGGACCAGACCAACCCGCTCGCGGGTCTGACCCACCGTCGCCGTCTGTCGGCGCTCGGCCCGGGTGGTCTGTCCCGTGAGCGGGCCGGCTTCGAGGTCCGTGACGTGCACCCGTCGCACTACGGCCGGATGTGCCCGATCGAGACGCCCGAGGGTCCGAACATCGGCCTGATCGGCGCGCTCTCGACGTTCGCGCGGGTCAACCCGTTCGGGTTCATCGAGACGCCGTACCGCAAGGTCGAGGCCGGTGTCGTCACCGACGAGGTGCACTACCTCACGGCCGACGAGGAAGACCGGTACATCAAGGCCCAGGCGAACGCCGTGCTGTCCAGTGACAACACGTTCGCTCAGGACCGCGTCCTGGTCCGCCGTAAGGGCGGTGAGGTCGACTACGTGCCCGGCACCGAGGTCGACTACATGGACGTGTCGCCGCGGCAGATGACCTCGGTCGCGACCGCGATGATCCCGTTCCTCGAGCACGACGACGCGAACCGCGCGCTCATGGGCGCGAACATGCAGCGTCAGGCCGTGCCGCTGGTCAAGGCCGAGTCGCCGCTGGTCGGCACCGGCATGGAGTACCGCGCCGCGGTCGACGCCGGTGACGTGGTCGTCGCCGAGGTCGCCGGTGTGGTCGAGGACCTGTGCGCCGACTACGTGACGGTGCACCAGGACGACGGCCACCGCCGGACCTACCTGCTGCACAAGTTCCGCCGCTCGAACGCCGGCTCCTGCGTCAACCAGAAGCCGGTCGTCTTCGAGGGTGACCGCGTCGAGGCCGGCCAGGTCATCGCCGACGGCCCGTGCACCGACGAGGGGGAGATGGCCCTCGGCCGCAACCTCCTGGTCGCGTTCATGTGCTGGGAAGGCCACAACTACGAGGACGCGATCATCCTGTCGCAGCGCCTCGTGCAGCAGGACGTCCTCACCTCGATCCACATCGAGGAGCACGAGGTCGACGCCCGCGACACCAAGCTCGGCCCGGAAGAGATCACCCGCGACATCCCGAACGTCAGCGAGGAAATGCTGGCGGACCTGGACGAGCGCGGCATCATCCGGATCGGCGCCGAGGTCGTGCCCGGCGACATCCTGGTCGGCAAGGTCACGCCCAAGGGCGAGACCGAGCTGACCCCGGAGGAGCGCCTGCTCCGCGCGATCTTCGGGGAGAAGGCCCGGGAAGTCCGGGACACCTCGCTGAAGGTTCCGCACGGCGAGACCGGCACCGTCATCGGCGTCCGGACGTTCTCCCGCGAGGACGGCGACGAGCTGCCCCCGGGCGTGAACGAGCTGGTCCGGGTGTACGTCGCCCAGAAGCGCAAGATCCAGGACGGCGACAAGCTCGCCGGCCGGCACGGCAACAAGGGCGTCATCTCCAAGATCCTGCCGGTCGAGGACATGCCGTTCCTCGAGGACGGCACCCCGGTCGACATCGTGCTCAACCCGCTCGGTGTGCCCTCGCGTATGAACATCGGCCAGGTTCTGGAGACCCACCTCGGGTGGATCGCCAAGACCGGTTGGTCGGTGGAGGGCGAGGACGAGGAGTGGAAGCGTCAGCTCCGCTCGATCGAGGCGCACGAGTCCCCCGCCGACAGCAACGTCGCGACTCCGGTCTTCGACGGCGCTCAGGAGGAGGAGATCAAGGGCCTGCTCGAGTCGACCCTGCTGAACCGGGACGGCAAGCGCCTGGTCAACGGTGACGGCAAGGCGCAGCTGTTCGACGGCCGCTCCGGTGAGCCGCTGCCGGACCCGATCTCGGTCGGCTACGTCTACATCCTGAAGCTGAACCACCTGGTCGACGACAAGATCCACGCGCGGTCGACCGGCCCGTACTCGATGATCACGCAGCAGCCGCTCGGTGGTAAGGCCCAGTTCGGTGGCCAGCGGTTCGGCGAGATGGAGTGCTGGGCGATGCAGGCCTACGGTGCGGCTTACGCGCTGCAGGAACTGCTGACCATCAAGTCCGACGACGTTCTCGGCCGAGTGAAGGTCTACGAGGCCATCGTCAAGGGCGAGAACATCCCGGAGCCGGGAATCCCGGAGTCGTTCAAGGTGCTTCTCAAGGAGCTCCAGTCGCTGTGCCTGAACGTTGAGGTGCTCTCCAGCGACGGTGTGGCCCTGGAAATGCGCGAGACCGACGACGAGGTCTTCCGGGCCGCGGAGGAACTCGGCATCGACCTGTCCCGACGCCCGAACGAGGGCGTCAGCAGCGTCGAAGAGATCTGACGGAGAGCGGCCCCGACCGGTCCTGGAGGTTCAGGACCAGGTCGGGGCCGCCCCCGCCGGCCTTGAATTCACCCGAGCAACGAAACACGAGGGATAGTCCAAGTGCTCGACGTCAACTTCTTCGACGAGTTGCGCATCGGCCTGGCTACCGCTGACGACATCCGGCAGTGGTCGCACGGCGAGGTCAAGAAGCCCGAGACGATCAACTACCGCACCCTCAAGCCCGAGAAGGACGGACTCTTCTGCGAGAAGATCTTCGGTCCGCAGCGGGACTGGGAGTGCTACTGCGGTAAGTACAAGCGTGTCCGGTTCAAGGGCATCATCTGTGAGCGCTGCGGCGTCGAGGTGACCCGCTCCAAGGTCCGGCGCGAGCGCATGGGCCACATCGAGCTGGCTGCCTCGGTCACGCACATCTGGTACTTCAAGGGTGTGCCGAGCCGTCTGGGCTACCTGCTCGACCTGGCGCCCAAGGACCTCGAGAAGATCATCTACTTCGCTTCGTACGTGATCACGAGCGTTGACGCCGAGTCGCGTCACCGTGACATGTCGACGATCGAGAACGAGATCTTCGCCGAGAAGCGTCAGTCGGAGAACAGCCGCGACTCGGAGATCGAGAAGCGCGCTGCCAAGCTGGAGCAGGACCTGGCCGAGCTCGAGGCCGAGGGTGCGAAGGCCGACGTGCGCCGCAAGGTCAAGGAAGCCGGCGAGCGCGAGATGCGCCAGATCCGGGACAAGGCACAGCGCGAGATCGACCGGCTGGACGAGGTGCTCGACACCTTCCGGAAGCTCGACTCGAAGCAGCTGGTCACGGACGAGCTGCTCTACCGCGAGCTGCGGGACCGCTTCGGTGAGTACTTCACCGGTGGCATGGGCGCCGAGGCGATCAAGGCGCTGCTGCAGAACATGGACCTGGACGCGGAGGCGGAGAACCTTCGGGAGATCATCCGCACCGGTAAGGGCCAGCGGAAGATCCGGGCGCTCAAGCGGCTGAAGGTCGTCGCGGCGTTCCTGAACACCCGTAACTCGCCGCTCGGCATGGTGCTGGACTGCGTCCCGGTCATCCCGCCGGACCTGCGCCCGATGGTGCAGCTCGACGGTGGCCGGTTCGCGACCTCCGACCTGAATGACCTGTACCGCCGGGTCATCAACCGGAACAACCGGCTCAAGCGACTGATCGACCTCGGTGCTCCCGAGATCATCGTCAACAACGAGAAGCGGATGCTGCAGGAGGCCGTCGACGCGCTGTTCGACAACGGCCGCCGCGGCCGGCCGGTCACCGGTCCGGGTAACCGCCCGCTGAAGTCGCTCTCCGACATGCTCAAGGGCAAGCAGGGCCGGTTCCGTCAGAACCTGCTCGGCAAGCGCGTCGACTACTCCGGCCGTTCGGTCATCGTCGTCGGCCCGCGGCTCAAGCTGCACCAGTGCGGTCTGCCCAAGCAGATGGCGCTGGAGCTGTTCAAGCCGTTCGTGATGAAGCGCCTGGTCGACCTGAACCACGCGCAGAACATCAAGTCCGCCAAGCGGATGGTCGAGCGTCAGCGCCCGGTCGTGTGGGACGTGCTGGAGGAGGTCATCAGCGAGCACCCGGTGCTGCTGAACCGTGCTCCGACCCTGCACCGCCTGGGCATCCAGGCCTTCGAGCCGCAGCTGGTCGAGGGCAAGGCGATCCAGATCCACCCGCTCGTCTGTACCGCGTTCAACGCGGACTTCGACGGTGACCAGATGGCGGTCCACGTGCCGCTGTCCGCCGAGGCGCAGGCCGAGGCCCGGATCCTGATGCTGTCCTCGAACAACATCCTCAAGCCGGCCGACGGCAAGCCGGTGACCATGCCCACCCAGGACATGATCATCGGGCTGTACTACCTGACCCACCAGACGGTCGGCGCCAAGGGCGAGGGCCGGGTGTTCAGCTCGGACGCCGAGGCGCGGATGGCGTTCGACAACGGTGAGCTGCACCTCCAGGCGACCATCAAGGTCCGCCTGCGGGAGGTCATCGGTGTCGACAACGGCCCGAAGCACGACGCGTGGGTGGCTCCGGAGGAGTGGGTCGAGGGTGAGCAGCTGCTCGTCGAGACCACGCTCGGCCGGGTCATCTTCAACGAGACGCTGCCCCCGGGCTACCGCTTCGTGAACTACGAGATCCGCAAGGGTCAGCTGTCGGCGATCGTCAACGACCTCGCCGAGCGCTTCCCCAAGGTCGCGCTGGCCGCGACCCTGGACGCGCTCAAGGAGGCCGGCTTCCACTGGGCCACCTGGTCCGGTGTGACGATCGGTATGGGCGACGTCATCGCCCCGCCGCGCAAGCCGGAGATCCTCGCCAAGTACCAGGCCGAGGCCGACCGGATCGACAAGCAGTACCAGCGTGGTCTGATGACGGGTGAGGAGCGCCGCGGCGAGCTCATCGAGATCTGGACCAAGGCGACCAACGAGATCTCCAAGGAGATGGAGACCGCGCTGCCGCAGGAGAACCCGCTCTGGGTCATGATCAACTCCGGCGCCCGCGGTAACCTCCTCCAGCTCCGGCAGATCGCCGCGATCCGTGGTCTGGTGGCCAACCCCAAGGGCGAGATCATCCCGCGCCCGATCACCTCGTCGTACCGCGAGGGCCTGACCGTGCTGGAGTACTTCATCTCCACCCACGGTGCCCGTAAGGGTCTGGCCGACACCGCGCTGCGTACCGCCGACTCGGGTTACCTGACCCGTCGTCTGGTGGACGTGTCGCAGGACGTGATCATCCGCGAGGAGGACTGCGGCACCGAGCGGGCCATCCCGATGGCGGTCGGCGACCGGGAGCCGGACGGCACCCTGGTCGTGCACACGCACTCGGAGACCGGTGCGCACGCTCGTACCATCGCCGACGACATCTCCGACCCGAACGGCAACCTGGTCGTCGCCCGCGGCACGGACCTCAACTCGATCATCGTCGACCAGCTGGTCGCCGCGGGTGTCGAGAACGTCCGGGTCCGCAGCGTCCTGACCTGTGAGTCGAAGCTCGGCGTCTGCGCGGCCTGCTACGGCCGGTCGCTGCCGACGGGTAAGTCGGTCGACATCGGTGAGGCGGTCGGCATCATCGCCGCCCAGTCCATCGGTGAGCCCGGCACCCAGCTGACGATGCGTACCTTCCACACCGGTGGTGTCGCGGGTGAGGACATCACCCAGGGTCTGCCGCGTGTGCAGGAGATCTTCGAGGCCCGCGTGCCGAAGGGTAAGGCGCCCATCGCCGACACCCCCGGCCGCATCCGCATCGAGGACGGCGAGCGGTCCCGCAAGATCGTCGTGATCCCGGACGACGGCAGCGAGGAGATCGTGTACGACAAGATCTCCAAGCGCGTCAAGCTGCGGGCGCACGACGGCGACCACGTGCAGGTCGGCGAGAAGCTCACCGAGGGCACCATCGACCCGCACGAGCTGCTGCGCATCATGGGCCCGCGCGCGGTCCAGGTCCACCTGACCAGTGAGGTCCAGGAGGTCTACCGCTCGCAGGGTGTGCTCATCCACGACAAGCACATCGAGATCATCATCCGCCAGATGCTCAAGCGGGTGACGGTCATCGACTCCGGCGCGACCGAGTTCCTGCCCGGCCTGCTGGTCGACCGGGCGCTCTTCGAGTCGGAGAACCGCCGGCTCGTGGGCGAGGGCGGCGAGCCCGCCGCCGGTCGTCCGGTGCTGATGGGTATCACCAAGGCCTCGCTGGCGACCGACTCCTGGCTCTCGGCGGCCTCCTTCCAGGAGACCACCCGGGTGCTCACCGACGCTGCGATCAACTCGCGCAGCGACTCGCTGGTGGGCCTCAAGGAGAACGTCATCATCGGCAAGCTCATCCCGGCCGGTACCGGTATCTCCAAGTACCGGAACATCCGGGTCGAGCCGACCGAGGAGGCGAAGGCCAAGGTGTACTCGATGACCGGGTACCCGGAGACCGACTACGGTTTCGGGCCGGCCAGTGGCCAGGCTGTTCCGCTGGACGACTTCGATTTCGGGTCGTACCGCTGACGCCGTACCGCTGAAATTGGTCTGTCAGTTCGCTGGGGTGGTCGCGCATCGCGCGGCCGCCCCAGCGGCGTTTCTAAGATGGGTGGGTGACCGTGCAACTGGCACCCTCCCGTCATCCGCTCGATCCGGAGCCGGCCCCCTCGACGAAGGCCCGCGCGGTCTTCGTGCTGGGCCTGGTCGGGTTCCTGGCGGGGCCGTTGATCGGTGGGGTGATTCCCGCCACGGTCGCGCTCCTGCTGGCCCGTCAGACGTCGCGAGAGGCGTTCGCGGCCGGTGGCTACCTCACCGGGGGCAAATGGATCCGGCGGGGCCGCAGACTGGCCTGGACGGGGCTGGTGCTGGCGCTGACGGCGCTGGTGGTGGCCGTGATCGCCGGTCTGCTGCACCTGGCGGCGGCGCCCTCCGGGCCGGACTTCGCGCCGGGCACCGACTGACCGGCCGCGGCCGCCGGCGCGGTCGTGGCGGCCTGGCCGGGCTGCGCACCGGCGCGTTCGGGTGACATGCTTCTGAACATGATGCAGCCCCCTCCACCTCTGCCGTACGGTCAGCCGCCCTACGGCGTGCCCCCGCAGCAGGCGAGCGGCTGGGAGGCCGAGCGGGTGGACGTGGTGAGCGGGACCCCGTTCGGGCTGGTCCAGCTCCGGGTGGTGCCGATCACCTCGGGTCTGGCGATCGGCGCGCTGATCGCCGGCATCGGCTCGATCCTGGTGTCCATCCTGGTCATCTGCTTCGGCTTCAGCAGTGGCGGCCCCTGGGTGGCCGGTGCATTCACCGTGCTCAGCGTCCTGGCCGGCGGGGGAGCGGTGACCGCCGCGCTGCTCGCGATGCGGCAGATCCGGCGCTCCGGCGAGCCGGGCCGGGTCCGGTTCACCGGTCGGGGGCTGGCGATCTCGGCGATCGCGTGCGGCGGTTCCGGGGCGGGAATATCGTTGCTCGCGTTGTTGCTGGGATTGGTGTTACAGACTTCGTAACGGGGCCAGGAGCGTGGATCCGGCACCGCGGCATTGCCGCGCCAGGGCACCCGGTACACTGGTATACGGAGATGTCCATCGTGGGAACCTGGGGTCATTTTGACCTGGGTGCCTGTGGTGGGTACTCTTTCCCCTCGTGCCCGGGCTCGCCCGGGCAACTCGTGCGTGCACCCGAATCGGAACGTACGACGGGTATTGCCGCACGACGGGCAGGGTTCGTCGAGAACCCTTGTCCTGACAAAGACAAGATCCGGTACGCGTGAGCTCATCACGCGTGGCGGGACCGTGAGCCGGACGACACGCCCGACCGCGGGTGCGGGACACTCCTCCCTGGAGTGCCTCCGCACACAGGCAGAACACTCGGTGCGGCCGTATTACAGGAAACGGCCGAAGGGAGCGGAGAAACCCGGTGCCCACGATCCAGCAGCTGGTCCGCAAGGGCCGCCAGGCGAAGACGACCAAGACGAAGACGCCGGCACTGAAGGGAAGCCCTCAGCGGCGCGGCGTGTGTACCCGCGTGTACACCACCACCCCCAAGAAGCCGAACTCTGCGCTGCGCAAGGTCGCTCGCGTGAAGCTGAGCAGCCAGATCGAGGTCACGGCGTACATCCCGGGTGTCGGTCACAACCTCCAGGAGCACTCCATCGTGCTCGTGCGCGGCGGCCGTGTGAAGGACCTCCCCGGCGTCCGCTACAAGATCGTCCGCGGTTCGCTGGACACCCAGGGTGTCCGCAACCGCAAGCAGGCCCGCAGCCGTTACGGCGCGAAGAAGGAGAAGAGCTGACATGCCGCGTAAGGGCCCCGCTCCGCGCCACCCGGTGGTCGCTGACCCGGTGTACAACTCGCCGCTGGTGACCCAGCTGGTGAACAAGATCCTGATCGGCGGCAAGCGTTCGCTCGCCGAGCGCATCGTGTACGGCGCCCTCGAGGGTGCCCGCGAGAAGAGCGGCACCGACCCGGTGGTCATCCTCAAGCGCGCGATGGACAATGTGAAGCCGACCCTCGAGGTTCGCAGCCGCCGCGTCGGTGGTGCGACCTACCAGGTTCCGATCGAGGTGCGTACCCCGCGCCAGACGACCCTGGGTCTGCGCTGGCTCGTCCAGTACTCCAAGGTCCGTCGCGAGAAGACCATGATCGAGCGCCTGCAGAACGAGCTGCTCGACGCCAGCAATGGCCTCGGCGCCGCTGTCAAGCGCCGCGAGGACACTCACAAGATGGCGGAGTCCAACAAGGCCTTCGCGCACTACCGCTGGTAAGCACCTGCTGCGGGCCCGGCAATCCGCCGGGCCACGGCAGTCGTACCGGTTCACGAGACGACGACGAAGAAAAGTAGGGATGGACGTGGCCGCCGCAGACGCGCTCGCCAAGGTTCGCAACATCGGCATCATGGCGCACATCGACGCTGGTAAGACGACGACGACTGAGCGCATCCTGTTCTACACCGGTATCACGTACAAGATCGGTGAGGTCCACGAGGGCGCTGCCGTCATGGACTGGATGGAGCAGGAGCAAGAACGCGGTATCACCATCACCTCCGCCGCCACGAAGTGCGAGTGGAAGGGCTACACGATTCAGATCATCGACACGCCCGGCCACGTCGACTTCACGGTCGAGGTCGAGCGGTCGCTGCGTGTGCTCGACGGCGCGGTCGCGGTGTACGACGGTGTTGCCGGCGTGGAGCCCCAGACCGAGAACGTCTGGCGCCAGGCCGACAAGTACAACGTCCCCCGGATGTGCTTCGTCAACAAGCTCGACCGGACCGGAGCGGACTTCTTCCGCTGCGTGCAGATGATGATCGACCGGCTGCACGCCACGCCGCTCGTCCTGCAGATCCCGATCGGGCTCGAGGGCGACCACATCGGCGTCGTCGACCTGATCAACATGAAGGCGCTCACCTGGCGCGGGGAGACCCAGAAGGGTGACGACTACGCGATCGAGGAGATCCCGGCCGACCTGGTCGACTCCGCGACCGAGTGGCGCGAGAAGCTCATCGAGACCCTGGCCGACGTCGACGACGCGGTCATGGAGAAGTACCTCGAGGGCGAAGAGGTCTCGATCGACGAGATCCGGGCCGCCATCCGGCGGGCCACGATCGCCAGCAAGGCCAACCCGGTCCTGTGCGGCTCGGCGTTCAAGAACAAGGGCGTTCAGCCCATGCTCGACGCCGTCGTCGACTTCCTCCCGTCGCCGCTGGACATCCCGGCGATCGAGGGCACCGCGATCGACGGTGAGACCCCGATCCTGCGCAAGCCGTCGAACACCGAGCCGTTCTCCGGCCTGGCGTTCAAGATTCAGACGGACAAGCACCTCGGCAAGCTCACCTACGTCCGGGTCTACTCCGGCACGCTCGACTCCGGCTCCCAGGTGGTCAACTCCACCAAGGACCGGAAGGAGCGGATCGGCAAGATCTACCAGATGCACGCGAACAAGCGTGAGGAGCGCGCCACCGCGCAGGCCGGCGACATCATCGCCGTCCAGGGTCTGAAGCAGACCACCACCGGTGACACGCTCAGCGACCCGGCGAACCCGGTCATCCTCGAGTCGATGACCTTCCCGGAGCCGGTCATCCAGGTCGCCATCGAGCCGAAGACCAAGTCGGACCAGGAGAAGCTGGGCACCGCGATCCAGCGCCTGGCCGAGGAGGACCCGACCTTCCGCGTCTTCAACGACGAGGAGACCGGTCAGACGATCATCGCCGGCATGGGCGAGCTCCACCTGGACATCCTGGTGGACCGCATGCGCCGCGAGTTCAACGTCGAGGCCAACATCGGTAAGCCGCAGGTGGCGTACCGCGAGACGCTCCGCGGCACCGTGGAGAAGCTCTCGTACGTGCACAAGAAGCAGACCGGTGGTTCGGGCCAGTACGCGAAGGTCGTCGTGACCGTCGAGCCGCTGCCGCTCGACGCGGACGGCCCCACGTACGAGTTCGTCAACGCGGTCTCCGGTGGTCGCATCCCCAAGGAGTTCATCCCCTCGGTGGACGCGGGCGCGCAGGACTCCCTCCAGTACGGCGTCCTCGCCGGCTACCCGCTGGTCGGCGTGAAGTTCACGCTGATCGACGGTCAGTACCACGAGGTCGACTCGTCCGAGATGGCGTTCAAGATCGCCGGCTCCATGGCAATGAAGGAAGCGGCCCGCAAGGCCGATCCCGCGCTGCTTGAGCCGATGATGTCCGTTGAGGTCACCACCCCTGAGGACAACATGGGTGACGTCATCGGCGACCTCAACTCCCGCCGCGGCTTGATCCAGTCGATGGAGGAGCGCTCCGGCGCTCGCGTCGTCAAGGCTCTGGTGCCGCTTTCGGAGATGTTCGGCTACGTCGGCGACCTGCGGTCGAAGACTGCCGGCCGGGCCAGCTACAGCATGCAGTTCGACTCCTACGCCGAGGTTCCTGGGAACGTCGCGAAGGAGATCATCGCCAAGGCCACCGGCGCCTGACGCGTTGAGGCACGTGCGGCCCGTCGAGGGCCGCACGTGCACGAGCAGTCGACAGAGTCCTGAGCGCCTTATCGGCGTGCCGGGCGAAAAGTAATGATCAGTCCACAGGAGGACACCAGTGGCGAAGGCGAAGTTCGAGCGGACTAAGCCGCACGTCAACATCGGCACCATTGGTCACATCGACCACGGTAAGACGACGCTGACTGCGGCCATCACGAAGGTCCTGCACGACGAGTTCCCGGACCTGAACCCGTACACCCCGTTCGACGAGATCGACAAGGCGCCTGAAGAGAAGGCCCGTGGTATCACGATCTCGATCGCGCACGTCGAGTACCAGACCGCGGCGCGGCACTACGCGCACGTGGACTGCCCCGGCCACGCCGACTACATCAAGAACATGATCACCGGTGCCGCGCAGATGGACGGCGCGATCCTGGTCGTGGCCGCCACCGACGGCCCGATGCCGCAGACCAAGGAGCACGTCCTCCTGGCCCGCCAGGTCGGCGTTCCGTACATCGTCGTCGCCCTGAACAAGAGCGACATGGTCGAGGACGAGGAGCTCCTGGAGCTCGTCGAGCTCGAGGTCCGCGAGCTGCTCAGCACCTACGAGTTCCCGGGCGACGACCTGCCGGTCGTTCGCGTGTCGGCGCTCAAGGCGCTCGAGGGCGACCCGGAGTGGACCGCCAAGCTCCTCGAGCTGATGAGCGCGGTCGACACCGCGATCCCGCAGCCCGAGCGTGAGACCGAGAAGCCGTTCCTCATGCCGATCGAGGACGTCTTCACGATCACCGGTCGTGGCACCGTGGTGACCGGTCGGGCCGAGCGCGGCATCCTCAAGCCGAACGAGGAGGTCGAGATCGTCGGTATCCGCGAGAAGTCGACCAAGACCGTTTGCACCGGCATCGAGATGTTCCGCAAGCTGCTCGACGAGGCCCGCGCGGGTGAGAACGTCGGTCTGCTGCTGCGTGGCATCAAGCGCGAGGACGTCGAGCGCGGCATGGTCGTCGTGAAGCCGGGCACCTCGACTCCGCACACGGAGTTCGAGGGCCAGGTCTACATCCTCTCGAAGGAGGAGGGTGGCCGGCACACCCCGTTCTTCCAGAACTACCGGCCGCAGTTCTACTTCCGTACCACGGACGTCACCGGCGTCGTCACGCTGCCCGAGGGCACCGAGATGGTCATGCCGGGCGACTCCACCTCCATGGACGTCAAGCTGATCCAGCCGATCGCCATGGAGCAGGGCCTGAAGTTCGCGATCCGTGAGGGTGGCCGCACCGTCGGCGCCGGAACGGTCACGAAGATCACCAAGTAATTGGCTGGTTGAGCGTGGTGAGAGCCACTAACAACCACCAACGGTGACCCCGATTAGCAATGCCGCGTTCAATCCGGCATACTAGTCAGGTTGCGTCCGCGCGGGGTGGGTTCCTGACGTGCTCAGGGCCCACCCTCGCCGGGTGTCCGGGTGTGTTTCGTTCACCGCCCGGCGCCCCAGATCCCCGCGATCGCGTTCGTCCCCAAGCAAGATCGGGGGCGGAGGCCGGAACAGAGTGCCCAGCATTCTGTAACGAGGCGCGACACGCCCGACCGCGGGGGTCGGACAACGCAGGATCAACGGTCCTGCGGGCATGTGGGGGCCACCGCCTCCGCACGTAGCGGCATCGAGAGAAGGAAACAGAAGCCACCATGGCGGGACAGAAGATCCGCATCCGGCTCAAGGCCTATGACCACGAGGTCGTCGACTCCTCGGCGCGGAAGATCGTCGAGACGGTGACGCGTACGGGGGCGCAGGTCGCTGGCCCGGTGCCGCTGCCCACGGAGATCAACCGTTTCTGCGTGATCCGTTCGCCGCACAAGTACAAGGACTCGCGCGAGCACTTCGAGATGCGCACGCACAAGCGGCTGATCGACATCATCGACCCGACTCCGAAGACGGTCGACTCGCTCATGCGCCTCGACCTGCCGGCTGGCGTCGACATCGAGATCAAGCTGTAGGGACCGGACAATGGACAGGCAAGTAAAGGGGATCCTGGGCGCCAAGCTCGGCATGACCCAGGTCTGGGACAACAACAAGGTCGTCCCGGTAACCGTGGTGCAGGCCGGCCCTTGCGTCGTGACTCAGGTCCGCACGAATGAGAAGGACGGCTACTCCGCTGTCCAGCTGGCCTACGGTGCGGTCGACCCGCGCAAGGTCAACAAGCCCGAGAGCGGCCACTACGCCAAGGCGGGTGTGTCCCCGCGGCGCCACCTGGTGGAGCTCCGGACCAACGACGCCGACGCGTACGAGCTCGGTCAGGAGATCTCCCTCGAGGAGTTCTCGGCCGGTACCGCGATCGACGTGACCGCCAAGACCAAGGGCAAGGGCTACGCCGGCGTCATGAAGCGGCACGGCTTCCACGGTCTTCGCGCCAGCCACGGTGTCGAGCGCAAGCACCGCTCGCCCGGTTCGATCGGCGCCTGCGCGACCCCCGGTCGCGTCTTCAAGGGCGTCAAGATGGCCGGTCGCATGGGCGGCAAGCGCTTTACCGTGCAGAACCTCACGGTTCAGGCGGTCGACACCGAGCGCAACCTGATCCTGGTCCGCGGCGCGGTGCCCGGTCCCAAGGGCGCGCTGATCCTGGTCCGTACCGCGGCCAAGAAGGGCGGTGCCAAGTGAGTTCGGTCGACATCATCAACGCCGAGGGCACGAAGACCGGCACGGTCGATCTGCCCGCCAGCGTCTTCGACGCCCAGGCGAACATCCCGCTGATGCACCAGGTCGTCGTGGCGCAGCTGGCGGCGGCCCGGCAGGGTACCGCCAAGGCGAAGACCCGCGGCGAGGTGTCCGGTGGCGGCAAGAAGCCGTACAAGCAGAAGGGCACCGGTCGCGCCCGTCAGGGCTCGATCCGCGCGCCTCAGTTCACCGGTGGTGGCGTCGTGCACGGTCCCGTGCCGCGTGACTACAGCCAGCGGACGCCCAAGAAGATGAAGGCCGCCGCTCTGCGTGGCGCCCTCTCCGACCGGGCCCGCGACGGCCGCCTGTTCGTGATCGAGTCCTTCGTCAGCGGCGAGAAGCCGTCGACCAAGGCCGCGATCACCGCGCTGCGCAAGGTCGCGGAGACCAACAAGGTTCTCGTCGTGCTGGACAGCCAGGACGAACTGAACTGGATCTCGCTGCGCAACGAGCCGACCGTGCACCTGATCGAAGCCGGCCAGCTGAACACGTACGACGTGCTGGTGGCCGACGAGATCGTCTTCACCAAGGTCGCGCTGGACGAGTTCCTGGGCGGGTCCGAGAAGTCCGAGGAGGGCGACAAGTGAGCACGATCGCCGACCCGCGCGACATCATCGTCGCCCCGGTGGTCTCCGAGAAGAGCTACAGCGTTCTCGACCAGAACTGGTACACGTTCACGGTCCACCCGGACGCGAACAAGACCCAGATCAAGATCGCGATCCAGCAGATCTTCAACGTCCGCGTGCTGACGGTGAACACCGCCAACCGCGAGGGCAAGCGCAAGCGCACCAAGACCGGTTTCGGTCAGCGCAAGGCGACGAAGCGCGCGATGGTCAAGCTGGCTGACGGTGACCGCATCGAGGCCTTCGGCGGCCCGGTCAGCTAAGGGGTTTGTAAATCATGGCTATCCGTAAGTACAAGCCGACCACGCCGGGCCGTCGCGGCTCCAGCGTCGCCGACTTCGCTGAGATCACCCGGTCCACGCCGGAGAAGTCTCTGCTGGTTCCGCTGCCCAAGAAGGGTGGCCGCAACGTCCACGGTCGCATCACCACGCGGCACCAGGGCGGCGGTCACAAGCGGCAGTACCGGCTGATCGACTTCAAGCGGAACGACAAGGACGGCGTGCCGGCCAAGGTCGCTCACATCGAGTACGACCCCAACCGCACCTCGCGCATCGCACTGCTGCACTACGCCGACGGCGAGAAGCGCTACATCCTCGCGCCGAAGGACCTGAAGCAGGGCGACCGCATCGAGTCGGGTGTGGGCGCGGACATCAAGCCGGGGAACAACCTGCCCCTGCGCAACATCCCGGTCGGCACGACGGTCCACGGTGTGGAGCTTCGTCCCGGCGGTGGAGCCAAGCTGGCCCGTTCGGCCGGCGTGGGCATCCAGCTGCTCGGCCGTGAGGGCGCCTACGCCACGCTGCGTATGCCCTCCGGTGAGATCCGTCGGGTCGACGTGCGTTGCCGCGCGACGGTCGGCGAGATCGGCAACGCCGAGCAGTCGAACATCAACTGGGGTAAGGCCGGCCGTATGCGGTGGAAGGGCAAGCGCCCGACCGTCCGTGGTGTCGCCATGAACCCCGTCGACCACCCGCACGGTGGTGGTGAGGGTAAGACCTCTGGTGGTCGTCACCCGGTCAACCCGGCTGGTAAGCCGGAGGGCCGTACCCGCCGCAAGGGCCAGGAGAGCGACAAGCTGATCGTTCGCCGCCGCTACGCCACCCGCAAGCGCGGGTAACGGGAGTTAAAAGATGCCTCGCAGCCTGAAGAAGGGCCCGTTCGTCGACGACCACCTGCTCAAGAAGGTGGAAGTCCAGAACGAGAAGAACTCGAAGAACGTCATCAAGACCTGGTCGCGTCGCTCGACGATCATTCCCGACATGCTCGGGCACACGATCGCCGTGCACGACGGCCGCAAGCACGTTCCGGTCTTCGTCACTGAGGCGATGGTCGGACACAAGCTCGGCGAGTTCGCTCTGACCCGCACGTTCAAGGGTCACGAGAAGGACGACCGCAAGAGCCGTCGTCGCTAGTCAGTCCACGGATAAGAGAGGGGTTACAGCGATGTCAGTAAAGAACGACGCTCCGGCGCTTCCGGGCTCTCGCGCAGTCGCGAAGCACGTGCGTATTTCGCCGAGCAAGGCACGCCGCGTGGTCAACCTCGTCCGCGGTCTGCCCGCGAAGGAGGCTCTGACGGTCCTGCAGTTCGCGCCGCAGTCGGCGAGCGAGCAGGTCTACAAGGTGCTCGCGAGTGCGATCGCGAACGCGGAGAACAACGAGCGGCTCGACCCCGACGCACTCCTCGTGAGCGAGGCGTTCGTCGACGAGGGTCCGACGCTCAAGCGGTTCCGTCCGCGGGCGCAGGGCCGGGCTTACCGGATCCGCAAGCGCACGAGCCACATCACTATCGCGGTCGAGGCGGTCCAGGTGGCCCGCCCGGCGAAGAAGGCAGCGGCGAAGAAGGCCTCCACGGCCCCTGAGCCCGCTACCGCCGAGTCCCAGAGCACGGAGGGTGCCGAGTAATGGGTCAGAAGGTTCACCCCACCGGGTTCCGTCTCGGCATTTCCACCGACTGGAAGAGCCGCTGGTTTGCGGACAAGCTCTACAAGGACTACATCGGCGAGGACGTCAAGATCCGCCGCATGATGTCCAAGGGGCTTGAGCGCGCCGGCATCTCCAAGGTGGACATCGAGCGGACCCGCGACCGAGTTCGTGTCGACATCCACACCGCCCGGCCGGGCATTGTCATCGGCCGTAAGGGTGCGGAGGCCGACCGGATCCGCGGCGAGCTCGAGAAGCTCACCGGCAAGCAGGTCCAGCTGAACATCCTCGAGGTCAAGAGCCCCGAGTCGGATGCGCAGCTGGTTGCCCAGGGCGTCGCCGAGCAGCTGTCCTCCCGGGTCAGCTTCCGTCGGGCGATGCGCAAGGCGATGCAGTCCGCCATGAAGAACCCGATCTGCAAGGGCATCCGGGTGCAGGTCTCCGGTCGCCTCGGCGGCGCGGAGATGAGCCGCACGGAGTTCTACCGTGAGGGTCGCGTTCCGCTGCACACGCTGCGGGCGAACATCGAGTACGGCTTCTTCGAGGCCCGTACCACGTTCGGCCGGATCGGCGTGAAGGTCTGGATCTACAAGGGCGACGCCGTCCCCGGTCGTGAGGTCGTCACCGAGGCTCCCGCGCGTCCGCGCCGGGACCGCGCTGACCGTCCCGAGCGTCCGCGCCGTGGCCGTTCCGGTTCGTCCGGTACGACCGCCGGCGGCACCGAGGCCGGCCGCGCTGCGGCTCAGGCCCGGACCGGTGACAGCGACAACGTGAACGACGCCGCGGCCACCGCGGCTCCGGCTCCGGCCGAGACGCAGCAGGAGGGCTGACACATGCTGATGCCGCGTAAGCCCCCAAAGGGCTTCCGTAAGCCGCATCACCCGGACCGCCACGGCGCGTCCAAGGGCGGTAACCGGGTCGTCTTCGGCGAGTTCGGTATCCAGGCGCTCGAGCCGGCGTACGTGACCAACCGGCAGATCGAGTCGGCGCGTATCGCGATGACTCGTCACATCAAGCGTGGCGGTAAGGTCTGGATCTCGATCTTCCCGGACCAGGCGCTGACCAAGAAGCCTGCCGAGACCCGCATGGGTTCCGGTAAGGGTTCTCCTGAGTGGTGGGTGGCGAACGTCAAGCCGGGACGGATCCTCTTCGAGATGTCCTTCCCGAACGAGACGGTCGCGCGTGAGGCGATGCGCCGCGCGATCCACAAGCTCCCGATGAAGTGCCGCATCGTGACGCGCGAAGTGGGTGAAAGCTGATGGCAGCGGGCGTTAAGGCAGCCGAGCTGCGCGAGAGCTCCGACGAGGAGCTGGTCGCGAAGCTGCGGGAGGCCAAGGCGGAGCTGTTCAATCTTCGCGTGCAGCGCGCGACCGGGCAGCTCGACAATCACCGTCGACTGCAGGTCGTCCGCAAGGACATTGCGAAGATCTACACGATCATGCGTGAGCGCGAGCTGGGGCTCTCGGTCGCGCCGGATGAGGTGAGCGCATGAGTGAGAACACCGTCGCGCCGCGCGCCCAGCGCAAGACGCGTGAGGGTCTCGTGGTCAGCGACAAGATGGACAAGACCGTCGTCGTCGAGGTCGAGGACCGCGTCAAGCACGCGCTGTACGGCAAGGTCATCCGTCGTACCCGCAAGCTGAAGGTGCACGACGAGCAGAACGCCGCCGGCACCGGTGACCGGGTTTCGATCATGGAGACCCGCCCGCTCTCCGCCACCAAGCGGTGGCGGATCGTGGAGATCCTCGAAAAGGCCAAGTGAGTACGCTGGGCCGGCTACGGCCGGCCCAGCGGACCATCGTTCCGCCAAGCTTCGGTGGGTCACCGGAGAACTGGCAGACATAGGAGACAGACGTGATCCAGCAGGAGTCGCGACTGCGCGTCGCCGATAACACGGGTGCCCGGGAAATTCTGTGCATCCGCGTGCTCGGTGGCTCCGGTCGCCGTTACGCGAGCATCGGCGACGTCATCGTGGCCACGGTCAAGGACGCCATCCCCGGCGCCGGTGTGAAGAAGGGTGACGTCGTCAAGGCGGTCATCGTCCGCACCAGCAAGGAGCGGCGCCGTCCGGACGGCTCGTACATCCGCTTCGACGAGAACGCCGCCGTCATCATCAAGGACGGCGGGGATCCCCGCGGTACCCGCATCTTCGGCCCGGTCGGCCGTGAGCTGCGCGACAAGCGTTTCATGAAGATCATCAGCCTGGCGCCGGAGGTGCTCTGACCGTGAAGATCAAGAAGGGCGACACGGTCGTCGTCATCGCCGGCAAGGACAAGGGCGCCAAGGGTAAGGTCATCGCGGCCTACCCGACGCGGGACAAGGTCCTGGTCGAGGGCGTCAACCGAGTCAAGAAGCACGAACGCATCCGTACCACCCAGCGTGGTTCGAAGACCGGTGGCATCGTCACCCAGGAAGCCGCGATCCACATTTCCAACGTGCAGATCGTGGACGACCAGGGGAAGCCGACCCGGATCGGTTACCGGATCGACGAGAACGGCACCAAGGTCCGTATCGCGCGTACGACCGGTAAGGAACTCTGATGACTGCCAGCACTGAGACGAAGACGCTGCCGCGTCTGAAGAGCAAGTACCGGGCTGAGATCATCCCGGCGCTGCAGGAGCAGTACAAGTACGGCAACCCGATGCAGACGCCCGGCCTGGTCAAGGTCGTCGTCAACATGGGTGTCGGCGAGGCTGCCCGCGACGCCAAGCTGATCGACGGCGCGGTGCGTGATCTGACCACCATCACCGGTCAGAAGCCGCTGGTTCGCCGGGCGACCAAGTCGATCGCGCAGTTCAAGCTCCGTGAGGGCATGCCGATCGGCGCCAAGGTCACCCTTCGTGGCGACCGGATGTGGGAGTTCCTGGACCGGCTGCTGTCCATCTCCCTGCCGCGTATCCGTGACTTCCGCGGGCTCGACGGACGCAAGCTCGACGGCCACGGCAACTACACCTTCGGCCTGACCGAGCAGTCGGTGTTCCACGAGATCGACCAGGACCGGATCGATCGGCCGCGGGGCATGGACATCACGGTGGTCACCACCGCCACGACCGACGACGAGGGCCGGGCGCTGCTGAAGCTCCTGGGCTTCCCGTTCAAGGAGAACTGAACATGGCTAAGAAGGCGCTGATCATCAAGGCGGCCGCGAAGCCCAAGTTCGCCGTGCGCGCCTACACCCGCTGCCAGAAGTGCGGTCGCCCGCACTCGGTCTACCGCAAGTTCGGCCTGTGCCGGGTTTGCGTGCGGGACATGGCTCACCGTGGTGAGCTGCCCGGCGTGTCCAAGGCCTCCTGGTAACCCGACTTAGTAATACCGCTTCGCCGTAGGCCCGGAGCTTCCGGGAACCCCGGCGAGAAAGGTTGACGAATACCCATGACGATGACGGACCCGATCGCAGACATGCTGACGCGTCTGCGTAACGCCAACCAGGCGTACCACGACAAGGTGACGATGCCCTACTCGAAGATCAAGGCGAACATCGCCGAGGTCCTCAAGGCTGAGGGATACATCGCGTCGTGGACGTCTGAGGAGCCCGAGGAGGGCGCGGTCGGCAAGCGTCTGGTCGTTGAGCTCAAGTACGGCCAGAACCGCGAGCGTAGCCTCGCCGGCATCAAGCGCGTCTCGAAGCCGGGCCTGCGGGTTTACGCCAAGTCCGACGAGCTGCCCCGCGTGCTCGGTGGTCTCGGTGTCGCGATCATTTCGACGTCCCAGGGACTGCTGACCGACAAGCAGGCCCGCAAGCGGAGCGTGGGCGGGGAAGTCCTCGCCTTCGTCTGGTAACTGGAGACTTAGACATGTCGCGAATCGGACGTAAGTCGATCCCGGTCCCGGCCGGCGTCGATGTCACCATCACGGGCCAGACCGTCAAGGTCAAGGGCCCCAAGGGCGAGCTGTCGCACACCGTCGCCGAGCCGATCACGGTCTCGAAGGACGGCGGCGAGCTGGTCGTCAACCGGCCCAACGACGAGCGTAAGGCCAAGGAGCTGCACGGTCTCTCGCGCACCCTGGTCGCCAACATGATCGTCGGAGTGACCGAGGGCTACAAGAAGACCCTCGAGATCAACGGCACCGGTTACCGTGTCACCGCGAAGGGCAAGGACCTGGAGTTCGCTCTGGGCTTCTCGCACCCGGTGAACATCGTGCCTCCGGTCGGCATCACCTTCTCGGTGGAGAAGCCGACCCAGTTCACGGTGACGGGCATCGACAAGCAGCTGGTCGGCGAGGTCGCCGCCAACATCCGGAAGATCCGCCCGCCGGAGCCCTACAAGGGCAAGGGCGTCAAGTACCAGGGCGAGGTCATCCGCCGCAAGGCTGGAAAGGCAGGTAAGAAGTGACCGCCACGCTGCTCAAGCGCCGCAATGGCGGCGGTGTCGCCGCTCGGCGCGCCGTTGGCAAGGCGCGTCGGCACTTCCGGGTCCGCAAGAACGTGCATGGCACGGCCGAGCGTCCCCGCCTGGTCGTCACCCGGTCCACGCGGCACATCACCGCGCAGATCGTCGACGACCTCAAGGGCCACACGCTGGCTTCGGCCTCGACCCTCGACACCACGATCCGGGGCACCGAGGGCGACAAGAGCTCGCAGGCCGGCAAGGTCGGCACGCTCCTCGCCGAGCGGGCCAAGGCCGCGGGTATTTCCAAGGTCGTCTTCGATCGCGGTGGCAACAAGTACGCGGGGCGCATCGCCTCGCTTGCGGACGCCGCTCGCGAAGCCGGACTCGAGTTCTAGGAGGATTTGACCAATGCCTGGTCAGCAGCGCCGTGGCGGCGGGTCCGGCGGCAACAACGAAGGTGGCGGCCGCCGCGAGAACCGTCGTGAGGGCGGCCGCGGCAACGCGCCCGTCGAAAAGACCCCTCACCTCGAGCGGGTCGTCGCGATCAACCGCGTCGCCAAGGTCGTCAAGGGTGGTCGTCGCTTCAGCTTCACCGCCCTGGTGATCGTCGGCGACGGTGACGGCACCGTCGGTGTCGGTTACGGAAAGGCCAAGGAGGTGCCCGCGGCGATCGCCAAGGGCGTCGAGGAGGCCAAGAAGCACTTCTTCAAGGTTCCGCGGATCGGTGCGACCATCCCGCACCCGATCACGGGTGAGGCTGCCGCGGGTGTCGTCCTGCTCAAGCCGGCGTCCGCTGGTACCGGTGTTATCGCCGGTGGTCCGGTGCGCGCCGTGCTGGAGTGCGCGGGCATCCACGACATCCTGTCGAAGAGCCTCGGCTCCTCGAACCCGATCAACATCGTGCACGCCACGGTGGCCGCGCTGAAGGGCCTCGAGTCCCCGGAGCAGGTCGCGGCTCGCCGCAGCCTCCCGGTCGAGGACGTGGCGCCGGCGGCCATGCTGGCGGCCCGTGCGGAAGCGGCGGTGCACTGATGGCCCGCCTGAAGGTCACCCAGATCCGGTCCAAGATCGGCCGTAAGTCGAACCAGCGGGACTCGCTGCGTTCGCTCGGGCTGAAGCGGATCAACGATGTGGTGGTCAAAGAGGACCGTCCCGAGATCCGGGGCATGATCTTCGCCGTGAACCACCTCGTCACTGTCGAGGAGGTCGAGTAATGGCGATCAAGATTCATGACCTGAAGCCGGCGCCCGGTGCCAAGACCAAGAAGACCCGCGTGGGTCGTGGTGAGGGCTCCAAGGGCAAGACCGCCGGTCGCGGTACCAAGGGCACCGGCGCCCGGAAGAACACTCCGGCGTCGTTCGAGGGTGGGCAGATGCCTATCCACATGCGCCTGCCGAAGATCAAGGGGCTCCGCAACCGGCCGCGTAACAAGGTCGTGTTCCAGGTCGTGAACCTGGACCGGCTGGCCGAGCTGTTCCCGAACGGTGGCGAGGTCGGCCCGTCCGAGCTCGTCCAGGCCGGCGCGGTTCGCAAGAACCTGCCGGTCAAGGTGCTGGGCTCGGGCGAGCTGGACGGCGTTTCGCTGACCATCTCGGCGCACGCGTTCAGCGATTCGGCCAAGGAAAAGATCGCAGCCGCTGGTGGTTCCGCCACCGAGCTGTGAGGCTTGTGGGGATGCTCGTCCGGACGAATGTTCGGCGAGCATCCCCTTGTGGTGTTTGACCTGCGGTTTTGTGATCGATAGTGACGCATTGCCGTGTGGACGGCTACCGTGGCTGACCACGGCGAGCCAAGACTGTTAGAGTCCGTTCCCAGCTAGGGATATCGGTCATCCGGACCGATGCCTTCCCCCCATACCGCTATCGCGGTTACCTCGCGCAGGAGGAAGTACGTTGCTCTCCGCCTTTTCGAGTGCGTTGCGGACGCCCGACCTGCGCAAGAAGTTGTTGTTCACGGTGGCGATCATCGCGCTCTACCGTCTCGGCGCCACCTTGCCCAGCCCGGGTGTCTCGTACACCAATGTGCAGGCGTGTCTCAAGCTGACCGAGCAGTCGGGCAATCAGGTTCTGAACCTGTTGAACCTGTTCTCCGGCGGCGCGCTTCTCCAGCTCTCGATCTTCGCGCTCGGCATCATGCCGTACATCACGGCGTCGATCATCCTGCAGCTGCTCACCGTGGTCATCCCGCGGCTCGAGCAGCTCCGCAAGGAGGGTCAGTCCGGCCAGGCGAAGATCACTCAGTACACCCGGTACCTGACCCTGGGTCTGGCGATCCTGCAGTCCTCGGCGTTCGTCGCCCTGGCCCGCACCGGCCAGCTCTTCGGTGGTCTGTGTGACCAGGACAACCCGGCGTACCAGATCATCCCGGAGAACACCGGTATCCCGATCTGGCTGACGCTCACCGTCCTGGTGATGACGATGACCGCCGGCACCGGCGTGGTGATGTGGCTCGGCGAGCTGGTCACCGACCGTGGCGTCGGCAACGGCATGTCGGTCCTGATCTTCACCTCGATCGCCGCCCGCCTTCCCGGCGAGGGCTGGACGATCAAGCAGTCCGCGGGTGTCGCCAAGTTCCTCCTGGTGATCGCGCTGGTCCTGGTGATCATCGCGCTGGTGGTCTTCATCGAGCAGGCGCAGCGGCGCATCCCGGTGCAGTACGCGAAGCGCATGATCGGCCGGCGGATGTACGGCGGAACCTCGACCTACATCCCGCTGAAGGTGAACCAGGCGGGTGTCGTCCCGGTCATCTTCGCGTCGTCGCTGCTCTACCTCCCGCAGCTGTACTTGCAGTTCTTCGACAAGAACAACCTGAAGCCGTACCAGATCTGGATCCAGAACTGGCTGGCCGCACCGACCAGCTGGGTGTACATCAGCGTCTACTTCCTGCTGATCATCTTCTTCACGTACTTCTACGTGTCGATCACGTTCAACCCGACTGAGGTCGCGGAGAACATGAAGAAGTACGGTGGTTTCGTGCCGGGTATCCGCCCGGGCAAGCCGACCGCCGACTACCTGGACTTCATCCTCAGCCGGATCACGCTCCCGGGCGCGCTCTACCTGGGCCTGATCTCGGTCCTGCCGAACTTCTTCTTCATCTGGCTGGACCAGCAGCAGTACCAGAACTTCCCGTTCGGTGGCACCGCTGTACTGATCATGGTCGGCGTGGGCCTGGAGACGGTGAAGCAGATCGAGAGCCAGCTCATGCAGCGGAACTACGAAGGGTTCCTCCGGTAGTGGGTACGCGGGGCCCGGGGGCTCTGGCGTCGGCGGTTGGCGTGGCTTCTTGCGACCGAAGCGAGGCGATGTAGGTGCGGCTGGTACTGGTGGGCCCTCCGGGGGCCGGCAAGGGGACCCAGGCTGAGTTCATCGCCGCCCATCTCGCCGTACCGAAGATCTCGACCGGGGACATCTTCCGGGCGAACGTGTCGCAGGGCACCCCGCTCGGGGTCGAGGCCAAGCGCTACATGGACGCCGGGCAGCTGGTGCCGGACGAGGTGACCATCAACATGGTCCGGGACCGGCTCGCCGAGCCGGACGCCGGCGACGGGTTCCTGCTGGACGGGTTCCCGCGGACGGTGCCCCAGGCCAACGCGCTGGACAAGCTCCTCGCCGACCTGGGCACCGCCCTGGACCTGGTGATGGAGCTGGTGGTCGACGACGACGAGGTGGTTCGGCGGCTCTCGGGCCGCCGGACCTGCCGGGGCTGCGGCAAGATCTGGCACGTCGAGTTCGACCCGACCAGCAAGCCGGACGTCTGTGACCGCTGCGGCGCGGAGCTGTTCCAGCGGGACGACGACAAGGCCGAGACCATCGCCAACCGGCTGGTGGAGTACGCGGACAAGACCGCGCCGCTGGTCGACTACTACGGTGCCCAGGGCAAGCTGGTGGGCATCGACGCGACCGGCCCGGTCGAGGACGTCACGGTCCGCGCGATCGACGCCCTGCGGTCGTACGGGGGCTGAGATGCGTCGTCAGGAGCTGGACATCCAGCTGAAGACGCCGGAGCAGATCGGAAAGATGCGGGCGGCCGGTCTGGTCGTCCACGCGGCGCTGGAAGCGATGCGGGACGCGGTCGCTCCCGGCGTCTCGACCGCCGATCTGGACGCGATCGCCGAGAAGGTGATCCGGGACGCCGGCGCGGTCCCGTCGTTCAAGGGCTACCACGGCTTCCCGGCCTCGATCTGTGCCTCGGTCAACGAGCAGGTCGTGCACGGCATCCCGGGGGAGAAGCAGATCCTCGTCGAGGGCGACCTGATCTCGCTGGACTGCGGCGCGGTGCTGGACGGCTGGCACGGCGACTCGGCGATCACCGTCGGCGTCGGCGCCACCGACCCGGCGCTGCTGAAGATGGCCGAGGTCGCGGAGGACGCGATGTGGGCCGGGATCGCCGCGGCGGCCCGTGGCGTGGCCAACGGGCGTGGCCGGCTCACCGACATCTCGTTCAACATCGAGAAGGCGATCCGCAAGGCCGGGCGGTACGGCATCGTCGACGGTTACGGCGGCCACGGCATCGGCACCGAGATGCACCAGGAGCCGCACGTGCTCAACCACGGCAAGCCGGGCCGCGGCCCGCGCCTGTCGGTGGGCATGGCGCTGGCCATCGAGCCGATGATCACGCTGGGCTCGCCGCGGACCGTGGAGCTCGCCGACGGCTGGACCGTGGTGACCCGGGACGGCTCCCGCGCCGCGCACGTTGAGCACACCATGGCGCTCCTGGACGACGGGGTGTGGGTGACGACCGCCCTGGACGGCGGAAAGGCCCGCCTCGGCGATCTGGTGACCGCGCAGGCCTAGGCCCGGCGCCGCGCGGGCCCGGTACGGCGGCGCTCGGCCTCAGTGGACCGGCCTTCCGGCTCTCGCGTACGCCTGGCATGCTGTGACCCATGGGACGCGAGGGGATGCGGGCCGGCGACAGTGATCGTCAGCGCGTCGCGGATCAGCTGAAGTCCGCGCTCGACGAGGGCCGGCTGGATCTGAACGAATACGACGAGCGGGTCCAGCGGGCGTACAACGCCCGGACGTACGGCGATCTGGACGGTCTGCTCGACGACCTGCCCGGCACGGTTCCGGTGCAGCACGCGCAGGTTCAGCAGGCGCACACGCCGCCCGTGACGCCGCTGGCGTCCCCGGTGAAGAAGGACCAGCACACCGGCTGGCACACCTTCGGCTCGGCGCTGACGGCGTTCCTGGTGTGCACGGTGATCTGGGCGATTTCGTCGTTCAGCGCGGGGCAGGCGTATTACTTCTGGCCCGCCTGGGTGCTCATCCCGGTGATCATCACGGCCGTCGGCGCGCTCACCGAGCGCAACCGCCGCGACCGCTGAGCGGCCGCCGACACGTTCACCGAGCGCCACCGCCGCGACCGCTGAGCCGCCGGCGACCCGCTCGCCGAGCGCGACCGCAGCGCCACCGCCGGGACCGCTGAGCGGTCCCGAGAGCGGTCTTCACAAGGGCATGACACGCCCGACCCCGGGTAACGGCGACCTCGGTTTGGCGTCCTTCGAAACGTGCGCGTAGACTGGCTTGCTGGCGCGCAGCGTTCACTCTTTCATGTCCTCAGCGCTTCGAGGACCGAGGGAGCCGCGGCTGGTCCGAGCCCCCCAAGAGGCTCGGGAACGACGCTGCACAGCCTGCCCCAGAACCCGATGTCAGGTAGCGGAGGACATGCCAAAGAAAGACGGAGCCATCGAGATCGAAGGCCGAGTGATCGAGCCCCTGCCGAACGCAATGTTCCGCGTGGAGCTCGCTAATGGTCACAAGGTCCTGGCACACATCTCCGGGAAGATGCGCCAGCACTACATCCGCATCCTTCCCGAGGACAGGGTCGTCGTCGAACTCTCGCCGTACGACCTGACCCGTGGGCGCATCGTCTACCGCTACAAGTGAACTTTTCCGGCGAGGGTCGCAGCTCTGCCGGAGATGATTCATTCGGGTCGGGGTTTTCCACATCCCGTCTGACTGAGAGTTAAGGCAAACCGTGAAGGTCAAGCCGAGCGTCAAGCGGATCTGCAACAACTGCCGGATCATCCGGCGGCACGGCCGGGTCATGGTCATCTGCTCCACCGACCCGCGTCACAAGCAGCGCCAGGGCTGAGTAGACCCGCGCAAGATCCGCACCACTGAACAAGCTCGTCCCGGCCGCTCCTTGAAGAGCGGCCACACCCCCGGTCGGAGGCCGGGGCCCGCCAGGGCAGGCGGGATGGGAGGGGCACAGACCTCCGCGATTACCAACGAGGAGCACGCCCACTTATGGCACGTCTCGTCGGCGTCGATCTTCCCCGCGAGAAGCGGATGGAGATCGCGCTCACCTACATCTTCGGGATCGGACGTACCCGGTCCGTCGAAGCATTGACCGCTACGGCGATCGACCTGAACAAGCGCGCCAAGGACCTCACGGAAGAGGAGCTGCTGCAGCTCCGCGAATACATTGAGGCCAACTTCAAGGTTGAGGGCGACCTGCGCCGCGAGGTCGCCGCGGACATCCGCCGCAAGGTTGAGATCGGCTGCTACGCCGGCATCCGCCACCGCAAGGGCCTGCCCGTGCGAGGACAGCGGACCCGGACCAACGCCCGTACCCGCAAGGGTCCGAAGCGCACGGTCGCCGGTAAGAAGAAGCCCGGTCGGAAGTAATAGGAGCGCACTGACTTATGCCACCGAAGGCACGCGCAGGGGCCGCAGTCAAAAAGGTCCGGCGCAAGGAACGCAAGAACGTCGCCCACGGGCAGGCGCACATCAAGAGCACCTTCAACAACACCATCGTGTCGATCACCGACCCGACCGGTGCGGTCATCTCCTGGGCCTCGTCCGGCCAGGTGGGCTTCAAGGGCTCCCGCAAGTCGACTCCGTTCGCCGCGCAGCTGGCCGCCGAGGCCGCTGCTCGCCGGGCCATGGAGCACGGCATGCGCAAGGTCGACGTGTTCGTCAAGGGCCCCGGCTCCGGCCGGGAGACCGCTATCCGTTCGCTGCAGGCCGCTGGTCTCGAGGTCGGTCAGATCTCCGACGTGACCCCGCAGCCGCACAACGGATGCCGTCCGCCGAAGCGTCGTCGGGTCTAAGGGAGATCTAGAAGCATGGCTCGTTACGTAGGTGCGGACTGCAAGCGCTGCCGCCGCGAGAAGATGAAGCTGTTCCTCAAGGGCAGCAAGTGTGACGGGCCGAAGTGCCCGTTCGAGTCGCGTCCCTTCCCGCCCGGCCAGCACGGCCGTGGCCGGACCAAGGAGACCGAGTACCTGCTCCAGCACCGCGAGAAGCAGAAGGCCCGCCGCGTTTACGGCGTGCTGGAGAAGCAGTTCCGCGGGTACTACGAGGAGGCCGTCACCAAGCCCGGCAAGACCGGTGAGGTGCTGCTGCAGATCCTCGAGTCGCGTCTGGACAACGTCGTCTACCGGGCCGGTTACGCCGCGTCCCGCGACGCCGCCCGCCAGGTGGTCAAGCACGGCCACTTCCTGGTGAACGGCGTCAAGGTCGACATCCCGTCGTACCGGGTGAAGGAGCACGACATCGTCACGCTCCGCGAGAAGTCGAAGGAAATGACCCCCTTCGTCGTCGCGCAGGCCCAGGCCGGATCCCGGCCGGTGCCGGCCTGGCTCGAGCCGATCCCCAGCGAGATGAAGATCCTCGTGCACACGCTCCCGGTCCGCGCTGTCATCGACACGCAGGTCCAGGAGCAGCTGATCGTCGAGCTCTACTCCAAGTAGCAGCTCTTTGAAAGTGCCGGCCGCGAGGCCGGCACTTTTAAAAGTGAAAGACGGCCATCAAATAGCGGTTGGCCTGACAGAAAGAAGAACAGCGTGCTCATCAGCCAGCGGCCCTCCCTGTCGGAGGAGTCGATCAGCGAGACCCGTTCCCGGTTCACCATCGAACCGCTGGAGCCGGGTTTCGGCTACACCCTCGGTAACTCGCTCCGGCGCACCCTGCTCTCGTCGATCCCGGGCGCGGCGGTCACCAGCATCAAGGTCGACGGCGTGCTGCACGAGTTCACCACGATCCCCGGTGTCAAGGAGGACGTGGTCGAGCTGGTCATGAACGTCAAGGAACTGACCGTCAGCTCCGAGCACGACGAGCCGGTCAGCATGTACCTGCGCAAGCAGGGCCCGGGCGACGTGACCGCCGGCGACATCCAGCCGCCGGCCGGTGTCTCGGTGCACAACCCCGACCTCAAGCTGGCGACGCTGAACAGCAAGGGCCGGCTCGACATGGAGCTGACCGTGGAGCGTGGCCGTGGCTACGTCACCGCGGCGCAGAACAAGAGCGCGGGCGCGGAGATCGGCCGGATCCCGGTCGACTCGATCTACTCGCCGGTGCTCAAGGTCACGTACCGCGTCGAGGCGACCCGTGTCGAGCAGCGCACCGACTTCGACCGTCTGATCATCGACGTCGAGTCGAAGGCGTCCATCTCGCCGCGGACCGCGCTGGCCTCGGCCGGCTCGACGCTGGTCGAGCTCTTCGGCCTGTGCCGGGAGCTGGACGAGACCGCCGAGGGCATCGACATCGGCCCGTCGCCGCAGGACGCTCAGCTCGCCGCCGATCTGGCACTCCCGATTGAGGAGCTGGACCTCACGGTCCGGTCGTACAACTGCCTCAAGCGTGAGGGCATCAACTCGGTGGGCGAATTGATAGGGCGTACGGAGGCCGACCTTCTGGACATCCGGAACTTCGGCCAGAAGTCCATCGACGAGGTCAAGATGAAGCTCGCCGGTATGGGCCTGGGCCTGAAGGACAGCGCGCCGTCCTTCGACCCCGCGCACGTGGTCGACTCGTTCGGCGACGTGGACTACGACACCGACGACTACCGCGAGACCGAGCAGCTCTAGGCTCGGTAGCGCCACTTCTTCAAGGAGCATCTGAAATGCCCACGCCCACGAAGGGTGCCCGCCTCGGCGGCAGCCCGGCCCACGAGAAGCTCATCCTGGCCAACCTGGCCACCGAGCTCTTCCGGCACGGGAAGATCAAGACCACCGAGACGAAGGCCAAGCGGCTCCGTCCGCTGGCCGAGCAGCTCATCACGAAGGCCAAGCGTGGCGACCTGCACGCCCGTCGCCGGGTGCTGGGCACCGTGAAGGACAAGGACGTCGTGTACGCCCTGTTCGAGCAGATCGCTCCGCGGTACACCGGTCGTCCCGGTGGCTACACCCGGATCACCAAGACCGGTCCCCGCAAGGGCGACGCCGCTCCGATGGCGATCATCGAGCTGGTCGAGGAGGCTCCGGTCGTGGCCACCACCGCGCCCGCCGCCAAGGCTGCCGCTCGCAAGGCCGCCGCGCAGCAGGACAAGCTCGAGGCGCTGGCCCCGGAGGAGACGGTTCCGGCCGCCGCCGCCGACCAGGACGCCGAGGCTCCGGTCAGCGCTTCCGGTGACAAGGGCGCCGAGGGCGACGACACCAAGGCCTGATCTTCGCCTTATCGAAAGGCCCGGCATCCGCTTCAGGGTGCCGGGCCTTTCGCTTTCCCGGGACGAAACCATAAAAAACGACTATTCGGTACGGCCTGTGCACCGGTCCCGTGGCAACGGGCCCGCGAGGCGGGCGGTGGCCGAGGCCGAGGAGCGCGCTGCGGCATGACCGAGACCATCCGGCTACGACTCGACGTCTCCTACGACGGCGCCGACTTCTCCGGCTGGGCGGCCCAGCCGGGACGTCGTACCGTCGCGGGGGTTTTGACCGAAGCCCTTCATCGTCTTTTGGGCGCCGGCGGCGAGCAGTGGCCGCTCGGACTGACCGTGGCCGGGCGGACCGACGCCGGGGTGCACGCCTCGGGTCAGGTGTGTCACATCGAGCTGCCGGCCGAGCGCTACGCGGAGCTGGCCGGGTCGCTGGTGCGCCGGCTGGGCGGGCTGATGCCGCCGGACGCGCGGGTCAAGGGCGTGGTGCCGGTGCCGGACACGTTCGACGCGCGGTTCTCGGCGACGTTCCGCCGCTACGAGTACCGGGTCTGTGACGACGGCTGGGGGCCGGAGCCGCTGCGGCGTTACGACACCCTGGGCTGGCCGCGCCCGCTCGACCTGGACCGGCTGAACGCGGCCGCCGCCGGGCTGCTCGGCGAGCACGACTTCGCCGCGTTCTGCAAGCGCAAGGAGCACGCCACCACGATCCGCGCGATCAACCGGCTGGACTGGCGCCGCGAGGCGGACCGGACGCTGGTGGCGACCGTGCAGGCCGACGCGTTCTGCCAGGCGATGGTCCGCAGCCTGGTCGGCGCGATGCTCGCGGTCGGCGAGGGCCGCCGGGAGCCGGACTGGCCGGCGAAGCTGCTCACCCTGCGGGAACGGTCCAGCGAGGTGACCGTGGCCGCGGCGAACGGGCTGACCCTGGTCGAGGTCGGCTACCCGGACCAGGCCGAGTACGCCGCCCGCGCGGACGCCACCCGCCGCCTGCGCGCCTAGGACCGGCCCTAGGAACGCCGGTCCAGGACCTGCTCGGTCAGGTACGTGTCGAGCAGCCGCTCGGTCAGCGCCGGCAACCCGGGATCGCCGCTCGCGACCGGCTCCCCGCCCGGGCCGGTGATCAGGCAGTAGACCAGGTAGTGGCCGTGCGCGCGCCAGCCGATCGGGGTGCCCGGCGCGGTCGGCTCGCCGGTGATCCCGGTGAAGCTGCCGTCGTCCGCCTCGACCAGCCGGCCGACCTGCTCGCCGACCGCCGCGGCGCTCTGCGAGTCGGCCAGGTTGAGGACGCCGGCGGTCAGCTCGTAGCCGCTCTCCGGGGTGGTCATCGCGGCCCGGACGGCCTGCGAACATCCGTACCCGGAAATCGCCGAGCGCAAGGCGCCGGTCACCGCAAGCGTGCAATCGGCCTGGTCGGACGTGGTGGTGATCCGGAAGCCGGCGGCGCCGGCCGGGAAGACCTCGGCGACCGTGAGCGGCCGCGGATCGGCCGCGCGCGAACTGATCGCCTGCTCGGCCTCGGCGGCCGGGTCGCTCGGCTCGTCGCTGACCACCAGGAACCCGGACACCAGGAAGATGCCGAGGACGATCAGTGCGGCCAGGCCGCGGGTGAGAAGGGTCATGATCGGGTACGGATCACGCCGCACGTGCCGCTGTGGACGAACCCGGACCGGGTGCCGATGCTGGCCGGAGGATCGCGGAAGCTGCCGGACCAGGAATGCCGGGGCGGCGCGGTGCGCGGAGCGCGTCGGGAGGGCGAACCGCATGGGCACAAGTTAGGAGCGCACGTCGGTCAATGAACGCACAGCCTGTCCGGCACCCCGAGGTTCCCGCCGCGTTGTGACGCGGGAAACTGACAGGGTGACCGCCGAGCATTACTTCAGCACCGACCCGGACGCCCCGATGCGCCGCAACGAGATCGAGTTCAGCGTGGCCGGCCGGGACTACCGGCTCGCCGTCGCCGCCGGGGTGTTCTCCGCCGGGCGGCTGGACCCCGGGACCGCGGTGCTGCTGCGCAAAGCGGCGCTGCCCGGCCCGGCCACCACCGGCGCGCTGCTCGACATCGGCTGCGGGTACGGGCCGATCACCTGCGTGCTGGCCACCGAGGCGCCCGCGACGACCGTCTACGCGATCGACGTGAACTCCCGCGCCCGCGACCTGACCAGCGAGAACGCCGCCACACTGAAGCTCGCCGGGCGGGTCCGGGTGAGCGCGCCGGACGACGTCCCCACCGGGGTGGAGTTCGCGCAGATCTGGAGCAACCCGCCCACCCACGTCGGCAAGGCCGAGCTGCGCGCGCTGATGGCGCGCTGGCTGCCCCGGCTCGCCCCGGACGGGGTCGCCTGGCTGGTGATCAACCGGAACCTCGGGGGTGACTCGCTGCACACCTGGCTGGTCGAGAAGGGCTGGCGGGTGGAGCGAATCGCCAGCCAGAAGGGCTTCCGGGTGTTGCGGGTGACGGCAAAACCGGCTGCCATCTGACCTCGAAACCGGGCAGGATGCCGGGCATGGGTTATGTGGATGTCTCCGGCGTCGGTTTCGTGCTGCCGGACGGTCGTGAGCTGTTCACCGACGTGTCGTTCCGGGTCGGCGAGGGGGCCAAGGTCGCGCTGGTCGGTCCGAACGGGGCGGGCAAGACCACGCTGCTGCGGACCGTGGCCGGTGACCTCCCGACCCAGAGCGGGACAGTCGCGCGGTCCGGCGGGCTCGGCGTGATGCGCCAGTTCATCGGCATGATCGGCGACGACCGGACGCTGGAGGACATGGCGTTGTCCCTGGTCGCGCCGCCGCTGCGGGAGGCCGGTGCTCGACTTGCCAAGGCCACCGAGGGGCTGGACGAGACCGAGAAGAGTCAGATCGCGTACGCGAACGCCCTCGCCCACTGGGGTGAGGTCGGCGGGTACGACGCCGAGGTGCTCTTCGACACCGTCGCCGTCTCCATCCTGGGCAAGCCGTGGGACGAGGCGCGCAGCCGGATCGTGCGGACCCTCTCCGGCGGCGAGCAGAAGCGGTTCGCCCTCGACCTGCTGCTCCGTGGCGGTGACGAGGTGCTGCTGCTCGACGAGCCGGACAACTTCCTCGACGTGCCCGCCAAACGCTGGCTGGAGCAGCGGATCCGCGAGTCGAACAAGGCGATCCTCTACATCTCGCACGACCGGGAGCTGCTGGCCCAGACCGCCGACCGGGTGGTCGCGGTCGAGGGCGGCGGCGCGTGGACCCATCCCGGCGGGTTCGCCTCCTGGCACGAGGCCCGCTCCAACCGGCACGAGCGGATGGAGGAGCTGCGCCGGCGCTGGGACGAGGAGCACGAGAAGCTTCGCGAGCTGGTCTTCACGCTGAAGAATAAGGCGATGTTCAACGACGGCCTGGCCTCGCGTTACCAGGCCGCGCAGACCCGGCTGCGCAAGTTCGAGGAGGCCGGCAAGCCGCCGCTGCCGCCCAAGGAGCAGTCGGTCCGGATGAATCTGCGCGGCGGCCGCACCGGCAAGCGTTCGGTGATCTGCGAGCAGCTCGAGCTGGAGAACCTGACGTTCCCGTTCGACCTGGAGATCTGGTACGGCGACCGGGTCGCCGTGCTGGGCGCGAACGGCACCGGCAAGTCGCACTTCCTGCGCCTGCTCGCGGCCGGCGGCAGCGAACCCGACCTGGAGCACCAGCCGGTCGACGGGGCGCCGCTCGCGCACGTGAAGCACAACGGGGTCGCCCGGCTCGGTGCCCGGGTCCGGCCCGGCCACTTCTCGCAGACCCACGACCGGCCCGAGCTGGTGGAGAAGACCCTGGTCGAGATCCTCTGGCGGGGTGACGAACATCGCTCCGGGATGGACCGGGCCGGCTCGATGAAGCACCTGAGCCGCTACGAGCTGTCCACCCAGGGCGATCAGCGTTTCGGGACGCTCTCCGGTGGGCAGCAGGCGCGGTTCCTGGTGCTGTTGCTGGAGCTCTCCGGGGCGACGTTGCTGCTGCTCGACGAGCCGACCGACAACCTGGACCTGGCCTCGGCGGAGGCGTTGGAGGAGGGGCTGAAGGCGTTCGACGGCACCGTGATCGCGGTCACCCACGACCGCTGGTTCACCCGTTCCTTCGACCGTTTCGTCCTGTTCCGCAGCGACAACGAAGTTGTCGAGGTCCCCGAACCGGTCTGGGACGTCCGCTAGCTTTTATCGTCACGGACTGGTTAGAGTCCGGTTACAAGAAACCCCACGGGAGTCCGAGCATCGGGCTGAGAGGGGGGCTGACGCTGCCCCCGACCGTAGAACCTGATCCGGGTAATGCCGGCGCAGGGAGGAGTGCGTCATGGACGCTGTTTCGTTTCCCAGGTTGCACGTCATCACCGATGACCTCGACGTCGTCCGCGGCGTCGCGCGACCGGGCGTGGCGATTCAGATCAGGGTCAAGACCAACGACAATTCGGCGTACGCGTTGACCGTCGCGGCCGTGGCGATCTGCCGGGCAGCCGGAGCGATGTGCCTGGTCAACGACCGTCTCGGGGTCGCGCTCGCGGCCGGTGCGGACGGCGTGCACGTCGGCGCCGAGGACCTGCCGGTCGCGGCCGTGCGACGGGTGGCCGGGCCGGATCTGGTGGTCGGCGCGACCTGCCGGACTCCGGAGCAGGCCCGGGCCGCGGTCGCCGACGGCGCGACCTACCTCGGGGTCGGTCCGGCCTTCGAGACGTCCACGAAGGACGGCCTGCCACCACCACTCGGGGTCGACCGGATCGGGGTCGTCGCGGCCGCCGTCCCGGGGACCCCGGTGCTGGCCATCGGCGGGATCACGGTCGAGCGGGCGGCCCGGTTCGCCGGCCGGGTGCACGGGATCGCGGCGGTCTCCGCGTTCGCGACCGATCCGGCGGGCGCGGCCGCGGCGTTTCTGAAGATCTGGGGAGCGGCCTCCCCGGCGGTCGCGGCATGAGGGTCGCGGTCGTCGGCGGCGGGATCATCGGGCTGGCCGTCGGGGCCGACCTGCTGCGCCGCGGGGCGGACGTCACGGTCTACGACCCGGCGCCGGACGGGATCGACGGCGCCTGGCACGTGGCCGCCGGGATGCTCGCGCCGGGCGGCGAGTCGGTCTTCGAGTTTCCGCGGCTGGAACACCTGCTGGACGCGTCCAACGCGCGGTGGCCGGAGTTCGCGGCCGGCCTCGGCGACGTCGGGTACGACGACGCCGGCACCCTCGGGGTGGCGCTGACCGCGGACGACGTCACCGAGATGGCGCGCGAGTGGCGGCATCAGAAGCTGTCCCCGCTGACCGGCTCGCAGCTGCGGGAGCGGGAGCCGGGGTTGTCGCCGCGGGTCCGGGCCGGCGCCTACGCGCCGGACGAGCGCCAGGTGGACCCCCGTCGGGTGGTCGCCGCGCTGCGGAACGTCCTGCATGGACGGTTGGTGCCCCGGCTGGTCGACGACGTGTCGGCACTGGACGCCGACGCCGTGGTGGTCGCGGCCGGCTGCGGCACCGCGGCGCTCACCGGGCTCCCGATCCGGCCGGTCAAAGGCCAGGTCCTGCGGCTCCGCGGGGAGCCCGGACTGCTGACCCACGTGCTCGACGGGGCCGCCGACGGCCGGCACGTCTACCTGGTCCCGCGCGCCGACGGCGAGGTGGTCGTCGGCGCCACCCAGGAGGAGCGGACCGACCGTACGCCCACCGCCGGCGCCGTCCACGACCTGCTGCGCGCCGCCCTCGACCTGGTCCCGGGCCTCGCCGAGCACGAGCTCACCGAGGTCACCGTCGGGCACCGGCCCGGCACCCCGGACAACGCGCCGATCCTCGGCCGGCTCCGGGACGGCGTCTTCGTGGCCGCCGGGCACTACCGCAACGGGGTGCTGCTCGCCCCGATCACCGCGCGGCTGATCGCCGACCTGGTGCTCACCGGGACGGCCGACCCGATCATCGACGACTTCACCCCCGGGAGGTTCGGATGCGCCTGATCGTCAACGGCCGGCACCAGACGCGGCCGGAGTCCTGCTCGGTGGCCGTGCTGGTCGCCGAGATCACCGACGCGCACCGCGGGGTCGCGGTCGCCGTGAACGGCTCGGTCGTGCCGCGCTCCACCTGGGCGCAGGTCGACCTGACCGACGGCGACGCGGTCGAGGTGCTCACCGCGGCCCAGGGCGGTTGATCATGAGCGGGATCATCGTCGATGACGCGGGCGTGCGGGGTGCCGCGGACATTTCGGACGCGGGATCGGGCGGGCTGCTGCCGGCGAACGGGCTGATCCTCGGGACCGGCGGGGCGAACAGCCTGGCCGCGCTCGAGGAGGCGATCGTCGCCTCCGGGACCGACCTGGTCACCGTCGCGCTGCGCCGGGTCGAGGCGGCCGGGCCCGGGCTGCTGCCGATGCTGGACCGGCTCGGCGTGCGGATCCTGCCGAACACGGCCGGCTGCTTCACCGCCGGCGACGCGGTCAAGACGGCCCGGATGGCCCGCGAGGCGTTCGGGACGGACCTGATCAAGCTGGAGGTGATCGGCGACGAGCGGACCCTGCTGCCCGACGGCGTCGAGCTGCTCCGGGCCGCGGAGGTGCTGGTCGCGGACGGGTTCACGGTGCTGCCGTACACCACCGACGACCCGATCCTGGCCCGTCGGCTGGCCGACGCGGGCTGCGCCGCGGTGATGCCGGCCGGCTCGCCGATCGGCTCCGGCCTGGGCATCGCCAACCCGCACCACATCGAGCTGATCCGGCAGAACGTCGACGTCCCGGTGGTCCTGGACGCCGGCATCGGCACCGCCTCGGACGCCACGCTCGCGATGGAGCTGGGCTGCGACGCGGTGCTGGTGGCCAGCGCGATCACCCGGGCCGACGAGCCGGCGGTGATGGCCGCGGCGATGCGGCACGCGGTCGAGGCCGGGCGCCTGGCCCGCCGGGCCGGACGGATCCCGCGCCGCTTCCACGCACTCGCGTCCACTTCGGACGACGGGATCCCGGTGTGGTGACCCCCGGCGGGCTCGTCGTGCTCACCGATCGGCGGTCCGCTGCCGGGCCGCTGGTGGAGACGATCGCGGCCGCCGTACGCGGTGGCGCCGCCTGGATCGTGCTCCGCGAACGTGACCTCCCCCGGGACCAGCGCCTCCAGCTGGCCGAACAGCTCCGCTCGGTGGTGCCCGCCGGCCGGCTGATCGTTTCCGGACCCGACCCGCTCGGCGGGACCGCGGTGCACCTGGCCGCGGCGGATCCGGTGCCGGCCGGGGTGCCGCTGGTCGGGCGGTCGTGGCACGGCACCGAGCCCCGGTCCGATGTGGACTACGTGACGCTGTCGCCGATCTACCCGACCTCGACCAAGCCGGGGTACGGCCCCGCGCTCGGTGCCGCCCGGGCCGCCGAGCTGGCCGGGGACCTGCCGTGGCTGGCGCTCGGCGGGGTGGACTCGGCGGCCCGGGCGGCCGAGTGCGCGGGCGCGGGCGCGGCCGGGATCGCGGTGCTCGGAGCGATCATGCGGGCGGCGAATCCGGAGCGGGTGGCGCGCACGCTGGCCGGCTCGTTCGGCGCCGTGGCGGTGGGCGCGTGACGCCGCCGGTGGTGCTGACGATCGCCGGGTCGGACTCCGGCGGGGGCGCCGGGATCCAGGCGGATCTCAAGACGTTCGCGGCGCTGGGGGCGTACGGGACCTCGGTGCTCACCGCGATCACGGCGCAGAACACGCTCGGGGTGACCGGGATCCACCCGGTGCCGGCGGAGGTGGTGGCCGCGCAGCTCGACGCCGTGCTCAACGACTTCGAGGTGGCGGCGGTCAAGGTCGGGATGATCGCCGATCGGGCCGTGGCCCAGGTGATCGCGGATCGGGCCGCCGACCTGCCGCATCTGGTGGTGGATCCGGTGCTGGTGGCCACGTCGGGCAGCCGGCTCGGGGCGGCGTCGGTGGTGGCGGTGCTCATGCCGTACGCCCAAGTCGTGACGCCGAACCGGCAGGAGGCCGGCGCCCTCGCCGGACGCCGGGTCGAGACCACCTCGGAGATGGCCGCGGCAGCGGCGGAATTGGCCGCGACCGGGCCGCGCGCCGTGGTCGTGACCGGCAGTGAGCTCGCGGTCGACGTGCTCTGGCACGGCGGCGTCGTCACCGAACTGCACGGGGAATCCGTGCCGACACCGAACAACCACGGGTCGGGGTGCACGTTCTCCTCGGCGATCGCGGTGCGGCTGGCCATGGGTGATGCCGTTCCGGACGCGATCGCCGCGGCCAAGGAGTACGTGACCGGGGCGCTGCGCGGCGGCGCCGGGTGGCAACTGGGCGCCGGGCCCGGGCCGCTCGACCACTTCTTCGTCCGTTAAGAACCCCCGGAGATGTCCGGCGGATCCGTGCTGCCATTTTCCGCCGGTTTTATACCTATTTAGGAGGAAGCATGAGGCGCAAGGTCTACGTGGAGGGCTCCCGTCCGGAGATCCGCGTGCCGTTCACCGAGGTGGTGCTGACCGGCGACATCCCGCCGGTCCGGCTCTACGACACCGCCGGCCCGGGCAGCGACCCGTCACAAGGCTTGCCCGAGCTGCGCAAGCCGTGGTGGGACGGGCGAACCCAGCTCGCCGCCGCGCGGGCCGGGGACATCACGCCGGAGATGGAGTTCGTCGCGGTCCGCGAGGGCTGCACGCCGGAGCTCGTCCGCGACGAGATCGCCGCCGGGCACGCGGTGCTGCCGGTCAACCGCAAGCACCCGGAGTCCGAGCCGATGATCATCGGGACGAAGTTCCTGGTGAAGGTCAACGCGAACATCGGCACCTCGGCGGTCACCTCGTCGGTCGCCGAAGAGGTGGAGAAGCTCACCTGGGCCACCCGGTGGGGTGCGGACACCGTGATGGACCTGTCCACCGGCCCGCGGATCCACGAGACCCGCGAGTCGATCGTCCGGAACTCACCGGTGCCGATCGGGACCGTGCCGATCTACCAGGCCCTCGAGAAGGTCGGCGGGGATCCGCTCAAGTTGTCCTGGGAGCTGTTCCGGGAGACCGTGATCGAGCAGGCCGAACAGGGCGTCGACTACATGACGATCCACGCGGGCGTGCTCCTGGAGTACGTCCCACTGGCGGCCGAGCGGGTCACCGGCATCGTCTCGCGCGGCGGGTCGATCATGGCGGCCTGGTGTCTCGCCGGGCACCGGCAGAACTTCCTCTACACGCACTTCCGCGAACTGTGCGAGATCTTCCGGGAGTACGACATCACGTTCTCGCTCGGCGACGGGCTGCGCCCCGGCTCGATCGCGGACGCCAACGACGAGGCCCAGTTCGCCGAACTGCGCACGCTCGGCGAGCTGACCCACATCGCCTGGGAGTACGACGTCCAGGTGATGGTCGAAGGGCCCGGCCACGTCCCGATGCACAAGATCAAGGAGAACGTCGACCTGCAGGTGGAGCTGTGCGGCGGGGCGCCCTTCTACACCCTCGGGCCGCTGACCACCGACATCGCGCCCGCCTACGACCACATCACGTCCGCGATCGGGGCCGCGATGATCGGGATGTTCGGGACCGCGATGCTCTGCTACGTGACGCCCAAGGAACATCTCGGGTTGCCGAACAAGGAGGACGTCAAGGCCGGGATGATCGCTTACAAGATCGCGGCCCACGCGGCGGATCTCGCCAAGGGGCATCCCGGGGCGCAGGACTGGGACGACGCGTTGTCGCACGCGCGGTTCGAGTTCCGCTGGGAGGACCAGTTCGAGCTGGCCCTGGACCCGGGGACGGCGCGGGCCTATCACGACGAGACACTGCCGGCGGCGCCGGCGAAGACCGCGCATTTCTGCTCGATGTGCGGGCCCAAGTTCTGCTCGATGAAGATCAGTCATGAGTTGCGGGCGGCGGGGATGAAGGCCAAGTCTTCGGAGTTCGTGGATGGGGGTGGGCGGGTCTACCTGCCTGTTACGCCTTAGTTCTGGGTCTTGTGCCTAGTCTTTCGGGTCTTTCGTCGGGTCTTTCGTCGGGTCTTTTGTCGGCAGGAAATCGAAGACCGGGTCGCGTGAGGCGGTGCGCTTTGCCACGCGCTCCTTGCGGGCCCGGTCCGCTGCGGCCTGGTCCTCCTCGGCCTTGCGGGCGATCGCCTGCTCCAAGACCCGGTTGCGCTCGGCCAGCTCTTCGGCGGCGGTGCGTTGTGCGGTCACGTCTGCGGTTGCTTTCTGCTCGGCGAAGGTCATCGTGGCTTTTCGCTCGGCCAGTTTCTCGGCGGTCTGCACTTCGGTGGCCTGCTGTTCGGCGGCGAGCTCTTCGATGGCTTGCCGCCGGGCGGCCAGGTCGGCGGCGGTCAGCTCGGGGGTGGTCGGCTCGGGGACGGTCAGCTCGGGGGTGGTCGGCTCGGGGATGGTCGGCTCTTTGGCGGCCTCGCCATCAGCCGTGGCAGCCCTCCGGCCGGCGGCGATCTTGCCGGCCTCGGTGGCCGCGCGGGCCGCAGCCGTCTCCCGGCCCGGGATGACCTTGCCGGCCTGCGCGGTCTTGCCGGCCTGCGCGGTCTTGCCGGGCTGGGCGTTCTTGTTGGGCTGGGCGGTCTTGCTGGCGGTTGCTTTTTTGGCGGGCCTGCGTGCGGCGGGAGTGGCCTGCGGCTCCGCTTTCGTGTCCAACTTTGCGGCGGCCTTGGGCGCCGGGTTTGCTTCGGGCGCCGGGCTCGCCTTGGGCGCCGGGCTCGCCTTGGGGGCCGGGCCCGCCTTCGGCGTCGGGCTTGCCTGAGGCGTTGGGCCTGTTTGGGGCGTTGGGCTTGTTTGGGGCGCTGGGCTTGCCTCGGCCTTCGCTGACGCTTCGGCCTCGACGGCGGCGGGCGCGGGCTTGCGGACGCGGGGCTTGCGGCGGGCGGTCGGCTTCGGTGGTCCAGCGGGGCTTTCCGCCGCCGGCTCCTCCTTCGGTACGGCCATTGCCGCGCCGACCTCTGCCGGGGCCGGGGTCTCCGGCGCTTTCTCGGCGAGGGCTTCGGGCTGCGGGTCTGTCTTCCGGACACGTTTGCGCGAACGCCGGGCCGGCTCATCACGGGTCGTAGCAGCGGCTTCAACCACTGCGCTCTCCGCCTTTTCCGACTTCTCCGCTTTTTCAGCTTTTTCAGCTTTTTCTGCGGCGGGCCTGTCCTGCTCGTTCTTCGGCGTCGCTGTCGATCCCCCGGCTTCGGCGATGACCTCAGGAGCTGCCGCCTCGGTCGTTGCCGCCACGAACCGAACCACCGGTGCCGCTACCCGGCGCACGAGAGCCTTCGTCTGGATCACCTGGATCGCGGATGTCTCCGCCCGAGTTGTGGGCGTTTCCCCCGGGTCCGTCGGCGCTTCGGTCTGGGCCGTCTCGTTTGCGGGGATTTCTTCCCGGGGCGCAGGCGGATTGGACTCCGGCTCGTCGTCCGCCGCGAGTTCGCCTTCGACCTCGGGAGCCGACGCGGTGCCTGCCGGCTGCTCGTTTTCGCTCTCGGGCTTGTCGCGTCGATCAGTTTCGGCAGGTAGGTCAGCTACCGCTTCAGGCGTTCCAGCCTGCTCCGGCGTCGGTTCCCCTACCTGCTCGGGCTTGGCCTGCTCGTCGGGCTTATCCGGCTCGGCCTGCGCGGCGGGCTGCTCGGGCTCGGCCTGCGCGGCGGGCTGCTCGGGCTCGGCCTGCGCGGCGGGCTGCTCGGGCTCGGCCTGCGCGGCGGGCTGCTCGGGCTCGACATGCTCGGACTCGGTTTGTTTGGCGGGCCGCTCGGGCTCGACGTGCTCGGGCTCGGTTTGTTTGGCGGGCCGCGCGGACTCGGTCTGTGCGGTGGCCTGCTCGGGCTCGGTTTGTGTGGTGGGCGGCTTCGAGTCGGTTTGGCTGTGGGGTTCGGTTGAGTCGGCTTGTTCCGCGGGCTGTTTGGCGGCGGCTACCGAGGCGATGCCGAGGGCTGCCGACTTCTGGGCGCGGCGGGCGGCCGGGTGGGGCATACCGGCGAGCGGCGGCTTTGCGGTGGCGGGTCGGGCCGGGACGATCCGGTACCGGTAGAGGACCCCGTCATCCCGGACCACGAAATCATCGGCACCGTCGGGGCGGGTCCAGGTAAGGATCATCTGCCCGTACTTCTCGGCCAGCTTCACCAGCGCCGGCACCGACGCCACGGTGACCACCGCCTCGCCCTGCTTACTGGTCATCGGCTCGACCGGCACCAGCAGATGCCCATACCGCCGCTGAATCTGCGCCCGGCTCGCCAAAGGGACATGTCGAAGCGCCGCCAACCCGATCCCGATCGCCCCGGCCACGGCGATCAAAAGCAGCCAGACTGCATACCGTCGAGCTTCGCCGGCGGTCATCAGATCTCGTCCGAGCACGCTGATCTGCCGGGGATAGACCCCTCCGCCGGTTGTCGACCCCGACTGGTCGACAACCAGGCTTGCCGCATTGCTGGTGAGGTTCAACTGCAGTGAGTCGAGCGCGAGTCCCAGCTGGGGTTCGAAGGACGTGCCGTCACCATGCTGAACGTGTGCGGTGACCGAGATGGTGATCGCGCCGAGATCGGCGCCGATCGCCTTGCCCGCTTCAGTAGCCCGTTCTTGTAGCCCATCCAGGTCAAGCGTGACCGTGCCGGTGTATCGATCGGCGGTGAACTGCCGGGGCTGGGACAGCTGGATAGTGGAGTGCCAGCCTCCCTGTGCGACCAGCCGTGCGCCTACGTCGATTCGACCGGGTTTCCCCCGGTACTGCATCTGTAAGTCGACGAACTTGGCGAGCTGCCGATAGATGGGATCGGGGGAGTAGGCGACTGTGCCGTCATAGGCCGCGGAAGGCGTCACCTTCGCGGAGTAGGAGAAGGTCATCGACTCGGCGGCCTCGGAAGTGCTGACTGCGACCTGCGTGGCCGGTTTCAGCCAGCCGAGGACGCCCAGCAGGAGGCCGGCCAGCGCGAACAGTGCGGTGACAACGGCAACGATGCGGAAGACGGGGTGCAGTCGGCCGATGGCTTTGACGACGACTGCGGCAGCCGACCAGGTACCGCCTCCACCTGCCATGCCCGTCGTCCTCTTCTTGCGATGCCCGCGCGCAAGTTGCCTGCGGGTTTTGGCCGTGGCAGCGCCACCGACGAATAGGAATCCGAGCATGCCCAGCGCTGTCGGGCTGAGAAGCGGTCGTAACCAGATTCCGCCGTGGGGAACGTGGAGGACCGGGCGACCGATGAGTTCGTCCGCAGTGGGATGGGTGATGTCGATCGACTGATTGTTGTCGCCTTTGAAGGTATAACCGCCGACACCGTCGCCGCCGATGATCCGGTGCAGGACCTCCGCGCTCTCAGGGCCATGGTATGCGGCTATGTCGCCGACGGAATAGAAATCGGGTTTGGCAAGGATGACGAGGTCGCCCGCGTAGTAGACGGGGTTCATGCTGATGCCGTGCGTCACTACGTAAGAAATGCGATGGGTGCCGACCGCCCACACGCCAAAGGCCGCCATCGCGAGGATGGCGGCCAAGGCGATACGTCGGACTGACTTGGGGATGGTGCCTCCGTCTACGACCCTAGGGTCACTGTAGGGAGGCGGTATCCGCCATATGTCGGTTTCGTGCTACGCCACGGTGATGGTCAGGTCCTTGATGTTGGTCTTGTAACCGGTGGGTGCGGCGTAGGAAGTTCCAACCTTGCAGTTGGAGGTGAAGTTCGCCTGGGTGGCCTGGCAGTAGATGCCGGTGGGCGTGCCCGCCCCGCCGAGGGTTCCGTCAGAGACCAGAGTGACGGCCTTGCCGGTGGGGGTGTCGGAATCGAAGGTCAGCAGGATCTCGGTTACCTGAGAGTTCGACAGGTCGGCGGTGGTGGTGAGCGCGACGGTCATGAGCGTCGCACCCGAAACAGCCTGGTGGAAGGTGCCGCCGAGGTAAGGAGTTGTGGCCACGGTGCTGGCGCCGTAGCCGGTGAAGGCGCTGCTGCCGGCGGCGACGATACCTGCGACCGCGACGCCACCAAGAAGCTGCATCATGTTCCGCATATTGAATCCCCTGTTCGTTCGGTGGTAGCCCAGCCGACCTCGTGGGTCCTGTGGCTTTGCGTCCCCGGCTTGCACCGGGTTTGCCCTTCACGCCGAGCGGACTTCGTTATCCCCTGGCACCGGGTTGTTCGGCCGTGCTGGGGCTCTGGCTAAGGGTTAGCCGGGAGAATTGCTGGTCTGATCTATCGATTCGGGGTGCCTGAGCGCCCGTCGGGTGCTAATGGTTGCGGCTCGGTTGCGGTGGGCCGCGGGGAAAGCGGCACCGACGGCGGGCCGGGTAGGAAAACGGCGCGGCGGCCGTCTTGAGACGACCGCCGCGAGCACGTACCAAATAAGGGTTCAGAGCTTGTAGAAGGTCACGTAGTGATCCGGGGTGAAGTAGGCGACCTTCGTGCTGCGATTGACCACGATCCGGTACGCGTCGCGCGAGGCGCCCTTGGCGCGGGAGTAGACGTCGTACTCGTTGTAGGTGGCCGACGGCAGGTAGCCCTCACGGTTCTGGAAGGTGCCGCCGGTGTAGTTGTAGCTGCCGTACGGCCAGGAGTACCAGCCGGAGCTGAGCGGCCAGCCCAGCGTCTGCCAGCCGGTGAAGGCGGTGCGCGCGGCCGAGCAGCGGCTGATCGTGCACGTGGAGTAGACGGCGGCCTGCGCGGCCGACGGGACGGCGAGCGCGCTGCCGGCCAGCCCGAGGATCAGGGCGAGGCTGAGCAGGACCCGGCGGGCGAGGGGTTGGGGACGGTTCACGTTCGAACTCCGATGCGACTCGGGGATGGGGCCCGGACATCGAGCATCGTGCCTGCCCCGAGCGTCCCGCGGTACCTCCCAGATGCATCATTCCATCGGAGTTTACGAATCTTTTACTGGCCGCCGAGCCCGCTCACCCAATCGACATAATCATTTTCCCGGCCAGGCTTGCGCCCGGGCGCCGGCGGGTACGGCCCGCTGATCGAGGTGGGCTCGACGATCGGTCCGCGCGGTGCGGCGACCCGGGGCTGCTCGGCGGTCATCGCGCCGTTGCGGCCGGCGGCGAAACCGTCGAAGCCGTCGCCGCCTGGCCCCTGACCTGGGCCTGGGCTCGGCGCCGGGGCCTGCGGGGGTGCGGACCGGCGACTCCGCCAGCCGCCCGAGGACGGGTTCGGCTGCTGGCCGGAGAAACGCGGCGGGTTCTCCGGGGCCGGCGCCTGCGGCGGCGGCTGGGTCGGGGTGGGCTGCGGGGGGAACGGCACGCCGCCCCGGAACGGGCTGCCGCTGCCGCCGGAGAACGGGTTGTTCGGGGTGCCCGGTGCGACGCCGATGACCCCGGTGTCGGAGGGCCGGAGCTGGTCCTCGGGGCGCAGCGCGGCGGCCGCGGCGGCCCGCGCGATGGCCGACTGGTTCGGCGCGTCCCGCTTGGGCAGCGGGGCGGGCTCCGGCTCGGCGGGCGCGGCGGCCGGGGCGGTCGAGGCTGCGGCGGCGGGGGAGGAGGCGGCGGCGGGTGCGCCCCGGACGATCGCCGCGAGCACCGAGCCGAGCACGCCGGCGCCGCACGCGGTCATCGCCGACCAGTACGGGTCGTCCTGGAACCCGGCCGCGCCGAGCTCCGGCCCGGCGACCAGGTAGGCCACGGTCAGCAGTGCCGGACCGGCCAGCCCGGCGAGCCCGGCGGCGAGCATCGACAGCCGGCGGCCGCGGGCGACGAAGCCGACGGTCAGGCCGGCGAGCAGCGCCAGGGTCGGCATGGTGAGGAACGTGGTGTGCGCGGTCAGGGCGGACGGGATCAGGCTGCCGCCGAGCACGCCGAGGTGGATCTCCGCGGCGGCGTGGCCGGGGCGCAGCGACGGGCCGACCGAGACCAGCGCGACGACCCACATCAGCACGCTCAGGGCGGCCAGGTTCCAGCGGGCGGCCGGCTTGGCGGCGGCGGCCCAGCCCGCGAAGATGCCGGCCGCGGCGCCGAGGCCGGCGGCGATGCCGATCACCAGGACCGGCTGCACCCCGGCGACCTGCGCGTCCCGCGCGGGCTGCATGGTCAGCGGCAGGACGGCCAGCGAGCCGAGACCGCCGGCGAGGCCGATCGCCAGCGCGCCACCGGCGCCGAGCGGGCGGGAGCGCCAGCGCGGCAGCAGAGCGGTGGCGACGATCGCGCCGAGTGCGGCGGCGCTCATCGTGATCCACGCGACCCAGGCGAGTTGCGCGGTCCATTGATCACGCGCAGTGACGTCCAGGATGCGATCCAGCCGGATGATGCCGAGCCCGTAGGCGATGCCGAGTTGGCCGGCTCCGACCACGGCGGCTGCCGTGGCGGTGGTGGCCAGTAGCTTCACCCAGCTCCGAATTGCCATGCCGGGCACGTTACGGAATACCGCCGCGGAAACGCCAGTGGGGGCGCGGCTTCTTAAGGCAGCCTAAAGTATGGATCTTCATTGATCGACGGAGTTCGATCAATTATGGTTACGGTCGGTCACTTGAAGGCGACGTACGGGATAGGTTGCCAGACCGACTCTCCAGAGTGGACACTGTCCGGCACGGACAGCGTGTCCGTCGCGTCGTGCCAATCCTTGCGAACGTGAGACCCCTGCTCAGAAGCCGCGGTTTCGTCAGGCGCGGGACAGGACTCTCACATAGTGGTTGGAATCGTGAAGGTGTTCGGTTGCCGTGGCCGCGGAAGTGGTCTCGGATGAGGTATTCGCGCACGTCAACGCCACGATCCCGGCTGCCGGCCGGCCCCGCGCGCGGCTACCACCTGGACAGCCGGGTGGTTTCCGGGAGGATCCAGGCTTCCCAAAACAGTCGGGGGTCTGATGAAATCGCCGCCGTGCCAGTTTCGGCACGGACCTTGCTGCGCGCGCCGGACGGGGCCGGACCGCAGCTCCCGGACGAGGCCGCGCCGGCGGCGACGATCGCATTCCGGGGCGCCCATCGAGGCGGGACGACCACGAAGGAGATGTCGTGAGCACGGGATCCTCGGGCCTGGCTGTACGACGCGGTCCCTTCCCGTGGCTGCGCGACGCCCGGATTCGCGCGAAAGTCGCCGGCATTCTGGTCATCCCGCTGGTCGCGGTACTGGTGCTGGCGTCCGTCCGACTGATCGAAGTGCGCGGCCGGGCCACCGACTCCGGCCGGGTCGCCGACCTGACCCGGCTCGGTACCGACCTCTCCGGCCTGAGCCGGCTGCTGCACCAGGAGCGGATGGCCGCCGTCGCGTTCCTCGCCGATCCGGACGGGCCGGCCGAGACCTTCCAGGGCTCGGTCGCCGCGACCGACGCGCAGGTCCAGGTGTTCCGCCGGGACCGCGCCGCGCTGACCGAGGTGCCGGCCCGGGTACGGGACCGGCTCCAGCTGATCCAGGAGCGGCTCGGCGCGCTGACCGACACCCGCGGGGCGATCACCGCCCGCAAGGATGTGACGCTCACCACCGCGGCCGAGCAGTACGCCACGGTCCTCGACGGACTGTCCGATTATGACGAGTCGGTCAGCCAGATCGCCGAGCCCGGCATGGTCGCCGACGGACTGCGCGCGCTGGCCGCGTTCGCCCGGATCCAGGCCGCCGTCGCCGACCAGGAGGCGGCCGCCTACCTGGTCCGCGTCACCGGTCAGGTCAGCGCGACCTGGCAGCAGGAGCTGATCGCCACCCAGGCCGCCCGGCAGGAGGCGCTCGACGACTTCCGCCAGATCGCCACCGCCGATCAGGTCGGCCTGGTCGAGGCGACCCTGGCCGACGCGGCCGTGGCGAAGGCGGACGGGACGATCACCCGGCTCGCCGGGGCCGGGGCGGTGTCGCCGGGGGAGCTGACGAAGGCGTACGCCCAAGTTCTTGATCTTTTCCGGGGGGCCGGGGCGAGCCTGGAGACCGAGGTCGTCAAGGTCGCCGCGGACGACAGCGCGGCCACCAGCCGGCGCGCCACCCTCGAGTTCGTGGTGGTGCTGCTGGTCCTGATCGCGGCCATCGCGCTCGCCGTCTACCTGGGCCGCAACCTGCACCTGTCGCTGCGCCGGCTGCGGGAGGGCGCGCTCGCCGTGGCGCACCGCGACCTGCCCGACGCGGTCAGCCGGCTGCAGGACATCGAGAGCCTCGGCGAGGGCGGCGTCGACCGGATCGTCGCGCAGACCCGGGACCCGATCCGGCTCCAGGAGCGGGACGAGTTCGGCCAGGTCGCCGAGGCGTTCAACATGGTGCACCGGGAAGCCATCCGGGTCGCCGCCGAGCAGGCCGCGCTGCGTACCAGCGTCTCCGCGATGTTCCTCAGCCTGGCCCGGCGCAGTCAGGCGCTGGTCGACCGGATGATCGGCGAGCTCGACCAGATCGAGCGCACCGAGGAGGACCCGAAGCGGCTGGCCAAGCTCTTCGACCTGGACCACCTGGCCACCCGGATGCGCCGCAACGACGAGAACCTGCTGGTCCTGGCCGGTGCCGACGTGGGCGCGCCGCGCCGCGAGGACGCGCTGCTGGTCGACGTGCTCCGGGCCTCGCAGTCCGAAGTGGAGCAGTACCACCGGATCGAGTTCGGCTCGATCGACACCGACGTCTCGGTCGCCGCGGCCGCCGTCAACGACGTGGTCCGGCTGGTCGCCGAGCTGCTCGACAACGCCACCCGGTTCTCCCCGCCGAGCACCGTGGTGATGGCGCAGGGGCGGCGCGACGGCGACCACGCGGTGATCCAGGTCGAGGACCGGGGCCTGGGCATCACCCCGGAACAGCTCGAAGTGATCAACCGGCGGCTCGCGGAGCCGACCGAGGTCGACGTCGCCGCGTTCCGGCTGATGGGCTTCGCGGTCATCGCCCGGCTCGCGGCGCGGCACGGGATCGGGGTGCGGTTGTTGCCGTACCGCGAGGGCGGGACGATCGCCGAGATCACCCTGCCGACCGAGATCACCGTGCTGCCGGGCATGCCGTCCGCGGCGGCGGCGCGCGCGGCGAGCTGGACCCGGCCCGGTCCGGCCCCGCAGACGACCGGAACCTTCGACGGCCCGGCCGAGGTGCGGCCGCCGGTCCGGAGCGCGCCCGGCCCCGCACCGGCCATGCCCCGCTGGGCCGCGCTGGACGTCGGACCGGCCCCGGACCTGGACCTGCGGCCCACGCCGGACCGGCCGAAGCTGCCGACCCGGGTGCCGCAGCCGACCGCGCCGCTGGACCTGCCGTCGGCGCCGCTGTTCGAGCCGTCCGCACAGCCGGTGTCGAGCGTGCCGGTCTCTAGCGTGCCGGTCTCTAGCATGCCGGTGTCGAGCATGCCGGTGTCGAGCACGCCGGTATCCAGCGTGCCGGTCTCCGGGCAGTCGTTGTCCGCGCAGGCGCTGTTCACCCAGCCCTACCCGGGGCGGCCGGTCTCCGCGGTGCCGGTCTCGGCCCAGCCGGTCTCCGCGCGGCCGGCCAACGGCGCCCCGATCCACGTGGAGATGCAGCACAACTGGTTCGAGGCCGAGGCTTCAGGCAAATCGTCCACACCGGACCTGCGTGGGATGCCGACCGCGGGCTACGCGCCGGCCCCGGTCCGGCTCACCACCACGTCCGACCCGGCCGCGGGCAAAGGCCCGGCTGCGGGCAAAGGCAAGGGCACGACGGCCCCGGCCGTGCCGCGGCCCCGCGAGGCCGCCGAGGATCGCTGGCGGACCGCCGCCGACGAGGGCTGGCAGCGGGCCCAGGACGCCTCAGCTCCCAAGGACCACGGGATCACCCGTTCCGGCCTGCCGAAACGCATCCCGCAGGCTCAGCTCGTACCCGGTGGGGTGCAGGAGACGCCCCGCGCTCAGAATCGTCGCAGCCCCGATGACGTACGCGGGCTCCTCTCCGCGTACACCCGTGGGGTCCAGCGAGGGCGGACGGACGGCGTCGCCGAATCCGCCGCCGTGGCACCACAGGCTCCTAAGGAGAATGAACAGTGACCAGGCCTCCCACCATGCACGACATGGGCTGGCTGCTCAACAACTTCGCCGACAGCATCGCGGGCATCGCGCACGTGGTGGCGGTCTCCGCGGACGGCTTGTTGCTGGCATGCTCGCGGGATCTGCCGGCCGATCGGGCCGACCAGCTGGCCGCAATCACATCCGGCGTGGTCAGTCTGACCGACGGCGCGTCCCGGATGTTCACTGCCGGCAAGGTGCAGCAGACCATCATCGAAATGGACAGCGGCTATCTTTTCCTCATGTCCATCAGCGACGGTTCGTCGATGGCCGTGCTGGCGGCGCGCAGCTGCGACGTCGGCCAGGTCGGCTACGAGATGGCCCTGCTGGTGGAGCGGGTCGGCGCGGCGCTGTCGCCGGCCACCCGAGAGGCCGTCAGCCACTAGGCGCCGGGGTCGACTGGGATTCCGGTGGAGATGAGGTGACCGCGACATGACAGTGCCGCACGATCCCCGGGGCAACCTGGTGCGGCCGTACGCGGTGACCCGCGGCCGGACCGAGCCGATCCGGGACATCCCGATCGAGGCGGTCCTGGTCGCCAGCGCGGCGGCCGTACAGGAATCGCGTTTCGCCGGACATGACAAGTACCGCATCGCCGTGCTGTGCGAGCCGAAGGCCCAATCGCTCGCGGAGCTCGCGGCGCTCACCCGGTTACCCCTCGGGGTGGCCCGGGTTCTCGTCGCCGACATGGTCGACGACGGTTTGCTCACGCTGCACAGTGCCGCTCCTCGCAAGGGTTACTCGGAGCGGATGGATCTTCTGGGAAGGGTTTTGAGTGGACTTCGCAAGCTCTGAGCGGGCGGGCGCCCCTCCTTCGGAGATCACCTCCGCGAAGATCGTCATCGCTGGTGGCTTCGGCGTCGGCAAGACGACGATGGTCGGCGCGGTCTCCGAGATCGAGCCGCTGACGACCGAGGCCGTGATGACCGCGGCCGGCGCCGGCATCGACGACGCGTCCAAGGTGCCGGAGAAGGGCACCACCACGGTCGCCATGGACTTCGGCCGCATCACGATGGCCGAGGACCTGATCCTCTACCTGTTCGGCACGCCCGGCCAGACCCGGTTCTGGTTCATGTGGGACGAGCTGATCCGGGGCGCGGTCGGCGCCGCCGTCATGGTCGACACCCGCCGGCTGACCGACGCGTTCGCCCCGCTGGACTACTTCGAGAACCGGCATCTGCCCTATCTCGTCGCGGTCAACTGCTTCGACGGCGCGCCTCGCTACGAGGCGGAGGAGGTCCGGGAGGCGCTCGCCATCCCGGCCCGGGTCCCGCTGGTGATGTGCGACGCCCGCCACCGCGAATCGGTCAAGACCGTCCTGATCGGCGTCGTCGAACACGCCATGGCCACCCTGGTCGCCGAACACGAGCAGGGCGTCGGCGTCAGCTGACGCCCTTTCGCCCGGTTTTCCCCGGCCCGCGCCCGCCTGATCATTTCCGGCCGGGCGCGGGCCGCTTTTTCCAGAAGATCTTTTTTGCCTCGGCTGCGGCCAATAACTGATCGTCGCTCCCGCGGGGACCCTTCCGACCTGAGCAGGGCGCTGGCGCGCCCAGAACGCTCAGGCCGCAAGGGCGACGTCCGTGGGTGGTCGCGGTCTACCCCACAAACCCGGAACGGCCACCGACGCTGCCTCAGTTCCGTGGGTGGTTGCGGTCTACCCCACAAACCCGGAACGGCCACCGACGCTGCCTCAGTTCCGTGGGTGGTTGCGGTCCACCCCGAAAATCCAAACCCGCAGGCCGCGGCTGGGCCTTGACCCGGTGGCCGGCTCGCGGGGTCCTTTGAAACCGTGCCCACCCACGGACGTCGCCCTGGAGGGTCTCGCGTTCTGGGCGCCCCGCGCCCTGCGAGGCCCGGAAGGGTCCCCGCGGGAGCGACGATCTGGACCCCGGCGGACCGAGGCAATGAAGAATTTGACCGTTAATGATCAGGTGGGGATGCGATAACCGCGCTTGACCACGGTCTGGATCAGGCCCGGGACGGACAGGCCGGCGCGCAGCCGGGCGACCGCCATCTCCACCGCGTGCTCGTCCGCGTTGCGGGGGAGGGCCTGCAACAGCGCGGCCCGGGAGAGGACGCGGCCGGGCGGCGTCGCGAGCGCGCGGAGGACCGCCATCGGGCCGGGAGCGAGCGGTCGGAGCACCCCGTCGACGACCGCGGCATGGCCGCGCAGCGTGATCGCGTGCTCGTTGACCTGCAGCGAGATCGCGCGCTTGGGGAGTTCGTCGACGAGCGTGCGGACGAGCGCGCTGAGCCGGGCCCGGCCCGGCGTGGAGACCGGGATGTCCAGCCGGCGCAGCGGCGCGGCGGTGACCGGCCCCACCCCCGCGGCCAGCACGTCCGTGCGGAGCGCGTCCAGCAGCGCATCGGAGGCCGGCCCGGCCGCCCGGAGCAGAGCCTGGACGGCCGCGGCCGAGGTGAACGTCACGGCATCGACGAGCTTGCCGACGATCAGGTCGACCAGCCGGTGCAGCGGGGCCGGGTCGGTGGGTGGCGCCCAGCGGTAGACCGGCACCTCGATCACCCGGGCGCCGGCCGCCTGCAGGGCCTCGGTGTACTCCGGCTGGCTCTCGCCGTGCAGCTGCATCGCGACGGTGAGGCCGGCGACGCCGCGGTTGGTCAGGTGGTCGACGACCTCTTCGTAGCTCTCGCCGTCCGGGGTCCACTGCTCCTGCAGGCCGGCGGTCCGGACCGCGGCGCGGGCCTTCGGGCCGCGGGCGACCAGGTAGGCGCGGCTCAGCGTGTCGCGCAGCGCGTCGGCCAGGCCCCAGCCCTCGGCGGCCTCCAGCCAGCCGCGCATGCCGATCCCGGTGTTGACCAGCACGATGTCGGGTGGGGTGTCCAGGCAGGCCCGGGTCGCGGCGCGCAGCTCGGCGTCGTCGGCGATCGGGACGATCCGCAGTGCGGGGGCCAGCACCACCCGGGCGCCACGGCTCTCCAGCAGGCCGGCCAGCTCGTCGCGGCGGCGGTCGGAGGTGACGCCGATGGTGTAGCCGGAGAGGGCAGCGGTCGGTTCGGCCAGCGCGGCCGCGGTCAGCACCGGCCGGCGGCCCCCCGGGGTCCGGTCCGTCATCCGGGAAGGCTCCCGGTGCGGCCCGCGGAGAGGTCCTCGGTCAGGTCTTCGGTGCGGTCTTCGGTGCGGTTTTCGGTGAGGTCGAGAAGTCGCGGCGTGGCCGGGCGGTCCACCGAAGGGCACGCTCGAGAACCGTCGTCCTCAGCGTCGACCCGCTCCCATGTCACGCTTACGGTTCTCGCCATGCCTCCGTCCGGGGCACGCCGCGACTTCTCCTCGCCACTCCGGCTAACCGGGGTGACGAACACCGCCAGGTCCGTCCTCAACCCTGACGGTGGTCTCTCCATGGTGCGCCCGAACCCGCCGCGCCGGCCAATACCGGGCCGCGTTGTCCGGAGTTCCGCACCGTTGGGCATGCGGGGAAGCCTGCCGCCGGTGAATTTCGGCAGAGCGTCCCATTTGTTTCGAGCCTGCTAAGAGCCATCGAGGTTGGCTTCCGGAACCCGCGGTCGGGCGAGTCCCGACACCGAGTATGCTGGATACCGTTTGAGGTCCCGCCTCGGGCCATTCACCCAGGGGCAGCCTGTTTTGACCACGCGCCGCGCGGCCGGGTATTGTTGCCTGCTGTTGTGCGATAGCTGCGAGCGCTCCCCCTGGGGTGGTGCTTGATCGTCGTGTCGACGTCGAGTTCGACACAACCAGCGCGCGCCCCCAGACCGACGACGAGACAAGGTAATTCTGTGCGTACGTACAGCCCGAAGCCGGGTGAAATCGAGCGTCAGTGGCACATTATCGACGCTTCTGACGTCGTTCTGGGCCGCCTGGCTACCCACACCGCGACCCTCCTGCGGGGGAAGCACAAGCCGACGTTCGCCCCGCACATCGACACCGGCGACTTCGTGGTGATCATCAACGCCGGCAAGGTTGCCCTGACCGGCAACAAGCGGCAGACCAAGATCGCCTACCGGCACTCCGGTTACCCGGGCGGCCTGAAGCAGGTCCGCTACGAGGAGCTGCTGAGCACCCGCCCCGAGAAGGCGATCGAGCTGGCCGTCAAGGGCATGCTCCCGCACAACAAGCTGGCTGCCCAGGTCCTCAAGAAGCTGAAGGTCTACGCGGGCGCCGAGCACCCGCACGCCGCTCAGCAGCCGCAGCCGTTCGAAATCAAGCAGATCGCGCAGTGAGCGCGGGAGAAGGCAGCAGCATGACCGACATCGTCGAGCCCGAGGCCGTCGAGACCGAGACCGCCGAAACCGCTGAGACCGTCGAGACTGTCGAAGCCGTCGAGACCGTCGAAGCCGTCGAGGAGCCCGCTGAGACGGTCGTCGAGACGCCCGCGCCGGCCCCGGTCCGCGCGCCCCGTCCCGGTGACCGCCCGATCCAGACCGTCGGCCGCCGCAAGGAGGCCATCGTCCGGGTGCGCCTCGTCCCCGGCACCGGCAAGATCACCTGCAACGGCCGTGACCTCGAGGACTACTTCCCGAGCAAGGTCCACCAGCAGCTGATCCGCGAGCCGTTCAGCACCACCGAGCGGGCCGACCAGTTCGACGTCTTCGCGAACCTGCGTGGCGGCGGCATCACCGGTCAGGCCGGTGCCCTGCGCCTGGGCATCGCCCGCGCGCTGATCACCAACGAGCCCGACGACCGCCCGGCCCTCAAGAAGGCCGGCTTCCTGACCCGTGACGCCCGGGTCAAGGAGAGCAAGAAGTACGGTCTCAAGAAGGCCCGTAAGGCCCCGCAGTACTCGAAGCGCTGATTTTCCTTCGACGGCCGAGTGTGCTTCCCGATTAAGTCGGGGAGTGTGCTCGGCCGTCGTGGTTTCTGCACCTTGGTTTTGTGACACCCCCCTCCCCCCAACTAGCCGTTCCGGTACTCCTGCCCTGGCCAGAGTTGTTGCACGCTAGAGGGCACGTGTCACCGGCGAAAGGAAGCCGCCATGGGGCGACTCTTCGGCACCGACGGCGTTCGCGGTCTCGCGAACGGCGATCTCCTCACCCCGGAACTGGCCCTCGCGGTCGCCGTCGCGGCGGCCCGGGTCCTGGTCGAGACCGACAGCAGCCACCAGCCGCTCGCGATCGTGGGCCGGGACCCGCGGGCCAGCGGCGAGATGCTGGAAGCGGCGGTCGTCGCGGGTCTGACCAGTGCGGGAGCCAACGTGGTCCGGGTCGGCGTGCTGCCGACCCCCGCGGTCGCGTACCTGGTGGGGCAGACCGGCGCCGATCTGGGTGTGATGCTGTCGGCGTCGCACAACCCCATGCCGGACAACGGCATCAAGCTCTTCGCCGCCGGTGGCCAGAAGCTGCCGGACGAGCTGGAGGAGCGGATCGAGAAGGCGATCGAGGACGGGCACGGCCAGGTCGGCCGCCCCACCGGCGCCAGCATCGGGCGGGTCCACGACCTGCTGGACGGTGCCGAGCACTACATCAAGCACCTGATCGAGTCGCTCCCGCACCCGCTCGCCGGCATCAAGGTCGTGGTGGACTGCGCGAACGGCGCGGCCAGCGAGGTCGGCCCGGTGGCGTACCGGGAGGCCGGCGCCGAGGTGATCGCGATCCACGCCGAGCCGGACGGGCTGAACATCAACGAGGAGTGCGGCTCCACGCACCTCGACAAGGTCCGGGACGCGGTCCTGGCCGAGGGCGCCGACCTGGGCCTGGCCCACGACGGCGACGCCGACCGCTGCCTGGCCGTCACCGCCGCCGGGGACGTGGTGGACGGCGACCAGATCATGGCGATCCTGGCGCTGGCCATGCGCGACGCCGGCACGCTGACCGACGACACCCTGGTCGCGACCGTGATGAGCAACCTGGGCCTGCGGATCGCGATGAAGCAGTCCGGGGTCAAGCTGATCGAGACCAAGGTCGGCGACCGCTACGTGCTGGAGCACCTGCAGGGCCACGGGCTGGCGCTGGGCGGCGAGCAGAGCGGGCACATCGTGATGCCGGCGTTCGCCACCACCGGCGACGGCGTGCTGACCGGCCTGCACCTGATGGCGCAGCTCGCGTCGAGCGGCAAGTCGCTCGCCGACCTGGCCGCCGTGGTGCACAAGCTGCCCCAGGTGCTGATCAACGTGCCGGTCGGCGACCGGGATGCCGGGGCGGCCGCGCCGACTGTGCAGGCCGCCGTCGCGCTGGCCGAGGCGGAGCTGGGCGAGACCGGGCGGGTGCTGCTGCGCCCCTCCGGGACCGAGCCGCTGGTCCGGGTGATGGTCGAGGCCGCCACCGAGGAGCAGGCCCGCGGCGTCGCCGAGCGGATCGCGGACGAGGTGCGGTCGGCCAGCCCGGCCGTCTGACGCCGGCTACAGCGCCTTGAGGCGGTCGGCCGCCTGGTCGATCACCTCGGGGCGCTTGCAGAACGCGAACCGGATCAGGTGCCGCCCGGCCTCCTGATGGTCGTAGAAGACCTGGGTCGGCACCGCCACCACCCCGCACCGGCCGGGCAGCTCGCGGCAGAACTCGACGCCGTCGGTCCCGCCCAGCGGCCGGATGTCGGCGGTCACGAAGTACGTCCCCTCGGGCCGCAGCACGCCGAACCCGGCCGCGGTGAGCCCGTCCACCAGCCGGTCCCGGTTCGCCCGCAGACCGGCCGTGAAGCCGCTGAAATACGCCTCCGGCAGGGCCAGGGCGACCGCCACGGCCGGCTGCAGGGGTGACGCGTTCACGAACGTCAGGAACTGCTTCACCCGCTGCACCGCGGAGACCAGCGGGGCCGGGCCGGTCGCCCAGCCGACCTTCCAGCCGGTGCAGGAGAACGTCTTGCCGGCCGACGAGATGCGCAGCGTGCGCTCGGCCATCCCGGGCAGGGACGCCAGCGGGGTGTGCACGCTGTCGAAGACCAGGTGCTCGTAGACCTCGTCGGTGACCGCCCAGGTGTCGTGCTCCCGGCACAGCTCGGCGATCAGCGCCAGCTCCGCCGGGGTGAAGACCTTGCCGGTCGGGTTGTGCGGGGTGTTCAGCAGCACCAGCCGGGTGCGCGGGCCGAACGCCGAGCGCAGCTCCGCCTCGTCGAACTCGTACCGCCCGTCGGCGCCGGGGCGCAGCGTCACCGGCCGCCGGACCGCGCCGGCCAGGGTGATCGAGGCCGCGTAGGAGTCGTAGTACGGCTCGAAGCAGACCACCTCGTCGCCGGGCTCGCAGAGGGCCAGGATCGCCGCCGCGATCGCCTCGGTGGCGCCGGCGGTGACCACCACCTCGGTGTCCGGATCCCGGGTCAGGCCCCAGAAGCGCTGCTCGTGCCCGGCGATCGCGTGCCGCAGGGCCGGGATGCCGGGCAGCGGTGGGTACTGGTTCGCCCCGCTCGCCAGCGCCTGCGCGGCGGCGGCCAGCATCTCCGGTGGGCCGTCGGTGTCCGGGAAGCCCTGGCCGAGGTTGACCGCGCCGGTCCGGGCGGCGAGCGCGGACATCTCGGCGAAGATCGTGGTCCCGAACGGGCGCATCCGCTCGACCAACGGGTCCGTGCGCACAGCACTCCCTCTAGTTGAAGGTGACCTCGTCGCAGGTCGCGGAGGCTAGTTGAAGGTGACCTTGTTGCAGGTGGCGGTGGCGCCGACCCCCGACGCGGTGTGCTCGGACACCACCTTGCCGTCGATCGTCGCCCGGCAGGTGATGCTGCCGTCCTCCAGGGACGTGCGCAGCGCCGACACCGAGGCGAACGACAGCCCCTCCATGGTCACCGACAGCTTCCACGGCAGTTTCGCGTCATTGACCGTCTTGGGCAGGCCGCCGAGCTTTTCGGTGTAGATGACGGTCGCCGGTCCGTCGCCGGTCACCTCGTACTTCACGGTGATCTTCGCGCCGCTGTCGATGCCCGGCAGGTTCGGCACGTCGGTCGGCAGGGCGGTCGGCACCCCCGTCGGCAGACCGGTCGGGATCTGCTGCGCGGCGGCCTTGGCCTTGTCGGTGGCCCGCTGGATCAGCAGCACGCTGGTGGTCACCACCCCGCCGCAGAGCAGCAGCGTGACGGCCAGGACCAGGGCGATCAGCGGGACGTTGCTGCGGCGCGGGGGCGGCGGGCCGTAACCGGGGTGGCCGGGCGGCGGGCCGTAGCCGGGCGGGCCCGGCGGCGGTCCATAGGGACTCTGTGGGCCATAACCAGGCGGGGCATAGCCGACCGGGGGAAACTCCGAGGTGGGCGGATAGTCCGGAGACGGCTCGGAGGGCGGCCACGACGGGTCGCGCTGATCGCTCATCTCATTCCTCCCGGTGGAGCCCCTGGTGAGGCCGATGCTGACGGTACGCCACCGGGGCGAGCTCCCCCTATCCGGTCTATGTTTCCGATCACGTAAGATGCTCGTAAGAGTGCTTCTCGAGCATGACGTTTGCGCGAAAGTCGGCTACGCTGCCCGGCATGTGTGGGATCGTGGGTTACGTAGGCAATCGCCCGGCATTGAGCATCGTCCTCGATGGCCTCCGCCGGCTGGAGTACCGCGGATATGACTCCGCCGGCATCGCCGTCATCGACGACGGTGCGGTGCACACCGAGAAGCGGGCCGGCAAGCTCGCCAACCTGGAGAAGGCGCTGGCCGAGCGTGCCGCGGGCGGCATCGCCGCCGGGCGGACCGGCATCGGGCACACCCGGTGGGCCACCCACGGCGGGCCGACCGACCGCAACGCCCACCCGCACCTCTCCGCCGACGGCCGGGTCGCGGTCATCCACAACGGCATCATCGAGAACTTCTCCCGGCTGCGCGCCGAGCTCGAGGCGGACGGCATCGAGTTCCGCAGCGACACCGACACCGAGTGCGCGGCGCACCTGCTCGCGGCCGAGATGCGCGCGCTGCGTGCGGCCGGCGGCGAGGACGGCCCGGCGCTGCTGGCCGAGGGCATGCGGCGCGTCGTGCGCCGGCTGGAGGGCGCGTTCACGCTGCTCGCGATCGACGTCGACGTGCCCGACGCGGTGATCGCCGCGCGGCGCAACTCGCCGCTCGTGGTCGGGCGCGGCGACGGGGAGTACTTCCTGGCCAGCGACGTCTCGGCGTTCATCGAGCACACCCGCGAGGCGGTCGAGCTCGGGCAGGACCAGGTCGTCCTGATCACGCCGGCCGGCATCGAGATCACCGACTTCGACGGCGCCCCGGCCACCGGCAAGGAGTTCCATGTCGACTGGGACCTGTCGGCCGCCGAGAAGGGTGGCTACGAGTACTTCATGCTCAAGGAGATCGCCGAGCAGCCGCAGGCGATCGCGGACACCCTGCTCGGCCGGCTCAGCGACCGCGGCGAGATCATCCTGGACGAGGTCCGGCTCACCGACCAGGACCTGCGGGACGTGGACAAGGTGTTCATCGTGGCCTGCGGCACGTCGTACCACGCCGGGATGGTCGCCAAGTACGCCATCGAGCACTGGGTGCGGATCCCCTGCGAGGTCGAGCTGGCCAGCGAGTTCCGCTACCGCGACCCGATCCTGGACCGCTCCACCCTGGTGATCGTGATCAGCCAGTCCGGCGAGACGATGGACACGCTGATGGCGCTGCGGCACGCCAAGGAGCAGAAGGCCCGGGTGCTGGCGATCTGCAACACCAACGGCTCCACCATCCCGCGCGAGTCGGACGCCGTGCTCTACACCCACGGCGGCCCGGAGATCGCGGTCGCCTCGACCAAGGCCTTCCTCACCCAGCTGGTCGCCTGTTACCTGATCGGCCTGCACCTGGCCCAGATCCGCGGCGTGATGTACGCCGACGAGGTCGCCGCCGTGGTCGAGAAGCTGCAGGCCACCCCGGACAGCCTGCGGACCCTGCTGGCCGGCATGGAGGAGGTCCGGGCGCTGGCCCGCGACCTGCGGACCGCCTCGACGATCCTGTTCATCGGGCGGCACGTCGGCTTCCCGGTGGCCCTGGAGGGCGCGCTCAAGCTCAAGGAGCTCGCCTACATGCACGCCGAGGGCTTCGCCGCCGGTGAGCTCAAGCACGGCCCGATCTCGCTGATCGACGAGGGCACCCCGGTGGTCTGCGTGGTGCCGTCCCCGGCCGGCCGGGGCGTCATGCGGGACAAGGTCGTCTCCAACATCCAGGAGGTCCGCGCCCGCGGCGCCCGGACCATCGTGATCGCCGAGGAGGGTGACGACGACGTCCGCGCGTTCGCCGATCACCTGATCACCGTGCCGCCGACGCCGACGCTGCTCGCGCCGCTGATGACGACCGTGCCGCTGCAGATCCTGGCCTGCGAGATCGCCGCCGCCCGCGGCAACGACGTGGACCAGCCGCGCAACCTGGCCAAGTCGGTCACCGTCGAGTAGTCCGCCGCCGAGTTGTCCGGCGGCCCTCACGGCGCCCCGCCCAGTGTGATCCGGGCGAGGGCGTCGAGGGCCGGCCGGCCCGGGTCCCAGTAACCCAGGTGGCCGGCGTTCCACTGGCTGCCGAAGACCCGGGCGCCGAACGCCGGGTCGCTCGGGTTGTGCCCGAACCACAGGTCGTCGGCGGGCCCGGTGACCGGCACGCCGGGCAGCAGGTGCCGGGCGACGGTGGCCGGGGAGACCGCGCCGTACTGGATCGGGTCGGTGATCGAGGTCGACGCGAAGACCCGGTCGGCCGGGACGGTCAGCCCGGCCGCCGAGTCGACGCCGACGCCGGGTGAGCCGACGAAGACCACGCCGTCCGCGGCCAGCGCGCCGGTCGCCGCCTTGCCCACCACCAGCGAGCCGTAGCTGTGCCCGAGCACGGTCTGCCGCGCCGCCGGCCCGTCGTGGGTGGCCCGCAGCCCGTCCTGGAACCGGCGCAGCCCGGCCGCGCCCTCCTCGGCCGGCCGCGCCGACCACGCCTCCTGCAGGAAGTCCGGCGCGTCGTAGTCCAGCCAGACCAGTGAGCTCGTCGCGGCGGCCGGCCCCAGCTCGGTGGCCCGGGTCGCGACCCGCTCGGCCCGGACCAACTCGTGATCGAGCGAGGCCAGGTCGGCGGTCATCCCGGGCACGTGGGTCAGCACGTTCGCCGCGCGGTCCGGATCACCGAAGGCGACCACGGCCCGGCCGTCGCCGGAGACGTCCAACCCGATCAGGTACGCCCGGGGCCCGCGCTCGTCCGCCAGCCGGGACGCCAGCCGGTCCAGCCCCCGGGGATCGCCGCCGTGGCGCAGCAGGTCGTCCCGCCGGTCGTCCAGGAGCAGCCGGTTGGCCAGGTCCCGGTCGGCGGCCGGCACCCCGTCCAGCCCGGCGACCGAGCCCGGATCGACGGCCAGCAACCAGTACCGCTCGCCGGGGGTCAGCCCGGCCCACCACTGCCGGACCCGGGCCGGGGTGGCCGTGCAGTCCGGCCGGGTCAGGGCGGTCGGCGCGACCGGGACGGCGGCGAGCTCGGCCAGACGGTCGGCGGCGCTCCGGTCGGCGTCGGCGGCCACCCGGAGCGCGCCGGCCAGGTCGGGATCGTCGAGCGCGGGCTCGGCGCCGGCGGCCCGGGCGCGGGCCCGATCGAGCAGCGCGCGGGCCCGCCGCAACGCCGCGGCGAACTCGCTCAGCACCTGGTCGGCCCGCCAGCAGAACAGGCGGAACAGCAGCAGCCGGCGGCGGAACGTGGCCAGGCGGGCCACCGCGGCGTCGGCGGCGGCCCCGGACCAGGCCGCGCGGAGCCGCTCGGTCAGCGGTGCGAACTCGCCGCAGAGCACGCCGGCCAGCGCGGCCCAGCGGCGCCAGGACAGGGCGGCGGCGGTCCACCGGGCCGGGTCGGTGGTGCGCAGCCGGGTGTAGGTGACGGCGCTGCTCATCGGGTGGCCCGGAGACGGGTGGCGGCACGGGCGTCGGTGTCGTCGTACGCCGCAATCGTGGTTTTGATCTTGTTGGCGGTCGTCGTCAGGTCGGCGGCGAGGTCGCGCAGGCCGCGTTCCAGGGTGTCCGCGGCCCGGAGCGCGGCGTCGACGGCCGACCAGCGCGGACCGGCGGCCGGCGCGGGGGCGGAGGCGGCGGCCTCCCGCACCCGGGACGCCGTCGCGTCGAGCGCGGTGGCGACCGCCTGGAGGTGCCGGGTGTCGACGTCGAGATCGGGATTCATGGCGGCGAGGCTAGGCCGTTCCGGAGGGCCGCCGGGACGGCCTGTGGACAACGCCGCGCAGCCTGTCCACAGGCCGCGGGCAGACCGTTAGGGTGTCCGTTGTGATCGTGTCTGTCGGCATCGACGTCGTCCTGGTGGACCGCTTCGCCCGCGCCCTGGATCGGACCCCGCTGCTCGCGGATCGGCTGTTCACCGAGGAGGAGCGGCAGAACGGGTCGGGCAGCCCGCGTTCACCCGAGTCGCTGGCCGGGCGGTTCGCGGCGAAGGAGGCGGTGGCCAAGGCCCTCGGCGCGCCGGCCGGCCTGCGCTGGCACGACTGCGAGATCGTCACCGACCCGGACGGGCGGCCCTGGTTGACCGTTTCCGGTACGGTCGCCGCCGCCGCGTCCGAGCGCGGCATCAATCGATGGCACCTGTCGCTGTCGCACGACGGCGGCATCGCGTCCGCGATGGTGGTCGCGGAAGCCTAGGAGGACAGCATGCGGCAGGCGTGGCGGGTCGCGGACGTACGCGCGGCCGAGAAGACGCTGATGGCGACGGTGCCCGAGGGCGCGCTGATGCAGCGCGCCGCGGCCGGCCTGGCCCGGCGGTGCGCGCTGCTGCTGGACGACACCGGCGGCGTCTACGGCGCCCGGGTGCTGCTGCTGGTCGGCAGCGGGGATAACGGTGGCGACACGCTCTACGCCGGCGCCGCGCTGGCCCGCCGGGGCGCCCAGGTGCGCGCGCTGCTCCTCAGCCCGGACCGGGTGCACCTGGCCGGGCTCGCCGCGCTGCGCCAGGCCGGCGGGTTCACCACCGCCGACCTGCCGACCCGGGCCGACCTGGTGCTGGACGGGATCGTCGGGATCGGTGCGTCCGGGGGCCTGCGATCGGCGGCCGCGGCGATCGTGGACTGCCTCGGTGACCTGCGGGGGCGTACCGGGGAACGGCCGTTGATCGTCGCCGTCGACGTCCCCAGCGGGGTGCGCGTCGACACCGGTGACGTGCCCGGCGCCGCGGTCACCGCGGATGTCACGGTGACCTTCGGCTGCCTGAAGCCGGCCCACGTGGTCGGGCCGGCCGCGACCCGCTGCGGGCAGATCGAGCTGGTCGACATCGGGCTGGGCCCGGCGCTGGTCACCGATCCGGCGGTCCGGGTGGCGGAGGCCGAGGACATCGCCGGGTGGTGGCCGCGGCCGGTCGCGACCTCGGACAAGTACACCCGCGGCGTGGTCGGCCTGGCCACCGGCTCGGCCGGCTATCCGGGCGCGGCGCTGCTCTCCACGGCCGGGGCGCTGGCCGGCCCGACCGGGATGGTGCGGTACGCCGGCAGCGCCCACCGGGAGGTGGTCCGCGCCCACCCGTCGGTGGTCGCCGCGCCGAAGGTCGCCGACGCCGGCCGGGTGCAGGCCTGGGTCTGCGGCTCCGGGCTGGGCACCACCGAACAGGCCCGGGTCGAGCTGCGCAGTGTGCTGGCCACCGCGCTGCCGGTGCTGCTGGACGCGGACGCGATCACCATGCTGGTCGGCGGGGCGCACGCCACCGACCTGCGCCGGGACGCGCCGCTGGTGCTGACCCCGCACGACGGCGAGTTCAAGCGGCTGGCCGGGGAGGCGCCGGGCGCCGACCGGATGGCCGCCGCGGCGAAACTGGCCGCCTGGACGAACGCGGTGGTGCTGCTCAAGGGCGACCGGACGATCGTGGCGACCCCGGGCGGCGAGATCTGGGCGAACCCGACCGGCAGCGCGGCGCTGGCCACCGCGGGTAGCGGCGACGTGCTCGCCGGGCTGCTCGGCTCGCTGCTCGCGGCCGGTCTGCCGGCGGTCCGGGCGGCGGTGGCGGCCGCGTTCGTGCACGGTCTGGCCGGTCGGCACGCGGCCCTGGACGGGCCGGTGACCTCGGCCGAGGTGGCCGCCGCGGTCCGCCCGGTGCTGGCCGGGCTGCTGGGGTAGACACCCGGTCCGACAGAAACTGTCGTACCCCTCAGTAGGGTGGACGACATGTGGCAGGCCGAAGTCCGCGTCGATCTGGACGCCATCCGGGACAACGTCGCGACGCTGCGCGCCGGCACCTCCGCCGAGGTGCTGGTCGCCGTCAAAGCCGACGGCTATGGGCACGGCATGGTGCCGGCCGGCCGGGCCGCGGTGGCCGGCGGGGCGACCTGGCTCGGCGTGGCCACCCTGGACGAGGCGCTGGAGCTGCGCCGGGGCGGCATCGAGGCCCGCGTGCTGGCCTGGTTGCTCGCGCCCGGGCTGCCGCTGCACGAGGGCGTCGAGGCCGGCATCGACCTCAGCGCCGCCACGCCGGGCCTGGTCGGCGAGCTGGTCACGGCCGCGCGCCGGGCCGGGCGGCCGGCCCGGGTGCACCTCAAGCTGGACACCGGGCTGTCCCGGGGCGGCGCGGTCGCCGACGAGTGGCCGGCGCTGTTCGAGGCGGCGGCCAAGGCGCAGGCCGGCGGCGACCTGGAGGTGGTCGGCGTGTGGAGCCACTTCGCCTGCGCCGACGAGCCGGGCCACGAGTCGATCGACCGGCAGCTCGCCGCGTTCCGCGCCGGTCTGGAGCTCGCCGAGCGCTACGGGCTGGCCCCGCGCTATCGCCACATCGCCAACTCGGCGGCCACCCTGACCCGGCCGGACGCGCACTTCGACCTGGTCCGGGTCGGCATCGCGGCCTACGGTCTGTCGCCGATCGCCGGTGGGTCCTACGGCCTGCGGCCGGCGATGACCGCCCGGGCCCGGGTGACGCTGACCAAGCGGGTGCCCGAGGGGCAGGGCGTCTCCTACGGGCTGACCTATCACACCGATCGGGAGACCACCCTGGCCGTGATCCCGCTGGGCTACGGCGACGGGGTGCCCCGGCACGCGTCCAGCGCCGGGCCGGTGCGGATCGGGGCGGTCACCGCGCGGATCGCCGGGCGGGTCTGCATGGACCAGTTCGTGGTCGACGTCGGGGACGCGCCGGTCGTGGTCGGGGACGTGGCGACGCTCTTCGGCGAGGGCGGGCCGAGCGCGGACGACTGGGCCGCGGCGACCGGCACGATCAACTACGAGATCGTCACGCGGTTCGGCAGCAGCCGGGTGCCCCGGGTCTACACCGGGGAGCAGGCATGAGCGAGCTTGCGAGCGAATCATCGGGCTCAGTTGTCAGCTCATGCCGACGCCGTAGCGAAGCGGAGGTGGCGGCATGAGCCCGTCCAAGGCGGCCAAGACCGCGGGGATAGCCGGGGCCGTCGTCGGTGTCGCGGCGGCCGGGTTGGCCACGGCGTTCGCCGTGGAGCGGGTGCTGGTCCGGCGGTCGGTCAACAAGCCGGGGGACCCCTATGTGGACGAGCCGTTCGGGGACCAGCCGTTCGACGAGGAGTTGACGGTCACCGCGTCGGACGGCACCGACCTGCACGTCGAGATCGTCAACGCCCGCGCGCCGGAGGAGCCGCAGGCAAGGGCCGAAGCGCCCCGGCCGTCGTCGGCCAGGCGCTGGCTGGGCCGGATAAAAGCCGAAAAACCCGAAAAATCCGAGACCACTGACGGTACGGACGAAGCCGCGGCGCCCAAGCCGACGATCGTCTTCGTGCACGGCTTCGCCCTGGACATGGGCACGTTCTACTTCCAGCGCAAGGCCCTCGCCGAACGCGGCGACCACCGCATGGTCTTCTACGACCAGCCCGGGCACGGCCGTTCGTCGAAACTGCAGTCCGGGACGTACGACATCGCCGCGCTCGGCCGGTCGCTGGCGGCGGTGCTGGACGCGACCGTGCCGGACGGCCACATCATCCTGGTCGGCCACTCGATGGGCGGCATGACGATCATGGCGTTTGCCGAGCAGTTCCCGGAGTGGTTCGGCAACCGGGTGACCGGCGTGGTGCTGATGTCCACCTCGGCCGGCCTGTTCGACAAGGCCACGCTGGGCGTGAGCAACGTGGTGGCCCGGGTCAGCGCGCCGTTCTTCCCGCTCTGGGACAAGGCGGCCAAGCTCGGCGGCGGCACCATCGACCGGGCCCGGGTGGCCTCGTCCGACCTGGCCTGGCTGCTCACCCGGCGGTACGGGTTCGGCGAGTCCCAGCCCAGCCCGTCGCTCGTCACGTTCGTGGAGAGCATGAACTCCAAGACCTCGGCGGAGACGCTGACGAAGTACCTGAACACGCTCTACCGGCACAGCCGGCTGCCGGCCCTGTCCGTGCTGCGCGGCGTGCCGGTCCTGGTGGTGGTCGGCACCCGGGACTACCTCACCCCGGTGACCCACTCCGAGCAGATCATCAAGGAACTGCCCGAGGCCGAGCTGCTCAAGATAGAGAACAGCGGGCACGTGGTGATGCTGGAGAAGTCCGACGAGGTGAACGCGGCCCTGATCCCGTTCCTGGAGAAGATCTCGTGAAGCTGACCACCGTCGAGCAGACGAAGGCGTTCGGCCGCCGTCTCGCCGCCGTGCTGCGCCCCGGTGACCTGGTGCTGCTCGCCGGCCCGCTGGGGGCCGGCAAGACCGCCCTGGCCCAGGGCATCGGCGCCGGGCTGGGCGTGCGCGGGCCGATCACCTCGCCGACCTTCGTGATCGCCCGGGTGCACCAGGGCCCGGTCCCGATGGTGCACGCGGACGCGTACCGGTTGGGCGACCGCCCGGATCCGCGCGCCGAGATCGACGACCTGGACCTGGACGCCTCCGCCGACGAGGCGGTCACCGTGGTGGAGTGGGGCGCCGGCCTGGTCGAGCGACTGAACGACGAATATCTGCTGGTCCGTATCGACCGGCTGGACGACGACACCCGCGTGCTCGAACTGGTGCCGCACGGCGGCGACTGGGCCCGACGACTGGAGAGAATGTGAACCTGACCGAGCTGCTTCCCGCGCCGTGGCGCGCCGAGCTGGCCCCCTTCCTGGACGAGAAGGCGACGGCCGCGCTGGGCGAGTTCGTCGCCGCGGAGTACGCCGAGCACACCGTCTACCCACCGGTGGAGGACCTGTTCTCGGCGTACCGGCTGTGCCTGCCGGAGCAGACCCGGGTGCTGATCCTGGGCCAGGACCCGTACCACGGGGCCGGCCAGGCGCACGGCCTGAGCTTCAGCGTGCGGGACGGGGTCCGGGTGCCCCCGTCGCTGCGCAACGTGTTCAAGGAGCTCGCCGAGGACGTCAACATCGCCCCGCCGAAGAGCGGCAACCTGACCGGCTGGGCCGAGCAGGGCGTGCTGCTGCTCAACGCGGTGCTCACGGTCCGGGCGACCAAGGCCGCCTCGCACGCGAACAAGGGCTGGGAGACGTTCACCGACGCGACCATCCGGGCGCTGAACGAGCGGGACGAGCGGGTCGTCTTCATGCTCTGGGGCAACTACGCGAAGAAGAAGGCGGCCCTGGTCACGAACCCGGTGCACGCCGTGCTGGAGGCCGGTCACCCGAGCCCGATGAACCCGGCCGGCTTCCTCGGCACCCGCCCGTTCAGCGCGGCGAACAAGGCGCTGGCGGACGGTGGCCGCCCGGTCATCAACTGGGATCCGCGGGGCACCGACTAGGGTCTAAGCGTGCTCGTACTCGCTCTGGACACCGCCACGCCGGCCTCGACGGCGGCGCTCGTCGAGGTCACCGCCGACGGACTGTTCGGGGTGGCGGAGAACCGAACCGTCGACCCCCGCGCGCACGGCGAGAAGCTGGCGCCGGGGATCGCGGCGGTGCTCGCCGAGGCCGGCGTCCGGCCCCGGGATCTGACCGCGATCGTGGCCGGCCTGGGCCCGGGGCCGTTCACCGGCCTGCGGGTGGGCCTGGCCACGGCCGCGAGCATGGGGCAGGCGCTCGGGATCCCGACCTACGGCGTGTGCTCGCTCGACGCGCTGGGTCGCGCGGCCGGGCCGGGGCGGGTGCTGATCGCGACGGACGCGCGGCGCCGTGAGGTCTACTTCGGGACGTATGTTGACGGCGTACGGGAAAACGGTCCTGATGTTGCGAAGCCCGCGGATGTAACCATAAATGTGGACAAAGCCGCTGGCGAGGGCGCGCTGAAGTACGACTTCGGTGTGCCGGTGGAGGAGCACCTGCTCTACCCGCCGGGCGCCGCCCTCGTCGCGCTGGCCGCCGATCGGATCCGCGCGAAGGCGCCGGGCGAGATTCTCACCCCGCTCTACCTGCGCCGCCCGGACGCGGTCGAGCCGGCCGCCCGCAAGTCGGTGCTGACGTGAGGATCGAACGTTTCCGCTGGTGGCACATCGAGGACGTGCTCCCGCTGGAGGAGGACCTCTTCGGTCCGGAGAAGTGGTCCGCCGCGATGTTCTGGAACGAGCTGGCCCAGCGGAACTACTACATCGCCGCCCTGGACGACGACGCCCTGGTCGGTTATGCCGGATTGTCCGTTGTGGACCAGGAGGAGTCCTGGGTGCAGAACATCGCGGTCCGGCGGGACGCCCAGCAGCGGGGCATCGGCCGCGCCCTGCTGGAGGACCTGCTCGCCGAGGTCGCCCGGCAGCAGGTGCGGCGGACCCTGCTCGAGGTGGCGGTCGACAACCACCCGGCGCAGAAGCTCTACGCCACCTACGACTTCGAGCCGGTCGGCATCCGGCGCGGCTACTACCAACCCAGCAACACCGACGCCCTGGTGATGATGCGAGATGCGTGACGAGCCCCTGGTCCTCGGGATCGAGACCTCCTGCGACGAGACCGGCATCGGCATCGTGCGCGGGCACACCCTGCTCGCCGACGCGATCGCGTCCAGTGTGGAGCAACACGCCCGGTTCGGCGGGGTGGTCCCCGAGGTGGCCAGCCGCGCGCACCTGGAGGCGCTGGTCCCGACCATGCGACGGGCCCTGGACGAGGCCGGCGTCACGCTCGCCGACGTCGACGCGATCGCGGTGACCAGCGGTCCCGGCCTGGCCGGCGCGCTGCTGGTCGGGGTGGCCGCGGCGAAGGGCTGGGCGCTCGCCGCCGAGAAACCGATCTACGGCGTGAACCACCTGGCCGCGCACGTCGCGGTGGACACCCTGGAGCACGGCCCGCTGCCCGAGCCGGCGATCGCCATGCTGGTCTCCGGCGGGCACTCGTCGCTGCTGCTGGTCGACGACCTGACCGCGGGCGTGACGCCGCTCGGCGCGACCATCGACGACGCGGCCGGCGAGGCGTTCGACAAGGTGGCGCGGCTGCTCGGGCTGGGCTTCCCGGGCGGCCCGATCGTCGACCGCTCGGCGCGCGCCGGCGATCCCCGGTCGATCGCGTTCCCGCGCGGGCTGACCGCGCCGAAGGACCAGGCCGAGCACCGGTTCGACTTCTCCTTCTCCGGGCTGAAGACGGCGGTGGCCCGCTGGGTGGAGGCGCGCGAGCGGGCCGGCGAGCCGGTGCCGATCGCCGACGTCTCGGCGAGCTTCCAGGAGGCGGTCTGCGACGTGCTCACCGCGAAGGCGATCGACGCGTGCCTGAGCACCGGGGTCGGCACGCTGGTGATCGGTGGGGGTGTGGCGGCGAACTCGCGGCTGCGGGTGCTCGCCGAGGAGCGCGCCGCGAAGCACGGGATCGTGGTTCGGGTGCCGCGGCCGCAGCTGTGCACCGACAACGGGGCGATGGTGGCGGCGCTGGGCTCGCACCTAGTCGCCGCCGGGGTCGCGCCGAGCCGCCTGGACCTGCCCGCGGACTCGTCGATGAGCCTGACGACGGTGAGTGTCTAGGGCGCGACGTCACATCGTGCGAGTTTGACCGCGATCGGTGTCGCGGGGTAGACAGCGAGCATGATCGCGCGGATGTGGGAGGTGCGGGCCTCGCGCAGTGGCTTCGACGAGCTGCTGAGCTGGGTCTGTGACAAGGCGGTGCCGGCACTCGAGGTGCTGCCACAACATGTGTCGAGTGACGTCTATTCGTCCACGGATCATCGCATCGTCGTCATCACCAAATGGCGAAACACCCCGGAGAGCCTGCCCGCGCCTCCGGAGAAGCTGGTAGCACGCGCTCCGCACGTCTGGGATTTCACTCCCGTCGATCGCTGAGCAGTCGCTCCACGGGCCTCCCGGCCGTACCGTCGGGGCCTGATGCGCAGACTGCCCGTGGCCGATCCCGGCCCGCCCGACGCCCGATCCGCCTCCCGATTTCTCAGCTGGCTGGTCCGGCGCTCCCGTATGACGATCGTCACCGCGATCGTGCTCGCGGTCGCCTGGATGGGCTGTCAGTCGCTGGTTCCGGCGATGGTCGGCCGGGCCATCGACGCGGCCGCCGAGGAGCGCGCCCCGGCGCTGGTCGGCTGGGGCCTGGCGCTGTTCGTGGCCGGGGTGGCGCAGGCGCTGACCGGGATCAGCCGGCACCGCTACTCGGTCTACAACTGGCTGGGCGCCAGCTTCCGGACCGTGCAGGTGACGGTCCGCCAGGCGATCCGGCTCGGCTCGTCGCTGCCCCGCCGCCTGGAGGCCGGCGAGGTGGTGGCGATCGGCACCGCGGACATCACGCACATCGGCGGCGCGGTCGACGTCGCCTCCCGGGGCACCGGGGCGCTGCTCGCGGTCACCACGGTCACGCTGATCCTGCTGCACACCTCGGTCCCGCTCGGGCTGGTGGTGCTGATCGGCGTGCCCGCGCTGATGCTCGTCGTGAGTGGACTGATCCGGCCGCTGCACCGGCGCCAGCAGGCGTACCGGGAACAGCAGGGCCGGTTGACCGGCCAGGCCGCGGACCTGGTCACCGGGCTGCGGGTGCTGCGCGGCGTGGGCGGCGAGGCGGTCATGGTGGCGCGCTATCGCGCGCAGTCCCAGGCGCTGCGCGCGGCCGGCGTACGGACCGCCACCGTCGAGTCCCTCCTGGAAGCCGCCCAGGTGCTGCTCCCCGGAACGTTCCTGGTCCTGGTGACGTGGCTGGGCGCCCGGTTCGCCGCGGACCGGCAGATCACCGTCGGCCAGCTGGTCTCGTTCTACGCCTACGCCGCGTTCCTGGTCGCGCCGCTGCGCCAGCTCACCGAGTCGATCGACAAGGTGACCCGCGGGCACGTCTCGGCCCGCCGGGTGGTGAAGATGCTGAAGCTGTCCCGGGACGTGCCGGCCCGGGCCGCCGCCGAGCGACCACCCGGGGAGCTGGCCGACCCGGAGTCCGGGGTCCGGGTCGGCACCGGCCGGCTCACCGCGATCGTGACCGAGGACCCGGCGGACGCGGCCCGGATCGCCGACCGGCTCGGCGGGTACGAGCCCGGCGGGATGCTCGGCGAGACGCCACTGGAGGAGCTGCCCCTGGCGTACGTCCGGGGGCGCATCCTGGTGGCGGAGAACGACGCCCGGCTCTTCTCCGGGCACCTGCGGGCCGACCTGGACCCGGAGCGCGGCGGCCGGCTGGCGCAGGCGCTGGAGGCCGCGGCCGCCCAGGACATCGTGGACGGTCTGCCGCGCGGACTGGACAGTGTGGTGGCCGAGCGCGGCCGATCCTTCTCCGGCGGCCAGCAGCAACGGTTACGGCTGGTCCGGGCGCTGGTCGCGGACCCGGAGATCCTGATCCTGGTGGAGCCGACGAACGCGGTCGACGCGCACACCGAGGCGCGGATCGCCGAGCGGATCCGGGCGGTCCGAGCCGGCCGCACCACGCTCGTCTGCACGTCCAGCCCGCTCGTGCTGGGCCACACCGACCGGGTGCTCTACCTGGAGGACGGCCGGGTGGTCGCGGCCGGCACCCATCACGAGCTGCTCGACTCGGAGCCGCGGTACGCCCGCGCCGTGCTCCGCCAGGAGCGGCCGTGACCCACGCGCTACCCGTCGCCGACCGCTCCCAGGCCTGGCGCTACGCACGCTCGTTGTTCCGGACCCACCCCGGGATGTTCCGTGCCACCGTCGGGCTGCACCTGCTCGCCGCCCTGGCCGGGGTCACCGGGCCCCGGCTGCTCGGCGACCTGGTCCAGGCCGTCCAGCGCGGGGCGCACGCGGCCGAGCTGAACCGGGTGGCCGGCGCGCTGGCCGGGTTCGTGCTCCTGCAGGCGGTGCTGATCCGGTTCGCGTACCTGGCCTCCGCCCGGCTCGGCGAGCAGATCCTGGCCGAGCTGCGGGAGGAGTTCATCGCCCGGGTGCTGACCCTGCCGCTGGGCACCGTCGAGTCGGCCGGGACCGGGGACCTGCTGACCCGGACCACCCGGGACGTGGACGCGCTCTCCAAGTGCGTCCGGCTGGCCGTGCCGGAGACTCTGATCGCGCTGCTCACCGGCGGTCTCGTGGTGGTCGCACTGATCACCGTGAGCCCGGTGCTGGCGATTCCGCTGGTGATCGGGGTGCCGATCACGGTGGCCGGGACGCGCTGGTACGTACGCCGGGCGCCGTCCGCCTACCTGCGGCAGAACGCGGCCTACTCGGAGGTGACCGACGGGCTCGCCGAGACGGTCGAGGGGGCCCGCACGGTGGAGGCGCTGGGGCGGCAGGGGCAGCGGGTCGCGCGTACCGACCGGGACCTGGGCCGATCCTGGCGGGCCGAGCGGTACACGCTGTTCCTGCGGACCGTCTGGTGGCCGGTGATCGAGGTCAGCTACGTGGTGCCGATGGTGCTCACCCTGCTCGCCGGCGGCTGGCTCTACCTGCGCGGGTCGGTCACGCTGGGCCAGCTGACCGCGGCGGTGATCTACGTCCAGCAGCTGATCCACCCGCTCGACCGGCTGCTCTCCTGGCTGGACGAGCTCCAGGTCGGCTCGGCCTCACTGGCCCGGCTGCTCGGGGTGGCCGACGCCCCGGAGCCGCCCCGGCCGGCCGCGCCGCTGCCCGACGGGGTCCGGATCGAGGTCCGTGGCGTGCGGTTCGGCTATCTGGAGGGGCGGGAGGTGCTGCACGGGGTCGACCTGACCCTGCGGCCGGGGGAGCGGCTGGCCGTGGTCGGCCCGTCCGGCGCCGGCAAGTCCACCCTGGGCCGGCTGCTCGCCGGCATCCATCAGCCCACCGAGGGCAGCGTGACGGTCGGCGGGGTGCCGCTCGGCGCGCTCGCCCCGGACCGGCTGCGTGCCGAGGTGGCCCTGGTCAGTCAGGAGCACCACGTGTTCATCGGAACCCTGCGCGAGAACGTGGCGATGGCCCGCCCCACCGCGCCCGAGCCGGACGTCCGCAGCGCGCTCACCGCCGTGCACGCGCTGGCCTGGGCGGACGCGCTGCCGGCCGGCCTGGACACGATGGTCGGCGACGGCGGGCACCAGCTGACCGCGGCCCAGGCGCAGCAGGTGGCGCTGGCCCGGCTGATCCTCGCCGACCCGCACACGCTGGTGCTGGACGAGGCGACCGCGCTGCTGGACCCACGGGCGGCCCGGGACCTGGAACGGTCGCTGGCGGCGGTGGTGGACGGGCGGACGGTGGTCGCGATCGCGCACCGGCTCTTCTCCGCGCACGACGCGGACCGGGTGGCGGTGGTGGAGGGCGGCCGGATCACCGAGCTCGGGTCGCATGACGAGCTGGTGGCGGCGAACGGGCCGTACGCGGCGCTCTGGCGATCGTGGCAGGGCGGCGCCGAACCGCCGGAAGAGCCACCGGAGAAACCGCCGGACATGGCAAGGGCGCGTCCCCGGGAGGACGCGCCCTTGTAGAACCGGTGGAACCGCGGGACGGATCAGAAACCCGGACCGTGCTGGTGGCCGTGCCCGTGGCCGTGACCGTGACCGCCGTCGCCGGCCGGAGCCGCCTCAGCCGGCTTCTCCACGATCAGGCTCTCGGTGGTCAGCAGCAGACCGGCGATCGAGACGGCGTTGGAGACCGCGTTGCGGGTCACCTTCACCGGGTCGATGATGCCGGCGGCGGCGAGGTCCACGTACTCGTCGGTGGCCGCGTTGAGGCCGTGGCCCCAACCCAGCTCGGCCACCTTGTTGACCACGACGTAGCCGTCGTGGCCGGCGTTCTGAGCGATCCAGCGCAGCGGCTCGACCAGCGCCTTGCGGACGATCGAGACACCGACCGCCTCCTCGCCGGTCAGGCCGAGGCCACCGTCGAGCTCCTTGGCGACCTGCGCGAGCGCGGCGCCGCCACCGGGGACGGTGCCTTCCTCGACAGCCGCCTTGGTCGCCGCGATGGCGTCCTCGATGCGGTGCTTGCGCTCCTTCATCTCGACCTCGGTCGCGGCGCCGACCTTGATCACCGCGATGCCGCCGGAGAGCTTGGCCAGCCGCTCCGAGAGCTTCTCGCGGTCCCAGTCGGAGTCCGACGCCTCGATCTCCTTGCGGATCTGCGAGACCCGGTCGGCGACCTCGACGGAGTTACCGCCGCCGTCGACGATGGTGGTGTTCTCCTTGTCGACCACGATCCGCCGGGCGCTGCCCAGCTGCTCAAGGCCGACCTGGTCGAGCTTGTAACCGAGCTCGGGGGCGATCAGCTCGCCACCGGTCGCGATCGCCAGGTCCTGCAGGATCGCCTTGCGGCGGTCCCCGAAGCCGGGCGCCTTCACCGCGGCGACCTTGATGGTCTTGCGCAGCGAGTTGACCACCAGGGTGGAGAGCGCCTGGCCCTCCACGTCCTCGGCCACGATGAGCAGCGGCTTGCCGGTCTGCAGCACCTTCTCCAGCAGCGGGAGCAGCTCCTCGATGCTGGAGATCTTCTGGGTGGTGATGAGGATGTGGGCGTCCTCGAGCACCGCCTCCTGCGACTCGGCGTCGGTCACGAAGTTCGGCGAGATGAAGCCCTTGTCGAACTGCAGACCCTCGGTGACCTCGAGCTCGGTCGCCATCGCCGAGCCCTCCTCGACGGTGAGCACACCGTCGCGGCCGACCCGGTCCATCGCCTCGGCGATCAGCTCGCCGATCGTGGTGTCCTGCGCCGAGATGGCGGCCACGTTGGCGATCGCCTTGTGGTCGTCGACCCCGACGGCCTTCGCCAGCAGCGCCTTGGAGACGGCCTCGGCGGCCTGGTCCATGCCGCGCTTGAGACCGATCGGGTTGGCACCCGCGGTCACGTTGCGCAGGCCCTCGCGGACCAGCGCCTGGGCGAGAACGGTCGCCGTGGTCGTCCCGTCGCCGGCGACGTCGTTGGTCTTCGTCGCCACCTCCTTGACGAGCTGGGCGCCGAGGTTCTCGTACGGGTCGGAGAGCTCGATCTCCTTGGCGATGGTCACGCCATCGTTGGTGATCGTCGGCGCGCCGAACTTCTTGTCCAGGACGACGTTGCGGCCGCGCGGGCCGAGAGTGACCTTGACCGTGTCGGCGAGCGTGTTGACGCCGTGCTCCAGCAGGTGCCGGGCGTCGTCAGAGAAGCTGAGAATCTTCGCCATGTATAGGTCCCTTCACGCGCCGACGCCCTGCCCCGAAGTTGCCGGAACAGGGCGTCTGCACAGTCGGTTAGGTCTTACTTCTCGATGACCGCGAGGACGTCGCGGGCGGAGAGCACCAGGTACTCCTCACCGGCGTACTTGACCTCGGTGCCGCCGTACTTCGAGTAGAGGACCACGTCGCCGACATTGACGTCGAGCGGGACGCGGTTGCCCTTGTCGTCGATCCGGCCGGGGCCGACAGCGAGGACGGTGCCCTCCTGCGGCTTCTCCTTGGCGGTGTCGGGGATCACGATGCCGGAAGCGGTCGTGGTCTCAGCCTCGTTCGCCTGGACCACGATGCGGTCCTCGAGCGGCTTGATCGCAACCTTGGTCGCGGTAGTCACGGGCATACCCTCCTGGGTACAGGTTTCGCCGGCCTGGAATCAGACCGGTCAATGCCTCATGCCACCGGGCGGGGCCGTCGTCGCGGGTGCCGGTCCGCCTGGTGCCTAGCGTCCGGGACGGGCCCGGGCGCTGGCACCCTCATGTTGAGAGTGCTAATCGGAGATTATGCCGGAACTAGCACTCCGTCAACCAGAGTGCCAGCCTGTCACGCCGGGGAGAATGCCTGGTGTGACCCCTGAACTCCTTGCTCTGCTGCAGACCCCGGAAGGGGCGGATGCCCTGGCCGCGGCGGCTGAGGTCGGCGACGGCGAGCCGCTCGCCGCGGCCTCGGCCCTTCGGGCCCGGGGCTTCGGCGCGGAGCTGGCCGCTGCCGCTCTCACCCAGGCTAGTTTGCGCCGCCGGGCGGCGGTGAAGTTCGGCCCGGACGCCACCCGAATGTTCTTCACCCGGCCCGGCCTGGAACAGGCCACCCGCGCGGTGGTCGCGGAGCGCCGGGCCGCCCGGCTCGCCGCCTCCGGCGCCGCGACCCTCGCCGATCTGGGCTGCGGGCTGGGCTCCGACGCGCTGGCCGCGGCCCGCCTGGGGATCTCGGTGTACGCGGTGGAGGCCGACCCCGGCACTGCCGCGCTCGCCGCCGCGAACGCCCAGGCCGCGGGGCTGGCCGACCGGATCACGGTGACCTGCGCGGACGCGACCACGGTCGACGTGGAGCGGTTCGACGCGGTGTTCGCCGACCCGGCGCGGCGACAGGCCGGGCGGGGCCGGGTGTTCGACCCGAAGTCGTACTCGCCGCCCTGGGACTTCGTCGCCGGCCTGGCCGAGCGGGTCCCGCGCACGGTCCTCAAGCTGGCCCCGGGCATCGACCACGGGCTGTTGCCACCGGGCGCCGAGGGGGAGTGGGTGAGCGTCGGCGGGGACCTGGTCGAGGCGGCCTTCTGGTGCGGCCCGCTGGCGTCGGCGCCCCGCCGGGCGACCCTGGTCGGGGTCGGCGAACTCACCGGTTCGGGTCTGCAACGGGCCCCGGTCGGGCCGGTCGGCGCCTGGTTCTACGACCCGGACCCGGCCGTGGTCCGGTCGCACCTGGTCGCCGAGTTCGCGGCGGCGATCGGCGGGCGGCTGGGCGACCCGGAGATCGCGTACGTCTACACCGACGATCCGGTGGACACCCCGTTCGCCCGGCGGCTGGCGGTGACCGACGTGCTGCCGTTCTCGCTGAAGCGGCTGCGGGCGCTGCTCCGCGACCGCGGGGTGGGGACGCTGGAGATCCGCAAGCGCGGGTCCGCGCTCGTACCGGATCAATTGCGCAAGGACCTGAAGCTGAGCGGACCGCTTGCCGCGGGATTGGTTCTGACCAGGGTCGACGGCGCGCCGACCGTGCTGTTGACGGCGCATTCCTGAGCCGGAACGTAACCGGCACGTCGCAACGTGTCCGAATCGGGGTGAGGTGGAGATCACTCCCGGAGTACCGTGCGGCGCATGCCGAAGAAGGCGGCCGGTACCCCGGCCACTGTGCTGCTGAACGCGGAGAAGGTGCCACACACCTTGCATCCGTACGAGGTGTCCCCGGACGCGCCGAACTACGGCGCCCTGGTCGCGGCGGCCCTCGGAGTAGCGCCGGAACGGCTGTTCAAGACGCTCGTCGCCGAGGTCGACGGGCGTCTCGTGGTCGGCGTCGTGCCGGTCACCGGTGATCTCGATCTGAAGGCGCTGGCACACGCCGCGGGTGGCAAGCGTGCCGCCCTCGCCGACCGTGCCGCCGCCGAGCGGAGCAGTGGCTACGTGCGCGGCGGCATCAGTCCGCTGGGCCAGCGTAGGCAACTGCCCACAGTGATCGACGAGTCGGCGCGGGAACTGGACCTGATGTATGTCTCCGCGGGACGCCGCGGTCTGCAGGTCTCCCTGGCGCCGGCCGACCTGATCCGGTTGACCAGCGCGACCGTTGCGGTGATCAGAACCTGACACCCGGGCCCGGCGAAGGTAGCCGGGGATGTCGTTCGGTGGATGCGTGGTGTTACGCCCAGTTACACACAGCGGCCTTTGGTGTGCCTTCCAGCGCGGCTGTGTTGCTGGATTGTTATCCAGCGTTACGAGATAGATCTCCGCAGTGCCTTGTGTTCCAGGCCACCATCGGAATACGTTGCCGGGCACAACAAACCGGTTCCTGATCCATCGGCGCCCAGGGGAGCGACACTCCCAGGCACGCACCACCCCTGACAAATCCGAATAAGGCCCCGGATTTACCCCCCGAAAGGACATATGGAATGCGTAAGGGACTGTTCGCCCTTGCCGCGGTCGGCCTCCTGGCCACCGGAAGCATGGCTGCCTGTGGCGACGACAAGGCTGCCGACACCGGTTCTTCTGCCGGTACCGCCACCAAGGCGGGCAAGGTTGGCGTGATCCTGCCCGACACCAAGAGCTCGGCTCGTTGGGAGACGGCGGACCTCAAGTACCTGACCGAGGCGTTCAAGGCCGCGGGCGTCGAGGCGGACATCAAGAACGCCCAGGGCGACAAGGCCTCCTTCCAGACCATCGCCGACGGGATGATCCAGGAGGGCGTCAAGGTCCTCATGATCGTCAACCTGGACTCCGGCACCGGCAAGAACGTGCTGGACAACGCCAAGAAGGCCGGCATCGCGACGATCGACTACGACCGTCTGACGCTGGGTGGCGGTGCGAACTACTACGTCTCCTTCGACAACGTCGAGGTCGGCAAGCTGCAGGGTCAGGGCCTGATCGACTGCCTGACCGCGGCCAAGGCGACCAAGCCGGTGGTGTCGTTCCTGAACGGCTCGCCGACCGACAACAACGCCACCCTGTTCAAGGAGGGTGCGGTCTCCGTCCTCCAGCCGAAGTTCGACTCGGGCGACTACACCAAGGGCCCGGACGACGCGGTTCCGGACTGGGACAACGCCAAGGGCGGCACGATCTTCGAGCAGCAGCTGACCAAGGACCCGAAGATCGCCGGCGTGCTCGCCGCGAACGACGGCCTCGGCAACGCCGCGATCGAGGTGCTGAAGAAGAACAAGCTGAACGGCAAGGTCCCGGTCACCGGCCAGGACGCCACCGTTCAGGGTCTGCAGAACATCCTCGCCGGTGACCAGTGCATGACGGTCTACAAGGCGATCAAGAAGGAGGCCGACGCGGCCGCCGGACTCGCGGTCGCCCTGGCCAAGAGCGAGACGCCGACCACCGCCACCGGCACGGTCACCGACACCGAGTCGAAGGCCACCGTCCCGGCCGTGCTGCTCAAGCCGGAGGCGATCACCAAGGCGAACGTCAAGACGGTCGTCGACGACGGCTTCGTGACCAAGGCCGAGCTGTGCACCGCTGCCTACGCCGCGGCCTGCACCGCTGCCGGCATCAGCTGATCCAGCCCAGCTTCACCGCTTGAACCGGCGACGGCGCCGCTCACGCACCTTCGCGTGGGCGGCGCCTGAGTCGGTTCCGGCGGGCCCCGAACGGCCGGTCACCGAACGAAGGAGAAACACCCGTGGCCGCGACACCCCTTTTGGAGCTGCGCGGGATCGACAAGAGCTTCGGTCCCGTACAGGTCCTGCACGATGTCGAACTGAACGTCTACCCCGGCGAGGTGACCGCCCTCGTCGGTGACAACGGCGCCGGCAAGTCGACGCTGGTCAAGTGCATCAGTGGCATCTACACGATCGACGCGGGCACGGTGACTTTCGACGGCAAGCAGGTCGCCATCCACAGTCCCCGCGAGGCCGCCGATCTCGGCATCGAGGTCGTGTACCAGGACCTCGCGCTCTGCGACAACCTGGACATCGTCCAGAACATGTTCCTCGGCCGGGAGAAGGTCCGCGGCATCGTCCTGGACGAGCCGACCATGGAGCAGATGGCCGGCGAGACCCTGGCCAGCCTCTCGGTGCGCACCGTCAAGTCGCTGCGCCAGCTGGTCGCCAGCCTCTCCGGTGGTCAGCGCCAGACCGTGGCGATCGCCAAGGCCGTGCTCTGGAACAGCCGG